>NZ_JBEXGE010000027.1:0-105042 GCF_040607155.1 Micromonospora sp. NPDC005324 | reverse complement strand
AGCGTTGACGACTGCGCCGCGGTCGCGTCGCTGCTCGCCGAGCTGGTCGTGACGCGTAGTTCCTACAGCGACACGATCGAGCGGCTCCGGCGCCGGGCACCGATGCAACTGGCTGCGGAGATGCTGCGCGCGCAGCTACCGCCGCTGACCTTCTCGACCGGGCATCTGATCATCAGCGGCATCCTCGAACCGTGCTACGACGTGGGCGGCGACGCGTTCGACTACGCGGTCAACGGTGACACCGCGCACCTGGCGTTGTTCGACGCGGCCGGTCATGGCTCCAGTGGCGGTATGCGGGCCGTGGTGCTCGCCTCCATCGCCCTCGCCGCCTACCGCAACGCCCGCCGCACCGGCCTGGACCTGACCGCCACCTACCACCACATCGACAACGCGGTCCGCGACCACGACCGATACGGGATGATCACCGCCGTGCTCGCCGAACTCGACCAGCTCACCGGAATCCTGCAGGTCATCTCCGCCGGTCACCCGAGTGGGATCGTGCTGCGCGCCGGCAAGATCGTCAAGGTCCTGCCCACCCCGACCGCCCTCCCGGTCACCCTCGGCGACCGGCGCCCACCGGTGGTCGTCGAGGAAGCCCTCGAACCCGGCGACCAGGTGCTGCTGTACACCGACGGCATCATCGAAGCCCGCACCTCTGATGGCGAGATATTCGGCACCGAGCGGCTCGTCGAGTTCGCCACCAGAGCAGTCGCCGACCAACTGCCCCTGCCCGAAACCGCCCGCCGACTCGTGCACGCCATCCTCGAACACCAGGACGACCGCCTGCAGGACGACGCCACCGTCCTGCTCGCCCAATGGCGCAGCCCCGCACCCCCGCACTCAGACCGGGAAACAATCAACGCACCAACCCACCGACCACTCGAAACGCAGTGATAACCCCACACCGCAGATGTCCGTCGATCGACCGTGATCGGTCAAGGCTGTTTGGGCAGGCGTCCCGGCACGGGCCGTCGCCGTCGCCGTCGCCGTCGTAGCGAAGCAGGGACGGCGGCTACGGCGAGCACGTGAAGGACTGTGCGGTACAGGTCTTCCATGTCGTCCCGGGTCCACGAGGACTCCGTCAGCGCGGCGTCATCAAAGGGGCCCGTCTATCCGGCTGGCCTGGTCGATCAGTCCGGCGAGTAGAGCGGTGCGGGGCACCACCGTGTCGAGGTCCAGCCACTCCGACGGGCTGTGGTCGGCGCCGCCGACCGGGCCCAGTCCATCCAACACTGCCGCACCCGCCTCGGCCAGTAGATTCGCGTCGGCGCACCCGCCGGTGGCGGTGTGCGACAGCGGCATCCCGAGCTCGGCCCCGACCTTTGCAGCCAGTTCGGTGAGCCGACGGCTGGCGGGCCCCGGCTCCCACGGTGGAGTCGGTGCGTGCACTGCCAATTCGGCGCGTACCCCGGCGACGATCGGCGCCGCTACCAACCGACGGATCTGGGCCAGGGCGGCCTCGTACTCGCCGGTCCGCCAGGCCCGTAGGTCGACCAGCATCCGGGCCCGATCGGCGATCACGTTCGGTCGGTCACCCGCCTGCAGATGACCGACGTTGACCGTCACCCCGGGCCAGCGGCCATTGAGGGCGTCCAGCGCGACGGTCAGCCGGGCCGCGGCGAGCAACGCGTTGGCACCGCGTTCCGGCTCGATGCCAGCGTGTGCGGCTCGGCCGCGCAGGGTGATCTCCAGGTCCGCGACGCCCTTGCGGGCGGAGACCAGGTCGCCGTTGTCCCGCGCGCACTCCAGGCAGAGCGCGATGTCCACCTGTGATCCCAGGCTTCGCAGTAGGGCGCGGCTGCCGGGCGAGCCGATCTCCTCGTCTGGAGTGCAGACCAGGATCAGCTCCCCGTATTCGGCCAGCTTGAGCCTGGTCAGTACCTCGATCGCGGCCAGCCCGGCGAGTACGCCGCCCTTGTCGTCGCTCACCCCCGGGCCATACGCCCGCCCGTTCTGCACGCGGAACGGGCGGGCGGCGGCCGTGCCGGGCGGGAACACCGTGTCCAGGTGGCCGGCAAGCAGGATCCGACGGGTGCCGCGTCCACGTCGGCGGGCGATCAGCACGTCGCCCAGCGGCGCGCCGGTCGGGTCGGCGACGGGTACCCGTTCGACAGCCAGGCCGGCGGCCAGGCACCAGGTCTGCACGAGATCAGCCGTCGCGCGCAGCCCGTCGACCTGACCGGACCCGGAGTCGATGTTGACCAGTTCGGCCAACCGCACGTGGTACGCCGTGAGCCGGTCGCCGGCGGCGGTGAGCAGCGGATCCATCAGAGCACCTTGTTCAGGAAGGCACGGGTGCGGTCGTGCCGCGGGTTGCCCAGCACATCCGCCGGTGGGCCGGCCTCGACGACCACCCCGCCGTCGAGGAAGGCCACCGAGTCGGCCACCTCCCGGGCGAAGCCCATCTCGTGGGTCACCACGACCATCGTCATTCCGTCGGCGGCGAGGCCCTTCATCACGTCCAACACGTCACCCACCAGTTCGGGATCGAGCGCCGAAGTGGGCTCGTCGAAGAGCATCAGCTTCGGATGCATGGCCAGCGCCCGGGCGATAGCCACCCGCTGTTGCTGCCCACCGGAGAGCTGCCCCGGGTACGCCTTCGCCTTCTGCGCCAGTCCGACCCGCTCCAGCAGCCGCATCGCTTCGGCGCGGGCTGATTCAGGGGCGGTGCCGAGCACCCGGATCGGCGCCTCGATGACATTGCCAATCGCGCTCAGGTGTGGAAACAGGTTGAACCGCTGGAAAACCATGCCGATGTCCTGCCGACGGCGGGCAACCTCGCGAGGCTTCAGCTCGTACAGCTTGTCGCCGCTGCGCCGATAGCCGACCAACTCGCCGTCGACCCAGAGCTGGCCGCCGTCGATCCGCTCCAGATGGTTGATGCAGCGCAGGAAGGTGGACTTGCCGGAGCCTGATGGCCCCAGCAGGCAGGACACCTCGCCAGGTGCGACCGCGAGGTCGATCCCCGTGAGCACCTCGAGCGGGCCGAACCGTTTGGTGACCGCCTCGGCCCGGACCATCGGCACCGTGGTGTTCCTCTTGGACCCGACGCTGGGACGTTCGACGACCGTCATCGCACTCCTCCCCTGGTGAAGCCGCGGCCGAACCGCCGTTCGATCGCCCACTGCCCGGCGGAGAGCAGGCTCACCAGCGCCAGGTACCAGATCGCGGCCACCACCAGCAGCGGAATCACCTTGTAGTTGCCCTGGTAGACGGTCTGCACGGCGGTCATCAGGTCCCGCCCGGCGATGATCGAGACCAGTGCGGTGGATTTGAGCATGGTGATCGTTTCGTTGCCCATCGGCGGAATGATCACCCGCATCGCCTGGGGCAGCACCACTCGACGCAGGGTGAGCGTCGGGCTCATGCCGAGCGCTGCGGCTGCCTCGGTCTGGCCGTCGTCGACGGCCAGGATGCCACCCCGGATGACCTCGGAGGCGTACGCCATCTCGTTGAGCGACAGGGCCAGGACGGCGGCGACCGTGCCGGTGACCACGACGCTGGTCGGCTGGTCGAACAGGACGGTTCCGGTGAACGGCACGCTCAGCGTCAGCCGGGGGAAGAGCGCGCCGAGGAACCCGAAGAAAATGATCTGGACGAGCAGGGGGGTGCCGCGGAAGACCCAGACGAAGGCCCAGGCAACGCCGCGTAGCAGAGGATTGGGCGACAGCCGCAGTACGGCGAGCAGTACGCCACCGACAGTGCCCAGCACCATCGCCAGCAGGGTGAGCCAGAGCGTGGTGACCACGCCGTCGAGGATGTAGTCCTTGAACAGGTAGTCGCCGATGGTGGCGGGTTCGAGGTTGGGGCTGTCCAGCAGTGCCCGGAGGAACAGGGCCGCCAGTCCGACCACGAGCAGCGCGGTCAGCCAGCGACCGTAGTGCCGCACGGGGACCACCCGTACGGTCTGGGTGTCGCTCATCTGTAGTGCCTCCTGGAGAGACGGTGCGGCGGTCGCCGGGTGCCTTCCGGGCCCGCCCTCACGGGGTCGGAGGGGCACCCGGCGACCGCGGTTCAGGGGGTCGCCTCCGCCGGGATCAGTCGATGGCCTGGTCGATGGTGGCCTGCTTGACGGCGATCGGGTTCTGCTTCCACCGGGTGAGGATCTTGGCGTAACTGCCGTCGTCGATGAGTGACTGCACGGCGGCCCGGTACGCCTCGGCGACGTCCTTCTCGCCCTTCAGGAAGCCGAAGCCGTTCGGGCTGGCCAGCCAGCCGTTGGGGGCAGCCGGATCCTCCACAAGGTCGGCCTTGCCGGCCAGCGTGTCAGCGGTGTCCACCAGGTTGACCTTCGTGGCGGCGACCACCTCCACGTTCCCAGCGATCAGCGCCTGCACCGCCTGCGGGTTCTCCGGGTATTCCTTGATCTCGATGGCCTTACCGGCGCAGCTGCTCGCCGAATATGCGGTCAGGTTCTTCGCCTGATTGCTGGCCTTCTGCACGGCGACCTTGTGGCCACACAGGTCAGCGACGGCCTTGACGCCGAGCGGGTTGCCGGTACGCACCAGAAAGCCGGTGCCGGAGGCGGAGTAGTCGACGAAGGTGGCGACCTGTTGGCGTTCCCTCTTGTCGGTGATGCCGCCGGCGATGGCGTCGTACTTGCCGGCCTGAAGACCGGGCACCAGGCCGTCGAAGGGTTGCTGGGTGAAGGTGGCCTTGAGGCCGAGTCGGGCGGAGGCGGCGAGGAACAGGTCGTAGTCCAGACCCTTGAACTCGTCGGTCCGACCCTCCTGCCTGAAGTCGATGAACGGCTCGTACGGCGCGTTGGTGGCGACCGTGACCGTGCCCCGGCCGCGCAGGTCAGCGGGGACCTTCCGGGCGAGGTTGGCGTCGGTGCTGACGGGGCCGACGCCCTCGACGGTGACGGTGACGGTCGGGACCTCGCCACCGGAGCCGGCGGCGGTGGAGGAGGAGGAGTTGCCGTCGCAACCGGCGGTGACGGCGAGAAGAGCCGTGGCCATGGTGGCCAGGGCGAGCTGACGGGTGCGCATGGGGGTGTCCTTCCGGGTGCCAGACGAACCAGCACCCGGACTGTAACGCACATTACTATTTCTGTGGGGTTACAGTTTCCTGTAACGGCAGTCAGCCGGTGTGGAACTCCTGCTGCGCCTGCTCCATCGCCTTCAGGCGGGTGCCCGCGACCGGACCGAGTCGGTCGATCACCGCCGCCACCACCGTCTCCACCAGCGCCAACGCCGGGACGAAGCTGTCGTACAGCGAAGGTGACTCGACCCGACCGGGCAGTACCACCTCGGCCAGACCGGCCACCGGGGACAGCCACCGGTCGGTGAACAGCACCACCCGGGCACCGCGCGCGGTCACCTCCCGGGCCAACGCCAGAGTTGGCTCCTCGTAGCGGCGGAAGTCGAACAGCACGACCAGGTCGCGCCGGCCCACGTCGACCAACATGTCGGTGCGCTCCACCGGGCTGACCGGCAAGAGCCGGCTGGACCCACGTACCTGCATCAGATGCAGCACCAGATAGTGGGCGAGCAGCCCGGAGAACCGGCCACCGGCCGCGGTGACCCGCAACTGCTGGTCGGCCAGGAGTCGGGCGGCGGCGTCCAGCTCGCCCTGAGGTAGCTCGACGAGGGTGCGGGCGACCGCCTCGGGCAGGTTGCCCGCAGCGCGCGCCAGCGCGCCCGTCGGCGGATGACTTGTACGCTCCGCCGCCCGGTACGCGGTGAGCGGCGAGGTTTCCCGCTCGGTCAGCTCGTCGCGCAGCGCCCGCTGAAACTCCGGGTAGCCGCCGAAGCCGAGCCGGGTCAGGAAACGCAGCACGGTCGGCGCGCTCACCTCGGCGCGCTCGGCCAACGTTGCCACCGTGCCGAGCCCAGCCGCCGGATAGTCGGCCAGCAGGGCACGCGCGACCCTCCGTTCAGCCGGGCTGCACTCACCGACGCGTTGCCGGACCAGGGCGGCGACGCCCACCCCCTGCGGCTCGTCCGGCGCGGGCCCGCCTCCGTGGTTGCCCGTCACTGTCACCTCGGCCGGCTCATCGGATGTCGACACGGAGCCGAGCCTAACGGGCGGAGCCCGCTCGCCCGCCACACCGACCGCGACGCGACGGTGGCCCTCGGCGGATTGCCGAGGGCCACACGTCACGGCGAACGAACCGCCCTACTTGGCGAGTGTGCAGCTGTAGTCGGCCCCGCCTGAGCCCGAGTACGCCTCCAGCTCGACGTAGTAGGTCGCCGAGCCGGACGCGGTTCGGCTCGTGGACGCCGACTCGTCGGCACCCGCACCATTGTTGACCGATCGGGTCAGCGTGCTACCGGTCGAGCTGAGCAGGTAGAGGTCGGCGTCGTACGCGCTGGGCACCGCACAGGTCACGGCCAACGTCTGCCCACTGGCCAGACTGACCGCGAAGTAGTCCCGGTCGCTGCCGCTCAACATGTCGCCGGTGATGGTCAGCGGGTAGCTGCGACCGCTCACGTCGTTGGCCGTGGTGCGCGAGTCGTTCGGCTCCACCTCGGCGTAGCCGGACCCGCCGCTGGGCGGCGGTGTGGTGCAGTCGGTGACCGGTGTGCCGCTGTAGAGGCTGCTGCTGGGCACCCCGTTGGTCACGCTCTTCAGGTAGTAACCGCAGGTGGGACGATTGGCGAAATTGTAGGTCTGGCCTGCGGTCAGCTTCCAGATCTTGAAGTTGGAGTAGGTCAGCGGCTGTCCGGAGGACGCCACCTCCGGCTGGTGGTCGCCGAGCACGACATACGCGCTGGGCCCGCTGAGGGTGGCCAGGCCGTTGCGGTCGATGAAGAGCGAGGCGCCCTCCTCCACCCCGACGCCCCACGCCTTGCCGCCGCTTGTCCGGCCGTCCTTGACGGACCGCGCCACGAACGCCATGAGCCGGCCCATCCGGTCCCGGGCGACGAAGTGCGAGTCGTTGATGGTGTCGGCGTAGTTCGGCCAGCGGAACATCCCGCTGGTGAACGTCAACGATGAGTCGTACGGGTTGTCGAGGGCGATGGCCGAGGTGGCGCTGCCGCCGCACGCGTCGTACACGATGTCGCTGTTGACATGGTGCCCGGCGCTGCCGCCGCCGACCCCGCCTCCCTTGGCGACCACCGACTCGACGGACGCTTCCAGCGCGCTGCCCTTCCAGGCCACGTACCGGCACTGGTCGCCGCCGGCGAAATAGACGAACTCGGCGTTGCGGATGTCGGTGTTGACCTGGCTGTTGTTGCCGTCACTGGCGGCGGTGAGGGTCAGGGTGGTGCAGGAGTTGATCCCACTCAGGCCGGTGATCACGTCGCACTCGGGGGTGCTGGCGCCGGATCCGGCGACGACGACCACGTCGATGGAGCCGGAGCCGCCGCGGATCGCGCCGATCGCCTGGTTCATGGTGGCGGTGATGATGCCGCCCGAGCCGTTCATGGTGTACGCGGGCCCCGACCAACTGGCCCGGCTGACGTCCGCCGCATTGCCCTGCCGGACCCGGTTGACCTGGGCTTGCGCTGCGGTCACCCCGATCGGAGCCAGAGTCAGCACGGTTACCGTGGCGACGAGCGCCGCGAGCCGGACACGGATGGGATTGCGGTGAAGGAACATGGGCACCTCCGAGGGGCCACGAATCGATGAAACAGAAGTTACATCCATTGCCTTCATTGCTCAATGAGTAGTTTCTGTTACATCCTCGTAAACCGCTCCGCCGGCTGGCCAAGCTGCCAGGCTTGGCGGCGCACGCCGACGACCCCGAGGCACCTGGGTGCCCCGGGGTTCGGCGAGAGGCGCGGGTCAGGCCGCGCCGATACCGATCACCACGCCGGTGAACGAGGTGGCGGCCCCGGCCCGCCAGGCAGCGAGGTCGCGTCCGCGGGTCAACCGCGCCTCGAACTGCGGGTCCTTCTCGTACGAGGTGCCGGAGACCGACCCACAGCCCCGGTTGCCGACCAGGCCCTCGGCCAGAGCGACGATCTCGTAGTTGTAGAAGACGTCCTCCGACGCTACGACAGGGCAGGGGCCAGCGGCGGCGGTCACCCGCTGCTTGCCGGGCGCGACAACCAGCTGCCAGCGCTCGGCCCGGTACCGGTCACCGGTGGTCAGCCGGCTCCACCGAACCTGCTCGATCCCCCAGAGCTGCGAGTCGGTCACCCGGGCCTGGCGCAGGTCGAGCACGCTCACCCCGCGCAGGCCCAGGACCCGCAGCGACCGGTGCCGGGTGCCGACCCCTGTCACCTCCAGCGCGGTGTCCTCGTCCAGCCCGAAGACCCGCCGGTGCCCGGTGTCCGCTGCCAGCCGGATCGACCGCGCCTCCCGGCCCCGGCGGGAGAAATGGGTGTCGAGCAGACCCTCCGTGAAGAACCCGAAGCCGCCCTGGGGCAGGTAGGCGAGGATGCCCGGGTCGTCGAAGTAGCCGGGCCGGGCACCGTCGCGCAGGCCCGGCTCGGTGGAACCACCAGTGATCATGTCGCGACCGGCCATGATCTGCGCGCCTGCGCTGGTGCCGGCGACCACAGCGCCGCCCCGAAGCTTGCGCCGCACCGCGGCGAGCGCTGCGGTGTCACGCTGCGCGTTCCCCCGGGTCATCGTGGTGACGTAGCGGTACTGGTCGCCGCCGCCGAAGAAGAAGCCGGTCATCGAGCTGATCTGCTCAACCACGGCTGGATCCTCGGCCGCCCCCGACCGGTCCAGGTCGATCGGGATCCACTGCGCGTCGGCCACGCCGTACGACCGGAACAGCTTGGCGTAGTAATCGCCGTTGCAAACGCTGTTGTTGCAATCCGGGGTGTCCCTGTCCGGGTCCTCGGCCGGCACCGGGGCTGCCGCGGTGAAGATTCCGATCCGGGCCTTGCCGGTGCCGCCGGCCAGTCGGACGATGTCGCCGTAGACCGCGGCGTTGTCGTCGGCGAGCCCGCCGCCGACCAGCACCAGACTTCCGCCGCGGGTGCTGGACGGATGGGCCGAGGCCGGCGCCGCGGCAAGCGGAACGCTCAGCGCGACCGCCACGCATGCGCCGACGGATAGGGTCGACAGGCGGGACAAGGGCATGACTGCTCCTCACTGGAACCGTGAGGGCGGGCCGAGGAGGAGCATACGTCAACGCCGTCGTTGCCAACAGCTCTCCCATCGGCCCCTGCGGCCGCTCCGCCGGCTACCCAACAACGACGCCATCCGCCCCGGTGCTACGACCACCTGAGCATGGGCTCATTCGATCGGTGCCAGCTCGGTCAGCACCTCTGCGAGGTGAACGGCCCTGACGGCGGAGCGACGTCGACGCAACCCGCCCTGCAGCTGCCGCAGGCATCCGGGGTTGACGGCGACCACGTAGTCGACCCCGGCCGCCTCGATCTCGTCGATCTTGGCGTCCAAGATACGTCGGGAGTCCTTCGGCCGCAGCAGGGAGTAGGTGCCGGCGGCGCCGCAGCAGGTGCCAGCTGAGGGCAGCTCGACGTGCTCGGCGACCGACCGCAGCAGGGCCCGGGGTTCGGCGTGCACGCCCAGGCCGTTGCGCAGGTGGCAGGAGTCCTGCAGCGTCACCCGCGCCCGCCGGCCGTCGACCCGCAATTCGCCGGTCGGCGCCCGCTCGGTGAGCCACTGCGACAGCTCGCGTACCCGGTCCCGGCCAAGCACGGCGGCCAGGTGCGCGGCGCAGCCGCCGGAGGTGGTGACGATGATGCCGGGCAGCTCCGCGCCGAGTCGGTGCGCAAGCCGCTCGCCGCCGGCCAGGTCGCCGTTGTGGGCGTGCAGCGCACCGCAGCAGCCCTGCCGGACGGGCGCGGCCAGAGTCGGGTCGAGGAGCCGAGCGGCTCGACTGACATGAGGAAAGAGCCCTCGTTCGAAGCAGCCGAGCAGGAGCTGCGCGCCGGCAGCGGCCGCGGCAGCACCAACCGCCGGAGGGCCAGCCGTCGGAGTTGCGGAGGCGGAAGGTCCGGAAGCGGCACCGCGGAGCAGGCCGAGCAGGCGCAGCAGCCAGCGTTGCTCGGCGATCAGCATCAGCGCGCGGGCCAACAGCGGTCGGCGCCGGCCCCGCCACTGGTGCACCCGCCACTGCTCCAGGAGGCTGCCGTACTCCACGCCGGCCGGGCAGACCGGCTCGCAGGCCCGGCAACCGAGGCAGAACGACGCCTGCTCGGCCAGCGTCTCGTCGTCGGGCGGCAGCACGCCGTCCTGCAACGCGCGCATCAACGTTATCCGGCCCCGGGGCGAGGACGCCTCGTCGCCGGTGGACGCGTACGTGGGGCAGGCCGGCAGGCAGAAGCCGCAGGAGATGCAGCGGGACAACTGCGCGGGGTCGAAGACGTCACCGGTCATGAGCCAAGCTTTCCGGGGTTGAGGATGCCGGCCGGATCGAAGGCGGCCTTGATCCGGCGCAGCAGGGCGAGCTGGTCGCCGCCGAGCCGGTCGGCGAGGAACGGCAGCTTCGCCGCGCCCACCCCGTGCTCGCCGGTGATGGTGCCGCCCAGCTCCAAGGCGGCGGCGAAGATGTCGGAGAACGCCGCCTCGGCCCGGCGTACCGCGTCGGTGTCGTCGGCGGAGCCCAGCACGCAGGTCGGGTGCAGGTTGCCGTCCCCGGCGTGACCGAAGGTGGCGATCCGCACGTCGTGGCGGGCGGCGACTGCGTCGATCCGATCCACCATTTCGGCGATCCGCGGGCGGGGCACTGTGGCGTCCTCCAGGATTGTCACCCCGCCCCGACGGGACAGCGCTGGCAGGGCGCAGCGACGGGCGGCGAGCAGCGCCTCGGCCTGGGCCACCTCGCGGGCGGTGGTGACCTCGATCGCGCCGGCGTCGGCGCAGGCCGCCCCGATCCGGTCCAGGTTTCGGGCGACCATGTCCGGCGGGCCGTCGTCACCGAAGAGCAGCAGCGCGCCGGCGTCGGCCCGCAGCCCGAGGTGGGCGAAGTCCTCGACGGCGTCGATGCAGGCCCGGTCGAGGAACTCCAGGGTCGCCGGTAGCACGCCGGCGCGGATCACCTCCGCCACCGCCGCGCCGGCGTCGGCGAGGGTACGGAAGTAGGCGACACCGGTGTTGCTGGACTCCGGCGCGGGCAGCAGCGCCACGGTCGCCTCGGTGAGCACGGCGAGGGTGCCCTCGGACCCGGTGAGGAGTCGGGTGAGGTCGTAGCCGGCCACGTCCTTCCACAACCGACCGCCGGTGCGGATCACCTCCCCGGTGGCCAGCACCGCCTCCAGCCCCAGGACGTAGTTGCGGGTCACCCCGTACTTGAGGCCGCGCAGGCCCCCGGCGCAGGTGGCGATGGTGCCTCCGACGGTCGCCACGGTACGGCTGCCCGGGTCGGGCGCCCAGAGCAGGCTCCGTGCCGCGGCCGCGTCGGCGAGCGTTGCGCTGGTGACGCCGGGCTGCACCCGGGCCAGCAGTTCGTCGGCACTGACCTCCAGGATCCGGTCGAGCCGGGTCAGCACCAGCACGATCCCGCCACGTAGCGGCACGGTGGCCGCGCACAGGTTGGAGCCGCCGCCGCGGGGCACCACCGGTACGCCGTGCCGGCTGGCCCAGACGAGCACGGCGGCCACCTCGGCGGTGTCGGCCGGGAACACCACCGCGTCCGGGGCGTGGGAGAACAGCGGTGTCGCGTCGCGGGAGTAGGCCACCAGATCGCCGGTGGTGTCGTGCACGTCGTCCGCGCCGACGATGCCGCGCAGCTCGGCGAGGAGCGGAGCGGGAAGGGTCACGGGTGCGCCTCCGAGAGGGATCGGCCCCCGTCCACGGGTTCGGGGACGGGGGCCGCAGTGGGTCAGAGACCGATGACTGAGCGGTCGGCGATCAGGATCGGCGAATCGTAGAGGGGCACGTTCCGGAAGGTGTAGGAAGTGCCGCTCACCGACCAGTTGCCGGCCGGGATGTCGAAGACCGCGCCGGTGCGGGGGTCGACGTAGACGGGGTCGGCGAAGCTGCCGGCGCTGACCGTCAGCGTCACCGGCGTACGGGTGTTGTCGTCGCCGGGGGTGGCGCCGCTGAACCAGAGCGCCACCGACTGCCGGCCGGTGCCGGCCTTGCGAAACGCCTGCGCGGCGAGGACCTCGGTGGTGTCGTCGGTGACGCCGTACCCGGTGATCGGGGTCATCGTGTCGTCGAACAGCGCGGCGACCGACTGGATGGCGTAGTACGACGGCTTGGCGTATCGGACCTTCTTGTCGGTGCCGGTACGCACCAGGCCCTTGGAGTTCACCTTGGACGGGTAGTTCAGGTCGGCGATGCTGAACACGCTGGTGCTGATTCCCCGGCCCAGGTCGGCGAGGGTGCGGCGCAGCATCCACTTGGCCTGGCCCAGCTCGGTCCAACTCAGCTCGCCCAACGCACCGAAGCTGTCCGGTCGGCTCGGCGCCCCGTTCTCGCCCTGCCGCAGCAGCAGACCCGGTGAGAACGAGTCGGCTGTCTGCCGCAGCAGCCGCACCTGCTCGTAGGAGGCGTCCGGGTTCGCGTTGTACGGGTGGTAGGTGATCCCGTTGACCAGGCTGAGCTTGCCCAGGTCCCGGACGCGGGTGAGCACCGTGTCGGCGTAGGAGCGCTCGACCCCGGCCAGCGCGCAACAGAAGATCACCGCGCCCGGCTGCACCGCCCGGATCCGGGTGGCGGTGCGAATGAGGAAGTCGGCGTAGACGATCGGGTCCACCCCGCCCAGGTTCGGCTCGTTCCAGATCTCCCACTCGGTGACCCGGTCGGCGTAGCGGGTGGCCAACGCGCTGACCCAGGCGTCCCAGGCGGCGAGGGCCTCGGCCGAGCTTGGCACCTGCCCGCCCAGGCCGGCGCCGCCACCGCCGGCGTAGATCGGGTTGCCGTAGGAGGTCTGCAACCAGGGCCGCACACCACGGGAGACGGAGTCGTCGACGATGGAGTCGAGCCAGGCCCAGTCGTAGCTGCCCTTGACCTTCTCGGTCTTCGCCCAGCCTGCCTGGAAGCGGGCGCGGGTGGCCCCCAGTGGCCCCAGGTATCCCTTGTAGGACTGGTAGTCGGTGTAGTCGCGGTCCAGGGTCTCCGCGCCGACGATCAGCTTTGAGGTGCCGATCTGGCTGGCGCTGCGCGGCGCGACCGTGCCGACCTGCGGCCAGCTCACCGGGTTCGGCTCGAACCGGGTCCGCACGTCGTCGACCCAGACCGTGCCGGTGTCGGCGGCGGAAATGCCCACCTGCACGGTGGCGAGGGTGGTGCTGGCCACCCGGAAAGCCAGGTTGGTGGCGCGACGCTGGCCGTCGATCCAGATGCTGGCGGTGGCGGTGCCGGGACGGGCGACGATCCGCACGTCGTACCACCGGTTTGCGGTGTAGGCACCCAGGTCGACCCGGGTGGCGCCGCTGTAGGTGTAGATGCGCCCGGCGGCGTCGAGGGCGACACTGACGGTGTGTCCGGCCGTACCGTCGAGGTGCAGGCCGACCACGGCGGTGGTCTGCGCGGCGCGCATCCGGGCGTTGGCCACCACGGTCGCCGAGGTGGCGCCGTACGACCGGGAGGCGCTGATTCCGGCGGTGGTGGAGGTGTCGGTGAGCCGCAGGCTGCGGTCGACGGTGCCGGCGACGTCGGCGGCCACGGCCGCGCCGCCACCGCCGCCGGCGGTCCAGCCGTCCGGGGTGGCGCCGACCGCGGTGGTGTCGAAGGTGTCGTTGAGGTCGGCCGCGAGGGCAGGACTGGCCGGCACCGTGACGGTGGCACCGACCAGCGCGGTGATCAGGACGAGGTGCAGGGGTGTACGTCGAGACATTGCGGTACCTCCGGGAGGGGACGGTCTCGGACGGTGGTACGGGTGTTGCCGGACGGGCCTAGCGGACCACCCCCGCGGTGGTCCGTGGGAGGGTCGACGGGCGGGTGGTCACCGGGCGTCGCTGACGGCGGCGCGGCTCTCGTCGTACGCCCGCAGGGTGTGCTCGTCGGGTGGGTAGGTGCCGCGCAGCGGCGCGCCCGCCGCCACCCGTCGTTGCAGGAACGCCTCCAGTTCCTCCTGCTCGCGCGCCGGCTGGGCGATCACCGGCACCAGGTGCCGGGGTACGCAGACCACCCCGTCGGCGTCGCCGACCAGCACGTCACCGGGGTAGACCGCCACGCCGGCGCAGCCGATCGGCACCTGGAGGTCGACGGCGTGGTGCTGGGCCAGGTTGGTCATCGCGGCCGGGCCGGCGGCGAAGACCGGCAGCCGCAGCTCGCCGATGCCCTCCACGTCGCGCAGCGTGCCGTCGGTGACGATGCCCGACGCGCCGCGGGCGGCCAGCCGGGTCAGCAGGATGTGCCCGGCGGAGGCGGCCCGGCCCTGGCCCCGGCAGTCCATCACCAGCACCTGACCAGGCTGCACCGACTCGACGGCGAGGCGCTGCGGATGGTCGTAGTCGGCGAAGACGTCCAGGGTGTCGATGTCCTCCCGGGCCGGGATGTAGCGCAACGTGAACGCCTCACCGACCATCCGGGGCGTGTGCCGGCTCAGCCCGCGAAGCCCGGCCAGGTACGTGTTGCGCAGCCCGAGCTTGAACAGCTGGGTGGTGAGGGTCGCGGTGCTGGCCTCGGCGAGCGCGGCGAGGTCGGCCGGGTCGAGCGGGGCGAGGAACTGGTCGGTCATGTCTGCTGGCCTTCGGGTTTGGAGGTGTCGAGGACCGGGTCGGTCCCCGGGGGTCGTGCCTGGACGGAGAGCCCGCCGTCCACGGTGAGCACCTGTCCGGTGACGTAGCCTGCGTCGGTGCTGGCGAGGAACGAGACGACGGCGGCGACGTCGGCGCCGGTGCCGACCCGGCCGAGCGGCACCGGGGCGGCCCGGGCGGCCTTCGCCGCGTCGTCGAGGGCCTCGAAGCGGTCGTTGGCTATCGCCCCGGGGGCGATGGCGTTGACCCGGATGCCGCGCGGGGCGAGCTCCAGGGCGATGGCCCGGGTGGCGGCCTCCACCGCGCCCTTGGTGGCGTCGTAGGCCACGGCCTGGCGGTGTGCCCTGGTCGCGCCGATCGAGGAGATGTTCACGACGGCCGAGCCGGCGGTCATCACCCGGGCGGCGGCGACCGTGCAGAGGAACAGCCCCCGGGCGTTCACGGCGAACGCACGGTCCCAGTCGGCCGGGTCCAGCTCCAACAGCGGCCCCCGGCCCAGCATGGTCGCGGCGGCGTTGTTCACCAGCACGTCCAGCCGGCCGAACCGCTCGATCGTGGCAGCGATCATGTTGTCGACCGCGGCGACGTCGGCGACGTCGGCCGGCACCGCGAGGGCCGGGCCGGGCAGCTCGGCCACCGCGGCGGCCAGCTCGTCGGCGTCCGGGCCGTTGACCGCCACGGCAGCACCGTCGGCGGCCAGACGCCGGGCGATCTCCAGCCCGATGTTGCGTCCGCCGCCGGTGACCAGGGCGACCTTGCCGGCGAGGCGGCTCATCGCGACGCTCCGACAGGAAGAGTGGGACGCAGCGGGCCGGTGCCGGCGGCGGGATCGGTGGGTGCCCGGTCGACCACCGTGGCGGCGTCGGTGCCGGCCCAGGTCAGCGGGCCGGCGCTGGCGGCCACCCGGGCCGGGTCGAGCACCATGCCCAGCCCCGGGCCGGCCGGCACCCGCAGCGTGCCGCCGACGTAGCTGACCGGCTCGCGGACCACGTCGCGGGTGTAGAGCAGTGGGCCGACCGGGTCGCTGGGCAGGGACACCGACGGCATCGCCATCGCCAGGTGCGCGGCGGCCGCCGTGCCGATGGACAGCTCCTGGGTGGTGCCGACCAGGCAGGACTTGCCGGCCGCCTCGGCGATGGCGAATATCCGCCGGGCCGGGGTGATCCCGCCGATGGCGATGACGCTGACGTTGAACACGTCGACCGCGTCGGCGGCCACCAGGTCCAGCGCCCAGCGGAAGCCGTACACGTGCTCGCTGACCGGCACCGGCAGCCGGTCCCGGGCGTGTGCCAGGCCCCGGATGTCGTGGTGCGGCGCGGGCGACTCCACCAGGTCGAAGCCGACGTCGGCGACGCGGTCGACGAAACGGCAGGCCGCGCGCGGGTCGAGCAGGTTGGAGAAGTCCAGCGACTTGATGATGATGGCGTCGCCGTGCTTCTCCCGGACCGCCCGCAGGAACCGCTCGTCCAGGTCGAGCTGCCGCCCGACGTACACCCGGAAGTGGTCGAAGCCCTCGGCCACCCGCCGGTCGACCATGGTCAGGTTGCGCGCCACGTCCTCGTCGCGCTGCTGGCGGAAGATCGGGTACGCGATCGGCACGGCGTCGCGCACCGCGCCGCCGAGCAGGTCCACCACCCGTACGCCGAGGTGCTTGGCGGCCAGGTCCCACATGGCGATGTCGACGCCACACTTGATGGTGCGGCTCTTGTCGTAGATGTAGCCAGCCTGCGGGAAGCTCTGTTCCAGCCGCCGCTCCACCTCGGTGATCTGCAACGGCTCCAGGCCGACCAGCAGCTCGTTGAGCGTGCCCTCCAGGTCGGCCACGTCGACGTGGTAGCGGGGCAGGTGCTGGAAGTCCGACATCTCCCCCACCCCGACCAGTCCGTCGGTGTCGGTGAGCAGCTCGACCAGCACGTGGCCGCAGGTGATGCTGCCGTGTCGGGGGGTGTTGACCGAGGTCAGCCGGACCTGGGTTATCTGGACCACGCGGCCGTCCTTCCGGTGTGGGCCCGGGTGGGGTGGCCGGGGGCCATCTCCAACAGCAGGCGGGTGTACTCGTGGGTGGGCTGGTCGTAGATCTGCTCGGCCGGGCCCTGTTCGACGATCCGGCCGTGGCGCATGACCGCGATGTCGTGCGCCACCGAACGGACCACGGCCAGGTCGTGGGTGATGAACAGGTACGCCAGACCGTGCTCGCGTTGCAGATCGGTCAGCAGGTTGAGCACCTGCGCCTGGATCGAGACGTCCAACGCGCTGACCGCTTCGTCGCAGACGATCAGCCGGGGTCGTGGGCCGAGCGCCCGGGCGATGGCGATGCGCTGGCGTTGGCCGCCGGAGAACGCCGCCGGGTGCCGGTCCAGGGCGGTGGCGTCCAGACCCACCTGGTGCAGTAGCCCGACCAGTTCGGCGCGAGAGTCGTCCAGCCGGTGCACCCGCAGCGGCTCGGCCAGGATCTGCGCCACGGTCATCCGCGGGTCGAGGCTGGCGTACGGGTTCTGGAAGACCACCTGCACCTCGCGCTGCAACCGGCGCAGCTCGGCCCGGTCGGGGCGGGTGACGTCGATGCCGGCGTAGCGAACCGTGCCGCCGGACGGGCGTTCCAGTCGCAGCAGGGTGCGGGTGAGGCTGGTCTTGCCCGAGCCGGACTCGCCGACCAGCGCCAACGTCCGGCCCGGGTACAGGCGCAGGCTCACCCCGTCCACGGCGCGGACGTGGTCGACCACCCGGCGCAGCGCGCCGCGCCGCACAGGGTAGTGCAGCACCACCTCGTCGAACTCGGCCACCGGCGGGCCGTCCGGCGGCACGGCGGCCACCGGCGCGGTCACGTCGGGGCCGGGCGTCTCCGCCGGCGCCGGCACCGGGTTCAGGCAGGCCGCCCACTGGTCCGAGCCGTGCGGCTCCAGCGCCGGACGCCGTTCGTGGCAGGCGTCCAGCACCACGGGGCAGCGCGGGGCGAACGCGCACCCCGGCGTCGGCTCGCGCAGGTCCGGCGGCTGCCCGCCGATCGCGGCGAGCCGCTGCCGGGCCGGGGCGTCGAGGCGGGGGGTGGCCGCCAACAACGCACGGGTGTACGGCATTCGCGGGTAGCCGAGCAGCTGCGCGGCGGGACCGGTCTCCACCACCCGACCGGCGTACATGACCGCCACCCGGTCGGCGTGGGTGGCCACCGTCCCCAGGTCGTGGGTGATCAGAATCAGCCCCATGCCGAGGTCGCGGCGCAGGCTGTCCAGCATCTCCAGGATCTCGGCCTGCACCGCCACGTCCAGCGCGGTGGTCGGCTCGTCGGCGATGAGCAGCTTCGGTCCGGTCGCCAGGGCCAGCGCGATGGCGGCCCGCTGGCGCATCCCGCCGGAGAGCTGGTGGGGGTACTGCGCCAGCCGGGTCCGCGGCTCGGGCAGCCGAGCCAGTTCCAGCGCCGCGACCGCCCGTTCCCGGGCGGCGGCCCGACTGACCGGCTCGTGGGCGCGAACCGCGTCGGCGATCTGGGTGCCGAGGGTCAGCAGCGGGTTGAGCGCGGTGCTCGGGTCCTGGAACACCATCGCCACGTCCCGGCCGCGCACCGCACGCCAGCCCCGGGCGTCCAGCCCGGTCAGCTCGGTGCCGGCCAGGCGGACGCTGCCGGTGGTGTGGCAGGCCGGCGGCCGGGGGGTCAGCCCGAGCACGCTGAGCGCGGTGACGGTCTTGCCGGAGCCGGACTCCCCCACCACGGCGAGGGTCTCACCGGCGTCGACGTGCAGGTCGACGCCGGCCACGGCGTGCACCGGCCGCTCCGGCGGGCCGAAGGTGACGGTGAGGTTCTCGATGTCGAGCAGCCGCATGGCAGGCACCCCCTCTCAGGAGGCGAGTTCGGCTTCGTCGAGGCGCCACTGGCCGTCGACGTTGAGCACGATCCCGCTGAGCTTGGCGCTGTGGATGAGCGGCGACTTCGGTTGGTGCAGGAAGATCCAGTAGTTCTCGCCGACGATCCGACGCTGCACGTCGACGTACGCCTGCTTGCGGACCGCCCGATCGCCGCTGCTGACGGCCTTCTCCAGCAGCGCGTCCAGTGTGGTGTCGGTGAGCCCGGACCAGTTGTTGGAGCCCTTGCTGGCAAAATAGGGGTCGAACGACAGTGACGGGTCGAGCCGGGGAATGTCGATGACCAGCAGGGTGGCGTCGAAGTCCTGCTTGCGCATCCGGTCGAGCTGGGTCTGCGCCTCCAGCACCTCCACCTTCGGGGCGAAGCCGGCGGCGGTGAGCTGCGACTGGAGCAGCTCGGCGATCGTGGGGTCGGGTGCCCGTCGACGGGCCACCACGGTGATCGGCACGGGGGTGCCGCCGAGGGCGGCCCTGGCCTTGGCCGGGTCGAGCGGCGGCGGGTTGATTGACGGGTCGAAGAACCAGTCCTTGCTGGTGGCGAAGGAGGGAGCCAGGTCGTACTCGCCGCCGGCGGCGGCCTTGCCCACACCGGCCCGGTCGATGGCCATGGCGAACGCCTCGCGGACCTTCGGGTCGTTGAACGGGGCCCGGGTGACGTTGAGCGCCACATAGTAGGAACGCCGGACGCCGATGTCCTCCAGCACGACCTGCTTGTCACCGGCGAGCTGCTTGAACTCCTCGGGCGGCAGGGTCCGGACGAGTTGCACACCACCGGTGGTCACCTCGGCGCGCAGCACCTTGGTGTCGGTGACGAAGCGGAACACCACCGCGTCGAGGCGCGGCAGTGTGCCGCCGTCGATGGCCTTGCGCCAGTACGAGGCGTTGCGCTTACCGCTCAGCTGCACCTTGGAGCGCCAGGTGTCGAAGACGAACGGGCCGGTGCCGACCGGCTTGCGGCCGTACTCGCCGGCCTTGACGGCGGTCGGCGAGGCCATCATGCCCGGCTCGTGGGCGAGCTGGACCAGCAGCAGCGGATCGGCGGCCTTGAGGGTGAGCTTCAGGGTGCGGGGGTCGACCACGTCCACGGTCGCGAGCTTCTTGAGCGCGCCCGCCTTGGTGGACTTGGTGGCGGGGTCGATGACGCGGCGCAGGTTAAACGCGGCGGCCTCGGCGTCGAACGGGGTGCCGTCGTGGAAACTCACCCCGTCACGCAGGGTGAAGGTGACGGCGGTGCCGTCGATGGTCCACTTCTCGGCCAGCGCGGGCACGAACGACCCGTCGCGCTCCTGCCGCAGCAGCGTGTCGTAGAAGAGGTTGAGCACGCTGCGGTCGGAGGAGATGGCGCTGCTCAGCGCGGGGTCAAGGGTGGTGGGTTCGTTGTCGAAGCCGACGGTGAGGGTGCCGCCGCGCTTGGCGCCGCCGCCACTGTCGCTGTCGCCGCAGGCGGTCAGGCCGACCGCGGTGATCGCGGCGACGGTGCCACCGAGCAGGGCGCGGCGGCTGAGCAGGGCAGGGTGCAGCGAGGAAGGTGTGGCCATGACAGGGATCCCTTCCGGGAGGGGGTGGTGGGGGATGCGGTGGGAGTTACCGGCCCGGGTTGAGGTCGGGTCGGTGGGCGTCGAGCGCGTCACGCAGCGCGTCGGCGAGAAGGTTGAACGCGGCGATGGTGAGCAGAATCGCCAGGCCGGGGAAGACGCTCAGCGACCAGCTGGCATCGAGATGGTCGGTGCCTGCGGCGACCATGGCGCCCCAGCTGGGCTGGGGTGGTTGCACGCCGAGGCCGAGGAAACTCAGTGAGGCTTCGGCGATGATGGCGGTAGAGGCCTGCAACGCGGCGAAGACGCCGAGGGTGCCGGCCAGGTGCGGGAGCAGGTGCCGGCGCAGCAACGCCCAGGTGGGCACGCCGACGATGTGGGCGGCGGAGACCCACTCCCGGGTACGCAGCGACAGGACCTCGCCGCGGACGACCCGCGCAAAACGGGGGGTGGCGACCACGGCGATGGCGATCAGCGCGTTGCGCAGCCCGGGCCCAAGTGCGGCGACCACGGTGAGCGCCAGGACCAGCAGAGGGAACGCGAGCAGGCCGTCCACGGCGCGCATCAGCAGCGCGTCCAGCCAGCCACCGCGGTAACCGGCGATCAGCCCGAGCAGGGTGCCCAGCACCAGCGCCACGCCGACGGCGACGGTGGCGACGGCCACGGTGACGCCGGCGCCGTCGATGATTCGGGCCAGCACGTCGCGGCCCAGCTCGTCGGTGCCCAGCGGGTGCACGGCGCCCGGCCCGGTGAGCAGCCGATCGGTGTCGGTGGCCCGGCTGCGGGCGTCCAGCAGCGGGCTCGCCGCGGCGGCGAGGATCACGGCGGACAGCATCGGGAGAGCGAAGCGGGCCCGCCGGTCGCGCAGCAGCCGACTGAGCACGGGCCGGCGCGGTTCCCGGGTGGTGGCGGTGACGGTGGTGTCGGTGGCCATGACGACCCTCCTCTCAGTAGGTGATACGCGGGTCGAGCCAGGCGTAGACCAGGTCGGTGACCAGGTTGACCAGCAGGACGAAGGTGACCACGACGAGCACGGCGCCCTGCACCACCGGCAGGTCCCGGCTGAAGATGCCGTTGACGATCAGGGTGCCCATGCCGGGCAGGGTGAAGATGGTCTCGGTGACCACGGTGGCGCTCATCAGCGCGCCGATCTGCAACGCGGTGACCGTCACCACCGGCACCATGGCGTTGCGCAGCGCGTAGACGGCGACGATCCTGCTTCGGCGAAGGCCGGTCGACTCGGCGGTGCGAATGTAGTCCTCGCCGAGCGCGGCGAGCAGCGAGCCGCGGGTCTGTCGGAGCACCACAGCGACCACTGTGGAGCTCACGGTGATGGCGGGCAGCACCATCCGGACCAGATTGCCAGCCGGATCCTCGGTGAATGGCACGTACCCGGACGGGGGAACCAGCCGCAGCCAGATGGCGAAGACCCCGATGAGCAGGGCGGCCAGGTAGAAGTGAGGGGTGGACAGGGCCAGCACACCCAGGCCGGTCAGCGCGCTGTCGGTGGCGGTGCGCCGGCGGATCGCGGCGAGCACGCCCGCCGGGATGCCGATCAGAACGGCGAGCAGCAGCGCGATGAGACCCAGCTCGACGGTGGCCGGCAACCGGTCGACGATCACCCCGGCGACCGGTTCGTCGGTGAGCCAGGAGCGGCCCAGGTCACCGGTGAGCACCCCGCCGATCCAGTTCAGGAACTGTTGCCAGAGCGGGGCGTCCAGGCCGAGGTCGGCGCGGAGCGCTGCCCGGTCGGCGGCGCTGGCCTCCTGGCCGAGGATCTCGGTGGTCGGGTCGCCCGGCAGCAGCCGCAGCAGTAGGAACAAAACCACCGAGACGATGAACAGCACGGGGATCAGCTGCGCGACCCGACGGACCAGGTATCCGATCATGTGGCGGGCACCTCCTCCCGGTTCGGCGCGACCTGCCGCAGCCAGTCGAGCCGGTCGGCCGGCATCAGGTCGTAGGCGTAGAGGGCGAACGCGTCGGCGCCCAGCGCGGCGTCGTACGCGGCGGCAAACCGGTCGCGCTGCGGCGTGGCGGCGACGGCGCCGCTCCAGGCGGCGGTCAGCTCGCCGGTGTACGGGCGGGCGGCGGCCAGGTCGGCGGCGAGCGCCGGCAGGTCACCGTGCAGGTTGGACACGATCAGGCCGGTGGTCAGAGCGCCGAGGCCGGCCAGGTCGCCGCCGGCCTTGCCGTCGGTGGTGTACGGGTCGGCCGTGACCCGCAGCGACACCGGGGTGCCGCCGGCCGCGACGACGGCCGCGCTGACCAGTCGACGGACCACGGCCGCGCGCACGGCGAGCACGGTGTCGTGCAGCGGTTGGTCGAGCGCGGCGACGGCGTCCTCGGCGGGGTCCGGTGCGGCCGGCCGGGGGTCGGCGAGCTGGCCGCGCACGGCGGTCCGAACCCGGTCGGCGAGCGCGGTGGGGTCGACGCCGGCGGCGACGAACTCGACGGCGCAGGCGGGGCAGAGGCAGAGCGAGAGCAGCCAGCGGTCCGTCGGTCGCAGCGCGGCGCCGACCTTCTCGTGCGCGCCCTGGTGGGCCCAGCCGAGGTAGCCGAACGCCTCCAGGTCCAACCCGCTCACCCCGGGCGCGGTGGCGGCCTGCCGGACCAGGTCGGCGGCCAGCTCGACCACCTCGGGGTGGGTAGGGCAGAGGGCGTGCCGGTAGGGGTGACCGAAGGCGTTGCGCAGAGCCAGGTCGGGTCGGGCGGTGGCCAGGGCGGAGCGGTGCAGCCCGACCAGCCAGGCCACCGTCCGCACACCGGCGGCGGTCAGCGCCGCGGTGGCGGGGCTGACCAGGTCGGCCACCAACGGCCCGGCGAGCCGCCCGGCGTCCGGCCCGGTCGGGGCGAACCATCGGCCGGCGTCGAGGTCGGCCACCGCGCCGGGGTCGCTGGTGCTGAGCAGCCAGCGTCCACTGTGGTACGCGTACGCGAGGCGCACCGTGTGCACCCGAGCCGCAGCGAGCCGGGCGGCCTGCGCCTGCGGGTCGGTGCGGAAGGAGACGGGGTGAGCGTAGACCTCGGGTCTCATCGGCCGGCCTGTTCGTCGAGGACGGCGACGAGGGTGGTCAGCGCGTTCTCGATGTGGTCGCGGGTAAGCCGCTCGGCCAGCGCGGCGTCACCGCTCTCGGCGGCGTCAAGCATCGCCTCGTGCTCGGCGGACTCCTGGGCGAAGGTGGCGCGCAGCCGCCAACCGGCGGTGGCCACGAACGCGGTCAGGTCCTGCAACTGGTCGAGGAACCCGCAGAGGAACGGGTTGCCGCAGGCCAGGTAGAGCTCACGGTGGAAGCGCCGGTTGGCGATGCCGAGCCCGGCGGTCTCGCCGGTGTCGACCAGCACCGCCGCGTCGGCGAGCGCGGCGCGGGCCGCGGCGAAGGAGCCGGAGCCCTGGCTGGCCAGCCGCACCGCGGCCGGCTCGACCGAGGCCCGCGCCGTGTAGAGCTGGCGCACGGTGTCGGCGTCGATCCGCCGGACGCTGACACCCTGGTAGGCGTTGATCTCGACGAGTCCACTGGAGTGCAGTTGCTTGAGCGCCTCCCGGACCGGGGTCTTGGAGACACCGAGCAGCTCGGCGAGCTCCCGCTCGACCAGTGGCCGGCCCGGCGCGAGGGTGCCGTCGAGGATGGCCCGGCGCAGCGCGTCGCGGACCCGGTCGGCCCGGGAGGCGGGCTGCTCCAGTGCGAGGGCGGCGCCCGCGGGAACGGCGGGATCCACAGTGGGAGGAAGCGATCGCGGCATGCCAGTATCGTGGTATACCACGATGCCTTTAGACAAGCGTTCGGAGCGGAATTTCTTCATTTTCCGCTGACCGGCTCGTCACCTCCGCGTAACAGGAGCAGCCGTGACCTCTCTCGTCCCCGCCACCGCCAACCCGCTTGACATCACCACCGTCGCCGAGGCCGTGGCGGCAGCCCGCGATGCCGCCCCGATCCTCGCCCGAGAACCGTTCATTTCCCGGGCCGCCCGGCTGCGCGACGCCGCCGACGCGCTGGACGCCTCCGCCGCCGAGGTCGTCGCCCTGGCCGACACCGAGACCCACCTCGGTCCGACCCGGCTCACCGGCGAGCTGGCCCGCACCACCGGACAGCTGCGGCTCTTCGCCGACGCCGTCGAGGAGGGGTCCTTCCTGGACGTCACGATCGACCGCGCCGACCCGGCGGCCATGCCGGTGCCCCGGCCGGACGTACGTCGGATGATGCGCCCGCTCGGGCCGGTCGCTGTCTTCGCGGCCAGCAACTTCCCGCTCGCGTTCTCGGTGGCCGGTGGGGACACCGCCTCCGCTCTGGCCGCCGGCTGCCCGGTGGTGGTCAAGGCGCACGAGGGTCACCCCCGCCTCTCCGACCTGGTCGGCCGGGTGCTCGCCGACGTGTTGCCACCCGGCGCGGTCACCGTCGTGCACGGCCGGGCCGCTGGCCGCGAACTGGTCATCGATCCGGCGGTACGGGCGGTCGGGTTCACCGGCTCCGAGGCCGGTGGCCGGGCGCTGTTCGACCTGGCCACCAGGCGGCCGGACCCAATCCCGTTCTATGGCGAGCTGGGCTCGGTGAACCCGGTGGTGGTCACCCCGACCGCCGTGGCCGTCCGGGGCGCCGCTGTCGCGGCAGCCTACGTCGCCTCGTACACCCTGGGTCTGGGGCAGTTCTGCACGAAGCCCGGGCTGCTCTTCCTGCCGGCCGGGCACGGCCTGGAGTCGGCGCTGGTCGACGCGGTGAGGGCCGTGGCGGCGGGTCCGCTGCTCGGTGAGTGGATCCGCGGCGGCTTCGACGAGGCCGTGGCCGCCCTGGCTGCGGTGCCCGGCGTCCGGTCGCTGGTGGCGCCGACAGCCGGCACCGGGATCACTGCCACGCCGGCCCTGCTCGCCATGCCCGCCGCCCACTTTCTGGCCGAGCCGGCCGCCGCCCGGGAGTGCTTCGGGCCGGCGTCGCTGGTCGTGGAGTACGCGGACCGGGCCGAGCTGCTGGCCGCGCTCAACGCCGTGCCCGGGGCGCTGACCGCCACCGTGCACACCGAACCGGACCGTGACAGCGAGCTGGTCCGCGCGGTGCTCGACGTGGTCAGCGAGCGGGCCGGACGGGTCGTCGTCAACGGCTGGCCGACCGGGGTGGCAGTGACCTGGGCGATGCACCACGGCGGGCCGTGGCCGGCCACCACCGCATCGCTGCACACCAGCGTCGGGGCGGCCGCGATCCGGCGATTCCTGCGCCCGGTCGCCTACCAGGACGTGCCCGCCGAACTGCTGCCCGAGGCGCTGCACGACGCCAACCCGCTGCGCCTGCCCCGCCGGGTGGACGGGGTGCTCGTCCCACGCCCCGGCACGTCGTCCGTCTGACCCACCGCTGTCACCGCCGTTCCAGGGCGCCCCGGTCCACAGGGCCGGTCCGGGGCGCCCTGGCGGCGTCCCGCTCCGGTGCCCCGGTCGCGACGCCGCTGTCCACCGCCGGGCTGCCGGCGGCCAGCCGGAAGTCCGCGGCGTCCGCGTCGACGAAGCGGGGGGACGCGGCCAGGCCCGCCGGATCGGCGGTTGCGCTGGACCGGCCGACGATCAAATTGTGGCTGAACCGCACATCGGTGGAGGCGGACACCGCGACCGCCGGTTCGCCCGGCGCGGACACCACGACGGTGTTGGTGACCCGCACGTCGTGTGCCCGCGTGACCACCAGGTCGGTAGCGATGTCGGCGTGGGTGGCGTTGCGGTACAGGGTGTTGTTGACGACGTCGACGTGCGCGGCGTCGAAGATGTTCACCCCCCGGCCGCCGTTGCGGTAGACGACGTTGTTCTCCACCAAAGTCCGACCGGTGTACGGGGTCTGACGCAGTGGTGCGCCGCGCACGTCCTCGTTGGTCGACGACTCGACGATGATGCCGTTGCCGTCGGTGATCCGGCGGGCGGCGCCGCTACACAGGCAGGGCACCCTGTTCATGTTGTCGTGCACCACGTTGCCCCGGACGATCATCTTGGTGTCGGTGTCGCCGTCGGAGTTCCAGCTGCTGTGCACCGAGATGCCGCTGCCACCGTACGGCGACCAGTGGCCGTTGCGGGCGGCCACGTTGTAGGCGATCGTCACGTGGTCGGCGTACATGGCGGAGATCCCCGACAGCGGGCAGTCGGTCACCGTGTTGCCCCAGACCATCACGTGGTGCGGCCGGCGCGGCGGGTCGGCCGTTCGCTGCTCGTCCACGGCTATGCAGTTGGTGGAGACCGCCGGGTCGGAGACGTCGCCTCGCCCGGCCGCCGTGCGCTGCAGGGCGGACAACGTGGCCCGGCCTCCGACGACCGTGAAGCCCTGCACGATGACGTACGCGGCGTGCACCCGGATGCCCTGCCAGCCGGTGGCACGCACGATCGGCCGGGCGCCGGGCAGCGCCGCCCAGGTGATCCAGCGTTGCGGGGTGCCGGAGCGCTCGATCGGCAGCACGGCGGAGGTGTCCCGGTCGGCGTACTCCCCGTCGTCCACCAGCACGGTGTCACCCGGCAGGGTGAGCTGGGCGGCCCGGCCCAGGGTGCGCAGCGGGGTGCGCCGGGACCGACCGTCGGCCCGGTCGTCGCCGGTGCCGGAGACGTACAGGTAGCGACCCCCCTGCGTGGGCGGCAGGTCGGCGACACCCCAGGTAGGGCCGCCCGTGCCCGCCCCGGCGACCGGTCCCCCACCGTCGGTCGGCGTGGGCGACGCGGACGGCGACGGGCGTGCCGAGGGCACTGTGGTGGCCGGCGACACCGCCGGAGCCGGTGCCCGGGCGACGGCCCCGGGCGGCGGGTCGCTCCGCCAGATCAGCCCTGCCCCGAGAGCCAGCGCGAGGACGACGACCGCCGCCACCCCAACCACCGGGCGCACTGGATGCCCTCGCCACCCGCCGGCGGGAGTGGCGAAGGCGGAGAGCACGGCGTGGTCGGCCGGTGGGCGCAGATGCGCCGGCGGCAGCAGCAGCGGCGTCGCCGCGAGCAACCGCTCCGGCGCCAACAGGTGCGTACTCGATCCGGCGCAGCTGCGGCAGCTGTCCAGGTGCCGGGCCAGCCGCTTGCGCCAGACCGGCGACGGCACCCCGTCCCAGCCGGCCAGGTTCCGCCGCAGCTCTGGGCAGCCGTCCGGCCGGCCGGCGGCCTCCCGCGCCGCCACGATGCGCCGCGCCGTGTCGAGCCGGGACCGCAGCCGATGCAGACGAACCCGGGCGTGCGCCGCCGAGATGCCCAGCGTGCGCGCGACGTCCGCGCGATCCAGACGACCCACCTGGGTCAGCCACCACAGGCTGAGCAGGTCCCGATCGGCGACGTCCAGCCAGCCGGTCGCCTCGGCCAGTTGCCGGCGCTGCAGATCAACGTCACCGCGGTGCGTGGCGTCGTCGTCCGTCGCGTCGGCCGTACCGGGCAGCACGTCCGGGTCCAGCAGCAGCACCGACCGACGGTGCGCGACGGCCCGGGCCCCGCGCCGACGGGTCTCGCGCAAGGCGATCGTGGCCAGCCAGGAACGGAACTTCGCCGGCTCGCGAAGCCCCGGCAACCCGCGGATCGCGCGGATCATCGTTTCCTGCGTGACGTCATCCGCGTCCGCGGGCTCAAGGCTGCGCGCGGCCAGGTTGTACACCAGCGGCAGGCCCCCGCGCAACAGCCGGTCCAGCGCCGCCCGGTCACCGCGCTGGGCGGAGCGGACCAACCGGCTCGTCTCCTCTGCCGACGTCATCGTGGTCGCTCCTGAACTGGGCGGGTGGTGGCGGTGGGCCAAGTGGTGAGCACACCCGGCACCGGATGGGCGAGGTTAACCGCATCAGGCCCTCGGCCGGCCGCCCGGGGTTCGCCGGTCGGCCGGGACCGGAGGGGAACCGTCCGGCTGTGGGGTCGGACGCCGCCCGGCTCCCCGGACCGCGCGAGGCGTCGTCGCTCCGACGCGATCGGCGCGGCGGAGGGTCGTTCCGCTGCCGCGGGTTGGGCAACCCTCGGCCCGGCGGTAGCGCCTCGGTCACCGCCCTCGGCCGGACCGTCACGACGCACCGGAGCAT
This sequence comes from Micromonospora sp. NPDC005324, assembly GCF_040607155.1. Classification (NCBI taxonomy): domain Bacteria; kingdom Bacillati; phylum Actinomycetota; class Actinomycetes; order Micromonosporales; family Micromonosporaceae; genus Micromonospora; species Micromonospora sp. NPDC005324. The sequence continues at coordinate 77,129 of NZ_JBEXGE010000027.1, read as the reverse complement.
CGGAGTTGACGGGGGCGTCGGTGAGGATGTTGAGCACGTCGCGGACCAGGCGCTCCGACACGGTCTCGGGTCGCCAGGCCAGCCGTACGGTGGCCGGCGGCGCGCCCCGGAACGGGCGCCGGACCACCCCGGGCGCGGGCGGCGCGGGCGCGGCCTCCACGGTAACCGCGCGGCCCGCCGCGACCAGGGCCGCCACCTGCGCCTGGTCATCGGTAACGTGGCTGATCATCGGGCTGAAGCCCCCCACCTGCCGGCACACGCGCCGCAGCGCGTCGCGCAGGTGCGGGTCCGCGCTGGCGACCCACTCCTCCCCGGCCAGGTCGACGAGGTCGACCAGCGCGACGCCGGCCAACTGGTGCGTGGCAGCCAGCGCCACGCTGAGTGGAATTTGACGCACGGCGAGCGCCCGCAGACCGGCCAGGTCGACCAACGGTGTGTGCGGCCAATCCCACCACAGTCCGAGCTGCACGTCGCCGAGGCGTAGTCGCTCGGCGAGCGTGGCCGGGTCGACCACCGTTCGCAGCCGCCAGTCCACCCCCGGCTGGTCGCGAGTGAGCCGGTCGACGACGTGGGGGTCGGCCGAGCGGGACACCGCGATGCGTACCGTCGGTGTCGGCGCGCCTCGGACCCCAACGGCCGGATTGCCACCGGCGGTGTCGTGGGCAGCGCCCAGGTCGGCGACCTCCAGGCGGATCTCGTCCCAGCCCCGCTGGGTGGCCGCGGCCCACTCGGCGAGCTTCCGGCCAGCCGGGGTCGGCACCGCCCCGCGCGAAGTCCGGTCGACCAGTCGCGCGCGCAGCACCCGCTCCAGGCGGCCTATCCGCACCGACAACGCCGGCTGCGAGACACCCAGTCGAGCGGCGGCCCGGGTGAAATGGCGCTCCTCGGCCAACACGCCGAACGCCACCAGGTCGGCCCAGTTCATGGCCGCCTCCAGCGTGGCCGGCGGGAAAAGCCCACGCGGGACGGTCGGAGTCGGTCAGGACGATTCACACTTCCTCCTTCGACGGCTCGTCCGCGTGGACGGCCGCCCAGAGGGACCCGGCTGGCGCGCCGGGCGTTACAGAAATTCGGCGACCGGGTCGCACGGGCCCGCCCCGCACCAAGGGAGGTACGGGGCGGACGCTGGGTGGGTCAGCCGCGTTCGAGTGCGCCGCGGTCAACCCGGCCGGCGCGAGGAGCCCGCCGGCCGTCGGCGGACGGCGCCAGCGCAGACGTGCCGCTGTCGATCGCCGGGCTGCCCGACCGTAACCGGAAATCAGCGGCGTCGGGCGCGACGAACTGTGGGTCCCTGGTCAGTGCGCTCGGGTCGGCGGGCGCCTTCGACACGCCGACGAGCAGGTTACTGGTGAGCCGGACGCCGGTGGCACCACCCACCTGAACCGCCGGCTTGCTCCCGCCGGCGACGACGATGTTATTGGCCACCCGCACGTCATGGGCCTTGGCGACCCCGAGGTCGGTCTCGATCGCCGGGTGCCGCGCATTGTGGTACAAGGTGTTGTTGACCACGTCGACGTGGTCGCTCTTGAAGACGTTGATGCCCCGACCGCCGTTGTTGTACGAAATGTTGTTCTCCACCAGGGTCCGGCCCGCATACGGCTTCTGAAACAGTGGGGCACCGGCGACGTCGACATTGTCGTGGGAGTCGATGATGATGCCGTTTCCGTCGGTCACTTTCTTGAATCCACTGCACCGGCAAGGCACATGGTTCCAGTTGTCGTGGGTGACGTTGCCCCGCACGATCAGTTTGTATCCGGTGTTGCCGTCGGAGTTCCAGCCGCCGAACACCGAGATGCCACTGCCGCCCAGCGGCGACCAGTGCCCGTTGCGGGCCGCCTCGTTGTACGAGATGGTCACGTAGTCGGCATACTGCGCCGAGATGCCCACCAACGGGCAGTCGGTGACCGTGTTGCCCCAGACCACCACGTGGTGCGGCCGGTGCGGCGGGTTGGCGTTGCGCTGCTCGTCCACGGCGATGCAGTTGCTGGTCACCTCGACGTCGGAGATGTCGTTACGCTTGGCCTTCGCGATCTGCGCCGGGGTCAGCGTGGCCCGCGACCCGATCACCGTGAAGCCGGCCAGGGTGATGTACGAGGCCCGCACGTTGATGCCCTGCCAGCCGGTGGCCCTGACCACCGGCCGCTCACCCGGGTAGGCGGCATAGGTTATCCACCGCTGCGCGGTGCCGGAGCGGCTCACCCCCAACACGTTGACCCGCCCGGGCGCCCGATACTCGCCGCCGCCGACCAGCACGGTGTCCCCCGGCTCGGTCAGGTCCGCGGCACGTTGCAGCGTCCGCAGCGCGGTGGCCCGCGAACGACCGTCGGCACGGTCGTTGCCACTGGTCGAGACGTAGAGGTAACGCCCGCCCTGGGTGGGCGGCACTGCTCCGGCTGCCCAGGATGGCCCGCCGTTGCCCGCTCCGGCGCCCGGTCCGCTCGGGACGCCGGGACGCGCGGGCGACCGGCTCGGTGCGGGCGGCGCGGAGCCGAGCTCGCCCCCGGCGACGGTCGGCGCGGTGGCGGGCTCGCTGCCACCGGGGGCCGGGGCGCCGCCCGACGCGGTGGTGGGCGAGGCCGGAGCCGGCGCGTCACCGGCCCCACTCTCCGCCCGACATCCAGTCAGCGCCGTGGTGAGGGCCAGCAGCACAGCGCCGCCGGCAGCGAGGCCGGAGAGCGCGGTTGTACGACGTGTGCGGTCGTCCGAACGAACTCGCATTGATCCTTCGCCTTTCAGTGGTAAACAATTCCTGTCGGCCGCTGGAATCGCTGGCCTGACCGGTGGAAGATTAGCGAGGAAGCTGTCGGCCACACCCGGATAAAGCGGCGGATCGGCAATTCTTACGAGAAACTTAATGGGCACACGCCGTTGACCCGCGATTATGTTCTTGCGCTTATGGCCGGGCACGTCGATAAGGTATCCGGCATGGCGGGCCTCCAAGCCGGGTGCGTACCCAGCGGCGACCTGAGCTGACATGTCCTCGTCAATATCGGCGAGGTCGGTGCCCTCCCGGGTGCACGCGGACACCCCGCACGCACCAACGCCGGCTGACAGGCGCACGTGGCGGGTCCAGTCAGGACAGTCCGGGCCAGGCCGCCAGGTAGCCGGAGCCTCCGGCGGGTGGACCGCCGGACTGCACGCTGCGGGTCCGCCAGAACCGCCCCTTGTCCACCCGGGCCGCGGCGGCCGCGATCCCGGAACCGGCGACCAGCCCGCGTACCGCGCCGGCACCGCCGTCGGTGAAGACCGTCCAGGTGGTACGCCGTTTGAGGTCCGCCGACAGCACCAGCACCCAGGCGTCCCCGCCGGCGTACGGGGCCAGCCGGTCGCCACCGAGGGTCGCCCGGCTCCGGCCGGCGATCTGGTACGCCGAGACGCCCCCCGCGTACACCCGGCCGGACTCGTCGGCGGTGATCGCGTACGGCTTGATGGTGTTGCCCTGGTCGCCCTTGGTGTCGATCCGGGCCAGCAGCATCTGCCCGGCGAGCTGCCGGCCGGTGGCCGGGTCGAACCGGGCCAGGTAGGTGAGGTGCGCGTTCGACGTGTTGGACGCCTCGGTGAACGAGTCGATCACCACGTTCGGTGCCGGCCGGGACGGGTCGGCGGCGGACCTGTTGAAGATGGTGTTTCCGCCCGCGGTCTCTCCGGCCAGGTACAGACGGCCGTCGCGGCCCAGCGCGATCCGGTCGGCCCGGCTGTCCGCGCAGAGGTCGCCGAGCCGGTCGGCCGCGTGGTCGTACGCCCGCCAGCGCAGCTTGCCCCGATGGTCGTAGGCGTGCACGTAGGCGATCTGCACCGGCACACAGCGGCCCACCTTGACCTGCCGGAACCCGCTCACGAAGACGAGGCCGGAGCGGTCGTCCACCGCCACGTCGCTCACGGTCCGGTCGGACGGGCGGATGCGCGTGAGGGTTGCGCCCTTCAGGTCGTACACCTCGACGGTGCCGCCGACGAGGGCTGCGACGGTGCCCGCGCTGCCGACCGCGGCCCGGGTCGCTGCGCCGCCGCGCTGCCAGCGGGCGGCCGTGGCGCGCGCGTCGAGCAGCATCACGCCCCGGTCGGTGGCGACCGCGATCTCGCCGCCGCCGCCGCGGCGTACCTCCAGGTCCTCCACCGTGCCGGCGAGCCGGGTGGTGCCGAGCAGCTTGCGGCCGGTGGGGTCCAGCCGGAGCACCGCACCGGCGCCGCCCTTGCCCAGCGTGGTGGCGGTGCCGCCGGTGAGACCGGTGAAGCGGCCGCCGACCGCGATCTCACAGCTGGCGGTGATGTCGACCGCGTTGGCGCTGTCCGCGCCGTCCCGCCCGAGATAGGTGGCTGCCGTCGGGTCCAGCGCGGTGGCCGCGCGCGGGGCCGGGCCGGGCTCGGGGCAATTCACGGTGGTCGCGGTGGGCGTGCCGGCGGCGGCCGGAGAGGCGTCTGACGGCGGTGCGGCGGTGGTCGGCGTCGCTGGCGCAGCGTCGGACCAGCGGGCACCCTCGGCCGACGTCCCGTCCCCACAACCGGCGAGGGCGACGGTGAGCAGCGCCGCGGTCAGTGACATCCGCCGGTGGGTGAAGATCTGGTGCACGGGCCTGCCCCTTCCCAGAGATACCGCAGCGGATCGTACGCGGCAGGGAACGGACGCATTCGAGGCAACGCCGGCCAGCTGAATCTTCGCCAGTGACGCCACGTCACATGGTGTCATGACGTGGTTGCACTGACGGGTAGGCGCGTCCGCTGATGTCATGGGTACATGTCCACCACATCCGTCATCGAAGTCCAACGGCGGCACAGCCCCGGAGATCGGCGCGCCGCATGTCCCCGGATGGACGTTTTACTCCAGGAGAGCGGATTCTCCCCGGATCTCACCGTCCGGCTCGATGACGTCTTCCGCACCACTGGCAGCTGAACGTCAGGGTCACCGACCCGTTTCCCGGAAGGAATGCAACCCGTGCTCTCCATCGCTTTCAGTGAGCTGATCCAGATCCTCCGCAACCGGCTGGTGCTGGTCACCAGTCTCATCATTCCGGTGGCTGTCAGCGCGTTCTTCGTCCGTCAGCACGAGACCTTCGAGGCCATCGGCAGTCTCGGTTACATCGCCGCGATCGTGATGTTCACCGTGGCCGCGTTCGGGCTCTACACCACGGCCGTCACAACCCTGGCGTCCCGGCGTCAGAACCTCTTCCTCAAGCGGCTGCGATCCACCGCCGCGTCGGACCGCGGCATCCTCGCCGGCCTGCTGCTACCCGCCACCGTCATCGCGGTGGTGCAAGTGGCCGCGATCCTGACGGCCTTGGCCATCGTCGCTGGCGGCCCGACCAACGTCGCCCTGCTGGTGGCAGCGGTCCTCGCCACCCTGACCATGATGATCGGTCTGGGCCTGGCCACCGCGGGGCTGACGAACTCACCCGAGCACGCCCAGGTCACCACCCTGCCCGTCACCCTCGGCGTGATCGGCGTCGCCACCTGGGTGGGCATCAGCGGTACCGAGGACCTCGCCCTGCTCAAGCGGCTGCTGCCCGGCGGCGCGGCCACCGAGCTGACTGTGAACGCCTGGAACGGCGGCGTCGCCGTCAGCGACTCTCTCCTCCTGCTCGCACCGACGCTGGGCTGGGTCGTCGTCGCCGTCGCCATCGCCGCCCGGCTGTTCCGTTGGGAGCCCCGCCGATGAGCGGCGCGCCACGATCGGCGCGCCCATGTCGTGCGCCGCGCCCAGACGGCGTCACTGCTCGTCTTCACACCCCAGTGCATCGACCAACAAGGACCCGCTGATGATGAGATCCACCTTTGCGCGAGTGTTGGTCTGCGTCACCGCCGCCTCGCTCGTCATGCCGCTCGTGGCCTGCTCCCCGGCTGCACCCGACAAGCCGTCGCCGTCACCCAGCGGCACCCCGGCCGGTCTTGAGAGCTTCTACAATCAGAAGCTCGCGTGGGAGAAGTGCGACGACTACGCGACCAACGAGACCGAGAGTAAGGTCTTCGCGCTCAGCGGCGCGTTGGAGTGCACGCGCATGAACGTGCCGCTGAACTACGACGACGCAGCGGGCCGTACCATCCAGATCGCCGTCATGCGCAAGCCCGCGCGTGGTCAGGCGATCGGCTCACTGGTGTTGAATCCCGGTGGGCCTGGCGGCTCGGGTCTGTTCGCTGCGGCGGCTTCGTCGGCAACGTTGGCCACGAGCCCGCTGACCGAACGATTCCAGCTGGTGAGTTTCGATCCGCGCGGTGTGGGCGCGTCCGTCCCGGCGATCGACTGCTACTCCGACGACGAGAACGATCGCGGCGCCGTAAAGCTTTCGGCACAGGGCACGACCCTGCAGTTGACCGAGCAGGACACTCGGGAGATCTTCGATCGCTGCGCGAAGGGCTCCGGCGGCGCGGAGATGCTGACCCATGTCGGCACCCGCGACACGGCCAGGGACATGGACGTGCTGCGCGCCGTGCTCGGGGACGAGAAACTCTCGTTCCTCGGCCAGAGCTACGGCACGCGGCTCGGCGCCGTGTATGCCGAACAGTTCCCCCAGAACGTGAGGGCGATGCTGCTGGACGGCGCCATCGACCCGCAGCAGGGCACCGTGCAACGACGGGCCAGCGCGTACGCCGGGTTCCAGGGAGCCTTCGACCGGATGGCAGCCTTCTGCGCGACGCAGGAGAGTTGCCCGCTCGGCGGCGACCCGGCCAAGGCCACCCAGGAGTTCCAGAAGATCGTACGGCCGCTGTACGCCACCCCCGTGCCGGCCCTCGGCGTCGAGCTTCGCTTCGACGACGCGGTCGGAGGGGTCATCGCGGGCCTCTACACGAAGGAGGCGTGGCCGCGCATCATCAACGGCCTCACCCAGCTCCAGCAGGGCCGCGGTGACGAACTGCTCCAGCTCAGCCGCGACTTCTCCGGGCGTGACGCCAAGGGCGCCTGGACGAACTTCGCCGAGGCCAACTTCGCCATCAACTGCATGGACGAGGAACGACTCAGCGAACAGGAAGGTGGCAGGCTACGGACGGAGACCTTCCGCGACGCCCCGTTCATGGATCCCGGCGTCGACGTCTCCACCGGCGCCCGTGAAGGCTGCGAGCACTGGCCGGCCAAGCCGACCCTCGGTTACCCGTACGCCGACAACGTCGAAGGGCTCCCGAACACCCTCGTCGTCTCGATCACCGGTGATCCCACCACGCCTCACGCAGGCGGAATCAGCCTTGCCAAGACCCTCGGCAGCGCACTGCTCACCGTCCAGGGCGAGGGACACACCATCGTCCTGGCCGGCACCAACCCCTGCGTTCTCCAGATCGCCGCCGACTACCTGATCAACCTCAAGCTCCCCGCGGAGGGGGCGACCTGCACCGGCTGACCCTAAAGGTCGGCGACAGCTACATCACCTCAACCGGTCCGGAGTCGCTCGGACAGCTCGCAGACCGCCGCCTCGTACCGGTCGTCCGTCACGTCCGGCTGATGACCGCAGATCGGGGGCCAGACCGTGTCACGGCCTCGGGCGTCGAGATTCTCCGGATCCCGGAGCCGGCGGTCCACCTCGGACCGCCGACGCAGGGTGTCGTCGCCCTCGTATCCGCGCGTGAAGATCCAGCCGCCGAGGGGATCGGTGTCACGCCACAGGTTCACCCAGCGCCAGCCCAGCCGGCGGCCCGCCTCACTCAGCACATCCGGGCCCACGTACGCCGGAAACAGCGTGCTGTAGATGCGTCCGAGCGGGGAACCGTGCGTCAGCAGAGCGACCCTGGACAGCACCGACGGCTCTAGTTGCAGGACGCTCGCCAGGGCGAGTACCGACCCGTGGCTGTGCGCCGCTACCAACACGTACCTCCCTTGCCGGACCAGCATGCTGATACGGCATGCGAGTTCGGGCACGGCGCGCTCGGCGTAACACGGTGGGGCGAAGGGGTGAGCGGCACGCGGCCAGAACATCCCGAGGTCCCAGAGCATGCCGATGTAGCGACGAACAGTCGTCGTCCGGTAGGCGAACAGCCCAACGAAGAACAAGCCGACGAACAGCAGTGCCATCAGGTAGCTGCCAAACTGGGTGCCAGCACTGACGAAGTCGGACGGTAGGCCGACCAGGCCCTCCACGGCGACACTCGGCTGCAGCTCGTCCAGGGCCAGAGCTGTGAAACCCAGGCTCAGCGCGACGACGCAGCAGTAGGTCACCCCGAGCGGACACAGCTGTTCGGTGAACCGCGCGCGGGCGATCGTGTCGCGCACTCGTGCCCGCCGTCGGGCCGTCGTCGCATCCGCCGCCGCATCAGGGAAGTCGCGCGCGACGATGTCGTCCGCCGCCCGCCGTCGGTAGATCCGCCCGAACAGCACCACTGCCACACCTGTGACCGCTGCGCCGAGGACCGACACGAAGAAGCCGAACATCGTCCACTTGTACGGCAGAACAGGGCTGGTGGGCAGCACATCGGGTGTCGGCAGGTCGCGGTCGAGGTAGTCCGAGACGCGGTAGTTGAATTCGGTGGCAAAGCTGACCGCGAGTCCTACCGCCAGACACGCGAACAGCGGCGCACCAAACCAGCGTAGCTTCCCAAGGCTGCCATCCCGGCCTATCAGTGCCGCGATCCCGAGCAGCACCAGTAGGACGCCCTGAATCCCGAAGAGCAGGACGACCGCGACGTCGTGGCCGGGAAGCCCCTTTCCGGCGGGCCACTCGCTGCGGTCGAACGCGACCCGTCCGATGACGACGACAGTCACCACCACGGCAGCCGACCGCAGGGCACGGACCACCGCATCGACCACCGGAGTGCCGGCTACGGCGTCGATGACGGACGGTACGCACAGCAGCACGACGCTGGCGACAAGGACGAGCACGCCGCAGACCGTGAGCAGGACGTTGACAGGGCTTGGTCCCCGCGCAGCCCACAACGCCGCAACCAGACTGAGATCGAGTACGGCGAGACCGGTCGCCACATGGATGGAGCGAAGTCGCAGCACTCCCGGCGTGGCGTTGGGCGTCCCGATCGCGCCCAGTGGTGTGTCGGCCGGCCCACCAGTGGGTGAGATGAAGTTGTCATACCAGTGGCCGCACCAGGAGCCCGCAAGCCACAACACCCAGATCGCGGCGACGGGCACCAGCGCCAGCAGCGCAGCGCGCAATCCGACCGGTTGACCGCCGAGCCAGGACAGCCAGGTCCGACCCCCGAGGCAACTACCCAGGGACATGCACTTGTAGGCGAGCAGGTCCAACGCCACACCGACGAAGGACAAGACGTACAGGGCCGTGAGGCTCAGGCCGACCAGCCGGCAACCTACCCAGACCACACCGCCGCTGACCTTCGCCCTCGGCCGCATCCAGGCCGCCGCGTTGCACGCCATGAACGGCAACAGCAGCACCAGCGACAGCGTCCTCGCGGCCGCACCGCTCCGCAGATCGCTCCACTGGTATGTCTCCAACACCACGCCGCAGGCACCTCGGGAGTCGCCATAGCCTTCACGGGGCCGGTAGAAGCCAGCCTTCCTATCGCCGGCGACCCGCTGCACGTGCGGCCGATCCAGGATGTCGTCCGCTCCGGCACCCATCACCCCGTGCACCCGCAACTCGACGACGTCACCCGGAGGATGGCGTGGCCCACGTGCACAGCACGGCGATGACTCCGGCATTCTTACCTCACAGGCTGGAACAGACCTCGGAGTGAGGCGCTGTCCAGCCGCGCATACCCGAACGGCCCCATGACAGACCTGCAAAGCTCTCCGCCTCGACACGCTTGCGAAGACCCGACCAGGCCACCGAGGCACGGACCACACTTCCGGCAGGGCGTGCCGTCTTATCGACCAGTTGGTCAGTAGTAACGTAGACGCATGGCAGGTGATCCGGCGGTCGACGTGCGACAGACGCGCAACACCGAGCGCACGCGGCGCGCGGTTCTCGATGCCGCCACCCAGGTGATTCTCGAGAAGGGCGCCGCCGTCACCCTGGCTCAGGTCGCATCGGTCGCCGGAGTGTCCAAGAGCGGTCTGATCCACCACTTCGGGAGTCGGGATCACCTGGTGATCGCCGTGGTGGAAGATGTGTACGAGCGCTTCCGGGAGGCGGTTGTCAGCCACCTCGACCTGTCAGAGAACCATCCCGGCAAGATGCTTCGTGCCTACGTTCGCGCGCTCTGCGCAGGAAGCACCGACGCTCTGGCTGCGCCTGACGTGACGTCTGTGCCGATGTGGAGTGGTCTGTACGCGATTCCTGCGGTTGCGTCGGTCATCGACCAGAACAGCGCGTGGTGGAGCGAGCAGTTCGCCCTGGACGGGCTCGGCCCCGAGCGCATCCAGATCGTGCGCCGAGCCGCCGAGGGTGTCGCAGCCGCGGCCCTGCACGGGGAAGAGGACGAGGTGAGCATCGCGACGGCTCGTCGCCTGCTGCTCGACCTCGCTACCGACGGCACCTTCCACACGCCCGTCTGATCCCCGACGCCGCTCCCGCGTCCCAGCGGCGAGACACGCCACCACGAGTCTGAGATCGCCGATCCCCGCCATCGGCGGGATCCGTGTGGACTCACACCGCCCCGGGACGACCCCGGCTGGCCGGTCGCCTGCCAGAGCAGCCGCTTCCCCGCCTCGGTCTTGGGTGGGAAGAACCTCAGCCGAACCGTGGTTCCTTACTAAAGTCCTGCTGTGCTTTTCAGCAGACCATATGGTCGGTAAGCTGTTTCCTGACCATCGGTCACCCGACTTTGAGAAGGAACTCTCGTGAAAGACGCCCCTCCCAAGGCCACAGCCAGGACCTGGCTCGGTCTAGCCGTGCTCGTCCTGCCCCTACTGCTGATCACGATCGACGGCACCGTCCTGATCCTGGGCCTGCCCGCGATCTCCGCCGAGCTGAGTCCCACGGGCACGGAGCAGCTGTGGATGATCGACACCTACTCGCTCGTCCTCGCCGGTCTGCTCGTGGCGATGAGCGCCGTGGGCGATCGGTTCGGGCGGCGGCGCAACCTGCTCATCGGCGCGGTCGTCTTCGCGATCGCCTCCGTGGCCGGCGCGTTGGCCACAGCGCCGTGGATGCTGATCGGCGCTCGCGTGCTCCTGGGCGTGGGCGGCGCGATCATGATGCCTTCGACACTGTCGCTGGTGCGCAACATGTTCCTCGACCGGCAGCAGCGCCGGTACGCCATGGCCGTGTGGGGGGCGATGGCCTCGGTCGGTGCGGCGATCGGGCCGATCGTCGGCGGCTGGGTCATCGAGACGTTCAGTTGGCAGGCCGCCTTCCTGATGAACATCCCCGTCATGCTGCTCCTGCTCGTCCTCGGCCCGCTCCTGCTGCCCGAGAGCCGCAACCCTGACCTGCACAGGATCGACATCCTCAGCGTCGCGCTCTCCCTGGTCGGCATGATCGGAGTGGTCTACGCCATCAAGACCCTCACCGGCGGCAAGGACGTAGCTCTCGGAATCGCCACCCTGATCATCGGCCTGATCGCCGTCGTCCTGTTCGTCCGCAGACAGCTCAGGCTTCCCACTCCGCTCATGGAGGTCAGGCTGTTCAAACTGCGCTACTTCCGCGGCGCCGTCGTCGGGGACCTGCTGTCGGTCTTCGCGATGGTCGGCGCGCTGGTCGCCCTCGTTCAGTACCTCCAGTTGGTCCTCGGCCTCAACCCGCTTGAGGCGTCCGTCTGGCTGATGCCCCAGGCGGTCATGGCCGCGGTCGCCGCCGTCCTCGCGGCAGCGCTGGTCAAGCGCTTCCTGCCCGCATATGTCATCACCGCCGGACTCCTGATCGCCGCCGTCGGCTTCGGACTGACCATCTTCCTGACGCCGACTTCGAGTCCCGCGCTGGTCGCCACCTCGCTGGCGCTGGTCGCGCTGGGCGCGGGCACAAGCCTCACGTTGAGCAACGACATCATCATGAGCTCGGTCAGGCCCGAACGAGCCGGACAGGCCGCCGCGACATCGGAGACCGCCTACGAGATCGGCACGACGCTGGGTACGGCCATCCTGGGCGGGGTACTCGTCGCCTGGTACACGCGGGCCGTCACCGCGGGAACCGGAGCCCTCGACCTGACGGCAGGCGTAGCCGAACGAGCGTCCTCGACAATGGCAGAAGCCCTGCTGGTGGCCAGCGAGGTCGGTGGCAGCACGGGAACCTCCATCCTCGATACCGCCATGGCCGCGTTCACCGAAGCGATCACCATCACCGGTATCGCCGGTGCCGTGATCATGGTCGTCACCGCGGTTTGGGCCTTCATCACCCTGCGCGGCGCAGATGCGAACAAGGATCTCGCCGCAGACCACGAGCACTGACCGAGCTGGTCCCCTCGTTCTGCCACTGAGCTGTGACGGAATGTGCTCAGGCGCGTGGTTCGACCAGGCCGTTGTCGTACGCGAAGATGACCGCCTGGATTCGGTCCCGCGCTCCGATTTTGGCCAGGACGCGTCCGACATGCTTTTTCACTGTGGATTCGGTGAGGGTGAAGCGTTCGGCGATCTCGGTGTTCGTGGCGCCCCGGCCGATTGCTTCGAGGACCTCTCGCTCTCGCTCGCTCAGGCTGCTCAGGCGGGGGTCCGCAGGTCTGGTCGGTGCCGAGTCCTTGAGGTAGGCGTTCATCAGCTTGCGGGTCAGGCTGGGGGCTACCACTGAGTCTCCGCTCGCGACGGCACGGATGCCGGCGATCAGTTCCTCGGGGCGGGCGTCCTTGAGCAGAAAGCCGCTCGCTCCGGCTCGCAGTCCGGCGTAGACGTATTCGTCCAAGTCGAAGGTGGTCAGCATGAGCACGTGGGTTCGCGAGCCGGCCGCGGTGATCCGGCGGGTGGCCTCGATGCCGTCCATGCCGGGCATGCGCACGTCCATCAGCACCACGTCAGGGCGGGTCTGTTCCACCATCCGCACCGCCTCGGCGCCGCCCGAGGCCTCGCCGACCACTGTCATCTCGGGGGTGCCATCGAGCAGCATCTTGAAACCCATCCGTTGCAACTGCTGGTCGTCTGCGATCAGCACGGTGGTCATGAGGGCTCCCTGAGGACTACGTCGACGAGCCAGCCCCGCTCGGCCGGGCCCGCGGTCACCACCCCGCCGTACATGGCGGCGCGTTCCCGCATGCCGAGCAAGCCGTGGCTCGGAGCAGCGGGTTTGCCACGGCCGTCGTCGCGTACCCGTACCCGTACCTCTCCATCGCAGGCAGCGAGAGTGACGTCCGCGGCCGCCCCGCGTCCCGCGTGTTTCAGGGTGTTGGTGAGCGCTTCCTGCACGATGCGGTAGACCGCGAGTTGCACGCCCCGACCGAGGGTGTGCAGCTCGCCCGAGGTGGAGTAGGTGACTGGCAGTCCCGCCGCCCGCACGCTCGGCAGCAGCTGGTCGAGATCGTCGATGCCGGGCTGCGGGCTCAGCTGCGGATCGGCGTCTCTCTCGCGCAGCACGCCCAGTACCCGGCGCAGCTCGGACAGCGCCTGCCGGCCGGTGTCGCCGATCAACCGGAGCGGTTCGGCGGTCTGCTCGGCCCGCGAGGTCGCGACCGCGGCGCCGCCGTCGGCCAGGCCCACGATCACCGAGACGTGGTGGCCGACGATGTCGTGCATCTCGCGGGCCACCCGGGCTCGCTCCTCGGCGACGGCGAGGCGGGCCCGCTGATCCCGCTCGACCTCCAGGCGGGCGGCGCGGTCCTCAAGGGCGATGAGGTACGCCCGGCGGGTGCGCACCGCGACGCCGGACGCGATCGCGGCCCCCAATGTGCCGATCGACAGGAGCAGCGTGATGAGGCGGCTCTGCGTCACGGGCACGGGGTTGACCAGGTAGATCTCGGTGACCAGCAGCGCGAGGCTGATCCCGGATGCCCAGGCCAGCGCCCGCCACGAAGCGCGGGAGGCCACCCCGAACAGCATCACGAGCAGGATCACCCCGGCGCCGACGCGGACGTCCAGCAATCCCTGGATCAACTCGATGGTCGCGGTGACCAGAAACGCCGGGAACGGGTACCGCCGCCGCCAGTACAGCGGCGGCAGCACGACCAGGGTCGCGATCGCCGCCGACAGGGGACTCTCGATGAGGTTGGGGATGCTGAAGAGCACGATCGGGACGGCCACCAGGGTGTCCATGACCCACGGGTGGCGCCGGTCGAAGGCCCGCACCCGCGCCTGCCGGTCCACCAGCCATCCCTGCGTGCTCATCAGCCGATTCTCCCCTTACCCGCTCACGCGTCGGTCATCTTGAGCCGGTACGCCGCCGCGGCGAGCGTCACGACCACGTACCCGGCGAAGACCGCGAGACCGGTCCACGGAGCCAAGGTGCCGTCGGTCTGGGTCAGCGCCATCGCGGCGCTACCGGCGTTGCTCGTCAGGTAGGGGGTGATGGCTTCGGAGATCGAATCCGGCAGCAGCGCGGCCAGACCGGGCACGATCAGCAGCAGACCGGCCAGGATCGCGATGGCTCCGGCGCTGGAGCGGACGAGCATGCCGAGCGCGACGCCCAGCACCGCGACCAGGCCCAGATAGAGGCCGGCGCCGAGCAGGGCCCGCAGCACGCCGTCGTCGCCGAGGCCCAGGCCGCCGACCTTGTCGTTGAGCACGGCCGACCCCAGTGCGAAGGCGGCGAAGGCACCGGCGGTCATCGTGACGAAGGCCGCCGACCCCGCCACGAGGCTCTTCGACCACAGCACCGGCAACCGGCGAGGCACCGCGGCGAGGGTCGCCCGGATCATGCCGGTGGTGTATTCGCCCGCTCCCAGCAGCGCGCCGAGCACGCCGACGGAGAGGGCTGCCAGGAAGCTGCCGGACAGGGCCAAATCGATCGAGCTCAGGTTGTCGCCCGAGAACGAAGCCGAGGCGATCACGCCCAAGGCGATCAGAAGGACGACGGAGATGCCGGTCGTGATCCAGGTGGAGCGCAGCGAGGAGAACTTGGTCCATTCGGCGGCGACGACGCCGCCAGGGGTGATCTTCATCGGGTGGCCTCGTATTCGACAGCGTCGCGGGTCAGGTTCATGAACGCCTCTTCGAGCGAGGCGTTCTGCGGGGTGAGTTCGAACAGCGGGATGCCGCGGGCGGCCGCGGCCAGCCCGATCTTGCGGGCGGAGGTGCCGGCGACGAACAGCTCCTCGGCGCCGGTCGAGGTGACCGTGACGCCCGGGCCGGCGATCGTCGTGCGCAGCGCGTCCGGGGCGGCGGTGACGACCCGGACGCCCTCGGCGGTCACGAGGTCGGCCACGGTGGTGTCGGCGAGCAGCTTGCCCCGGCCGACGATGACCAGGTGGTCCGCGATCAGCGCGACCTCGCTCATCAGGTGCGAGGACAGCATCACGGTGCGGCCCTCGGCGGCCAGGCCGGTGAGCAGGTTGCGCACCCAGAGGACACCCTCCGGGTCGAGGCCGTTGACCGGTTCGTCGAGCATCACCACGGCCGGGTCGCCGAGCAACGCGGCGGCGATGCCGAGCCGCTGGCCCATGCCGAGGGAGAAGGTGCCGACCCGCTTGTGGGCGACGGCCGAGAGGCCGACCAGGCCGAGAACCTCGTCGACGCGCGAGCGAGAAATGCCGTGCGTACGAGCCAGGGTGAGAAGGTGGCTCACCGCCGTGCGGCCCGGGTGCATGGCCTTCGCCTCGAGCAGCGCGCCGATCTCGCGCAGAGGGGCTTTCGACGATGCGTACGGCCTGCCGTTGACCAGCACGTCGCCGGAGGTCGGCGCATCGAGGCCGACGATCATCCGCATGGTCGTCGACTTGCCGGCGCCGTTGGGGCCGAGGAAGCCGGTGACCTGTCCGGGCTTCGCGGTGAACGACAGATGGTCGACGACCGTCTTCGCACCGTATCGCTTGGTGAGTTCGCGTACCTGAATCATGCTCGCCACGCTAGATTCGCGCAGCGCCAGGATCGTGGTACCGCAGTCGACACTTTCCGGCCGCCAGTGGTACCCACGTACCACTGGTGCCCCTTGAGCGGGGCCGGCCCACAGGGGCGGTCGCCGTCCACCGTTCGGAGGCCTCCCGTCGAGTGACCGCAGCTACTGGCCACGACCAGTGACACCACGTCACTGGTAGCCGTGACGTGGTTGCACTGACGGATGGCCGCGACCGCTGCTGTCATGGGTACAACGAGCGCGCTCGCGCCATCCGTGAGTCGATCCTGGCGAACGCATCCTCACCATGCATGCAGGCAGCGCCGCCGCGCGCACGCCCCACCGCCGCGACGGCGACCATCTAAGGCCCAACCCGTTGAGAGAGGATCGCCCGAATGACTGCCCCACCCTCCGCGCCTGATGCCGAACTCGAACCGTCCGCTCCTCCGCCCAGTCGACGGCGATGGCCATGGATCGTCACCGCCTCCCTCGTCGCTGTCCTGGTCGCCATCGGCGTCGGCACGACCGCTCTCCAGTTCGGCCTGCCGTGGTGGATGCAGGAAGGGGACCGCAACCACGTGTACGAGAGCGACGCCGGTTCGCAGCGTTACCAGGTCCACCTTCCGCCTCAGCACGACGGGACGGCCCGGTTGCCTGTCGTCATGGCGATTCACGGCTGCGCGATGACCGGCTACGGGTGGAACTCCATGAAGTCCACGACGCAGTTCAACAGCCTGGCCGATCGCGAAGGCTTCATCGTCGTCTACCCAACGCAACGGATCTTCCGCAGTCCGATCAACTGCTGGAACTCGACGGACCCTCGGGAGCAACACCGCCAGACCGGCGAACCCGCGCTGCTCGCCGGCGTCGCCCGCCAGGTCGTCGAGGAGTACGACGCGAATCCCGACCAGGTGCACGTGGCGGGCGCCTCGTCCGGCGCGGGGACGGCCGTGATCCTCGGCGCGACCTACCCCGACGTGTTTGCCACGGTGACCTCGGTGGCGGGCGGTGAGTACGGACTCGACCAGGTCGACCCGGACGACCCGGACGCGACGCCACCGCTGGACACGGCACGTCAGGCCCGGGCGCAGATGGGTAGCCGCGCCCGACAGGTGCCGCTGCTGGTCATTCAGGGCGAAGAGGACGAGGTCGTCCCACCCCTGGTCGCCACCCGACTCGTCGAACACTGGACCACGGTGGGCGATCTCGTCGACGACGAACTGCCCAACGACAGCCTCGACCAGACCGAGGAGACCGTGTCCGTGCCGGCCGCGATGGGCCGCCACGCGTACGCGCACTCGACGATCAAGGCACCGAACGGCACGTCGATCGTCGAGGCGTACCGCGTCCAGGACATGGGGCACGCCTGGCCGGGCCCGGACGGCGACGGCAGGTACACCGATCACGCAGGCCCCGACGCCAGCGAGATCGTCTGGGAGTTCGCCAAGCGCCACCCGATGAGGTGAGGACGGCGTCGACGGGGCTGGCAGACGTGGTGGCTGTGGACCCGTACCACGAACTCGCCAGCGCATGGCCCGCGTTGCGTTCATCGCGAACCGCCCACCGAACGATGCTGATCGGGCTCCCTGCTGCCTCGTCCATGCGTTCCGGGTATAGGTTCGGTGGATGGATCTAGTCGCCGGCTGTCGGGCCTTCGTCGCCGTCAGCGGCCGCGGCAGCTTCACCTCCGGCGCCGCCGCAGCGGGGATTCCCCAGTCGGTCGCCAGCCGCCGCATTGCCGCCCTCGAGGAGCACTTCGGGGCGCGGCTGTTCGACCGGACGTCCCGCGCGGTCCGGTTGACCCCGTTCGGGCAGGACATGCTGCCGACGGCGCGACGCCTGGTCGACCTCGCCGACGCCATGGCCGACGACGCCGAGCGGGCCCGGTTGCGGCCGCTGCGGGTCGCCGTACCCGAGATCTGTCCGCCGCACCGCCTCGCAGCCCTGGTGGTCGCGGCACGACGGCAGTGGATCCACCTTGAGGTACGGCCGGCCGGTCCGCAGGAGCGCGAACGGCTCTGCCAGACCCTTGAGGTCGGTACCGGGATCGTGGCGGTTCCGGAAGGAACGGCAGCCTGGCGGGTGCCGCTCGGGCTGGCCGCCCGGACTCCCTTCCCGGCGGCGACGGTGTTCCTGGAGACGCTGCGCAGCGGGCGAGCCCGCACGCAGGCACGTCGGCGGATCCTGATCCAGCCCGAGGACGACGTCGCGCACCTGCGGGACCCGCTGACCCGCGCCGGCCAGTCGGCCGGCCTGGCACCGGCTCAGGTATCGGTCGTGCCGTCCCTCGTCGACGCCGCAGCAGCGGCCCTCGGCTCCCCCGATCTGCTGCTCTGCTCTCGTCAGCAGGCCGAGGACTTCGCGCTGCACTGGTGCCCCCTCGCCGGCCCGCGGCTGTTACGGGGTTACGACGTCGCCGCCGGCGTACGCGAGGACCTCGACCACCTCCGCACAGTTCTGTACGCGGACGTCGCACGATGCCTGGGCGCGGCCACCGGCCCCTCGGGTCCGGGCGGGAATCGCGCACCCGGTGACCGCTCGACGGAAGATCCGGAATGAGCGCCGCCGCCGTCGTACGCAACGCGCGTGACCTGCTCGACGAGGCAGGGCTACACGGCGCCTTCCTCGTCCGCAACCTCGACACCGGCCAGGAGATCGGCTTCGACGCCGACGCCCCGTACCCGACGGCGTCGCTGCTCAAGGTGCCGCTGGCGGTCGCCGTCCTGGAGCGGGTCGTGCGCGGGGAACTCGACCTGGCGACGCCGGTCGACGTCGCGCCCGGTCGGATCACCACCCCCGGCCCGACCGGGCTCAGCCGCTTCCGCCATCCTGCGCGGATCTCCGTGGACGACCTGCTCTACCTGAGCACCTCCGTCAGCGACGGAGTCGCCGCCGACGCCCTGTTCGACCTCATCCCGCCGGCCGCGGTCGCCGCCGAACTCCGGCGACTCCGGATCGAGGGCATCGCCGTGCGGCACCGGGTCGGCGACCTCGCCGAGACGCCGGCGGAACGCCTCGGGCCCGACAGCGTGCACCTGGCGCATTCCCTCGCCATCGGCGCGGCGACCCCCGGGCAGGGCCACCCAGTCGCCCAACTCGACGTCACCCGTGCCAACGCCGGGTCGGCGCGAGCCTTTGTCGACCTGCTGCACGCCCTCTGGCGGCCCTCGACGATCCACGAGTCCGCCGCCGCCCGAGTACGCGCCCTGATGGCCGACAACCTGCACCGGCAGCGACTCGCCCCCGACTTCACCTCCGACGCGTCCCGCTGGTCGTCCAAGACCGGCACCCTGCTGCACCTGCGCCACGAGGTAGGGGTGGTGGATCATGCCGACGGGCAGTCGTACGCGGTCGCCGCGCTCACCGCGTCCCGGGTGCCCGCCGTCGCGCAGCCCGGCAGCGAGGCGACGATGGCCCAGGTCGCCCGGGGGCTGCACGATCACCTGCGGACGGGCACCCTGCCCTGGTGGGGTTAGCCCGCGCTGGTGACCCGGGCTCGCCGCTCGTGCAGCCAGACCAGCGCCACCATGGCGATGTCGACGGCGCCCCGACCACCTCACCTGGCGAGGTCGGCCGGTGCGGGCGAGAAATCGATGCGCGGCTTGCCGTGCATCGCCGCAGCCAGGCTCTCGTAGACCGGCGGATTGATGCCGTTGCGCTGCTGGTGCCGCATCTTCACGCTGGACTGAGGCCAGTCCGGGTCGGTCAGGATGCCGGCCACCGCGTACTGCTTCGTCATCGCGACCAGGGAGGCATAGTTCTCCGCGTCGGTGGTGCCGGTCTTGCCGGCGACCGGAGCGTCGACGGCGGCCTTCACCTGCGCGGCCGTACGGCTGCCGCCGCAGCGGCTGGTGGCAGAGTCGTCGCCCACGGGGCAGCGGGCGGCGTCGACGGCGGCGCGGGCCACATCGGTGGCGACGCGCTTCTCGCAGCGGGGCCTGGCGATGTCGAGCGTTCTGCCGTCCGGGCCGCGGATCTCCTGCACCGGAGTCGGCACACAGTAGGTACCGTCCGCGGCCAGCGTCGCGTATGCGTTGGCCAACTCCAGCGGGGTCGTGGCGGAGACCCCCAGGGTGAACGCGCCCCAGTCGTGGGCGGCCTCCCGGTCGGCGGCCCACCGGTTCTCCCGGTCGACCCGGAACTGGATGCCGAGCCGCTTGGCCACGTCGACCACGTTCTCGGCGCCGACCTGCTGCTGCAGCGGGACGAAGTAGGTGTTGGTCGACCGGGCGAACGCGCTCCACATGTTCAGCGCGCCACCGGCCTTCTGATCGGAGTTGGTGGGGCAGTAGCGGTCGGTGCCGGGACACGCGGTGGGACTGGCGCGGTCGATGACGTACTCCGACCGGAACCGTTGCGGCGCGTCGATGGTGTGGCTCAGGGGGATGCCCTTCTCCAGGGCGGCGACGACGGTGAAGATCTTGAAGGTCGAGCCGGCCTGGTAGCCGGTGATGCCGTCCCCGCCGGTGAGTAGCGGGTTCACCGTATTGGGGTAGTTGCCCACAGTGCTCTTCGCCCGCTGCTTCGGGTCGCTGTGGGGTTTGTTGGCCGGATGCTCCGGGTCGTCGATCCGGAAGGTGCGGTTCACGGCGAGGGCGCGGACGCGGCCGGTGCCGGGTTCGACCACGGCGACCATGGCAGCCTCCTTGGCGGTCTCGCCCTTGGCCCTGCGCACGGCCCGGTCGGCGCCGCGCTGCACCTGGGCGTCGAGGGTGGTGACCACCCGGTGGCCGCCGCCCTTGAGCCGCCGCTCCCGGTCGTACGGGGTGGCGCCGAACTCCTCCTGTGACAGCCACCAGCGGTAGAAGTAGTCACAGAAGAATCCCCAGCGCTTCTCGTTGGTGGTGACGCAACCGTTCGGGGGGCGCTTGCCAGTGACCACCAGCGGGGCCGCCCTGGCGGCATCGGCCTCCGCCTGTGTGGCGGCACCGGTCGTGACCATGTTGCCGATCACGTAGTTGCGCCGGTCCAGCGCCAACACACGGCCGCTACGGGTGGTCGGGTCGTTGGTGGTGGGCGCCTTCACCATGCCGGCCAGCAGAGCCGCTTCCGCGATCGTGAGACTGCTCGGTGGCTTCCCGAAGTAGACCTGGCTGGCGGCGAAGACGCCGTACGCGCCGTTGCCGAAGGAGGCGATGTTCAAGTAGCGCTCGAGGATCTCGTCCTTGGCGTAGTCCTTCTCGACCTGGAGCGCGTAACGCACCTCGCGCACCTTGCGGGCGCTGGTGTCCTCCGTCGCCGCGACCACGTCGGCCGGGTGGTCCGCCGAGTACGCGAGGGCGAGCCGCACGTACTGCATCGTCAGCGTCGAGGCGCCCTGCCGGTCCTGGGCGCCGGAGGAGTTGTTGACGAAGGCGCGGGCGATGCCGGCGAGGTCGACCCCGTTGTGCCGGTAGAAGTCGTGGTCTTCGGCGGCGATGATCGCCTTGCGCATCACCGGCGCCACCTCGGTCAGTTTCACGTCGCGACGGTTCTCGTCGTACACGGTTGCCAGCGGGGTCTTGCCGTCGGCGGCGAACAGGTAGCTGATCTGCGGCGCGCGGGCCACCGTCAACTCACTCGGCAACGCGCCGAACGCCTCCGCGCCGGCCTTCGCCCCCAGGCCGGACACGGCCACCGGAGGGACGGCGACTGCCGCGACCGCCACGCCGGCCAACAGGCCACAGGCCAGTAGCGACACGGTGCTGGTCAGGGCTCTGTGATCACGCTTACGCATTCTGGTCAACCTCGATCCGCGTGATGCAGCCAGCCGACGGTGCGAACCCCGGGCTGGCCGGCACACCGACACCACGTGGCGATCACGACTTCGGTCGCCCGGGCGATCAGGGCGTTGTCGTAACCGGCGTCCTTCTGGTCGCGGCTGGACAGCACCGCGAGGACAATCGGCGCACGATCCGGCGGCCAGATCACCGCGATGTCGTTGCGGGTGCCGTAGCCGCCGGCACCGGTCTTGTCCCCCACGACCCAGCCGTCAGGCACACCGGCGCGGATCAGCTCGCCGCCGGTGGTGTTGCCCCGCAGCCAACCGGTGAGCACGTCGCGGTCCGCCGGTTCGAGGGCGTCGCCGACGGCGTACGCCCGCAGATCCTGGGCCAGGGCCCGCGGGGTGCTGGTGTCCCGCCGGTCGCCCGGCCTCGCCTCGTTGAGCGCGGTTTCGTAGCGCGCCGGATCGGTGACCCTGTCGCCGACACCCCGCAGTTCCTTCTCGAACCGCTGCGGTCCGCCGAGCTGGCGCAGGAGCAGGTTGCCGGCGGTGTTGTCGCTGTAGCGCACGGCGGCGTCGGCGATGGCGCGCAGCGTCATTCCGTCGGCGACGTGCTGCTCCGTGATCGGCGAGTAGGTCACCAGGTCGTCCGCCGAGTACCGCACGACCCGGTCCAGCTCGGCGTCGGTGGTCTCGTCGAGAACCTCGGCGGCGGCCAACGCCTTGAACGTCGAGGTGAAGGCGAACCGCTCGTCGGCTCGGTACTGCACCGTGCGACCGGTGCCGGTGTCGATCGCGTAGACCCCCAGCCGCGCGTCGAACTCCTCCTCCAAATGCCGGAACTCGTGGTCGCGGTCGGCGCCGGATGACGTGGTCGCCGTCATCGGACGATCCCGCGTCGGCTGTTCGGCGGCACCGGCGGGGCCGCATGCGGCGAGGAACACCGCTGCCACAGCGGTCACCAGGCGGTGTGTCGCAAGAACCATGATCGCTCCTTGTGGGTGCCGTGGCCCCCGGCGCCGGACAGCGCCGGTCGGGCAGGACTCGACACTGGCAGCGATCCGGCATGCCGTCGAAGACGGAAGTGGCGGTGTTCATGCCGATCGGGCATCGCCGCCGCTGTGCGGGCAACTCCTGGTCGAGGTCAGGTCGGTGGTGCCGGGGGCAGATCGCCAACCGAACAGGTCGTGGCGCCGGACACCGCGTCCACAACAGCGGCAGCGCCGTGAGGCGGTTAGGCTCGGCCAGTGCTGCAGAGTGGACGCGTCCCGGAGCGGTTGACCAAGCGCAGCCTCGTCGCTGTCTCGCACGCGATCGAGCGGGCGGCCCTGGCGCCCGCCGAGGACGGGCCCTTGGTGGTCGTGGCGCTCTTTCAGCGGATGCCGTACTTCGAACGGGAGAGCGCGCTCTACCAGCGCATCGCGGCGACCGCGGCGGTCACCGTGATCGGGATGGTTGGTCCCACCCCGCCCGCGCTGCCGCAGGGGACGTACGGCGTGCTGCTGGACGCGGCGGAGCCGCTGGCCCGGGAGTGGTCGGTGCTGGTGCTCACGCCGCGGTTCGGTGCGGCGCTGGTGGCCCATGACCGGATGGAGGTGGAGCCCACTGCGGCGACGCTCGAGGCCGGGCGGCTTTTCGACGGCGGGTGGAGCTTTCGGCGGGACGACGCGCTGCACGAGATGGTCCGGTTGCGCGGGCAACTCGGTGACCGGCTGCCCCGGGCCGCGCTGCTGGTGCTCGACGACGTGCTGGGCCGGACCCGTGAGCTGCCGGCGACGCCTGGCGAGACACGAGGCGAGGCGGCGATCCGGCTGCTGGTGCGGCGCGCCGAGCGGGACCGGGTCGCGCTCGACACCACCCGCCGACCGGATGACGTTTCGGCGCAACCGGCCACGCTGCTCGACGACGCGGCGATGCGGCGCTGGACCGGCCTGGACGGGGTTACCGCCTCCGGAATCCTGCCGGTGGCGCTGGTCGCGGTTCGGGTGACCGAGCCGGCCGAGGCGCCGGAACGGTTCGGCCGGCGCGGCGCCGCCCGGGAGGCGCAGGCCGTGCTCGGCGCGCTCACCGCGCCATTGCGCCCCAACGACCGGGCGGTCCGGCTGGCAGAGGACGAATATCTGCTGGTGCTGCCCTCACTCGACGAGGATCAGGCGATCGAGGTAACCGACCGGATCCGGGAGGGTGTCGCCGGGTTGGCCCGCTCCTACCCGTTCGTCGCGTTCGATGTGCACGCCGCCCTCACGGTGACCGCCCGCCGACCCCTGCCGGTCACCGACGTCAGGCACGCATTGTCGTGGGCGGTGGAGCAGGGGGTGCCGCTGGCCACCGTGGCGCTGGAGCCCGCTCCGGCGCCAGCCGGTGTCCGCTGAGCCCAGAGCCCAGCAACTGGATTCGTCGGGGTGACCCGGGCGCGAACGTGTTATGGAGCGGCGTTGAGCAGGTCTACCGCTATGTGCTGACGGGCCGCGTCGGTGACGTCGACCGGTCCGGCCCACCGCAGACCGTAGGTGTCCAACGCCGTGCGATCGTTGGCGAACGCCGTGTCGGCCTGCATCCGCAGATAACCGGTGTACGGATGGTCACTGAGCGCGGCGTTCAGCTGGCCGAGCCCTCGGACGTGCGGGCCCTTGAAGGACGCGCCATCGGCTCCGCAGTTGTTGTTCGGCTCGCACGGATCGCGCAGGATGCCGCCCGAGTTGAGCTGGGTGCTGGTGGTCGCGGCGTTCGCGATCTGCCGGGCCCGTGTCAGCAGCGCCGCGTCGCCGGTGGCGCGGTGCAGCTCGGTCAATCCTGCCAACAGCACACCCTGGTTGTACGACCACACGGCACTGCCGTTGTTGCGGCAGGTGGACAGGCTGATCCCGTCGTTCACCAGGTTCGAGCTGTTGATCATGCCGGTGCCTTGGAACCAGGCCCACTCCTGCTGCGCCCGCTGGAGATAGGCGGTGTCGCCCGGGATGCGATTGTGCAGCGCTGCGGTCACCTGTAGGTAGAGGCTGTTGGCGATGGCCGCCTTGTAGGCCCTGGCGGTGCTCCACCAGATGCCGCCGCCGCACCGGGTGTCCCAGTAGGCGCTCATGTGATCGGCGGCGGCGCGGGCGGTGGCCAGGTAACGCGCCTCGCCGGTCAGGTCGTAGGCGGCGATCCAGGCCATGGCCCACCAGCCAGTGTCGTCGAGGTACTCGTTGCGGAACTGACCGAGCCACTTGTTGACATTGCGGTCGTAGGTGTTGGCGATCGCGTACCGGTAGCTGCCCATCCCGCTCACCCTGATGTTCTCGATCACGGCGGTGAGTGCGTTCGCGGAGTTCCACCAGCCGGTCGTGTCGAACAGACCGGTGTCAAGGTTGTAGCTCATCATCAGGCCGGTGGCGGCGGCGGTCCGGCGGTTGCTGGCGTTCCACGTCGAGCGGGCCCAGGTGGTGCAAGCCGTCTCGGGCCGATCACCTGCCTTGCCGCAGGCGCGCAACGCCCCGACACGGTTGGTCGCCCAGTTGTCCACGTTGTGCATGGCGGTGCGGCCGGTGCGTACGCCGGTGGGAATCGGGGTCAGACCGAGCCGGCCGTCGGCGGCGTAGGTGCGACCGCCGTCGAATGACCGCTCGAGCCAGGTCTGGTCGCCGGGGTTGCCGTTGCCGATGTTGGCCCAGGACATGGCGTCGATGTCGTTGAAGTGCAGCGAGATCTGCCGGCCGTGGATCGTCGCCGTGACCGCGGCCCGATCGGACGGCGCCAACGCGGCATCACGACCGTCACAGTGCCGGTTGCAGATCATGGCCAGCTTGGCGGGAGCGGCAGTCGCCGCAGCGGGCGTCGCCGTGACGCCGATCCCGGCGGAGATGCCGGCTGTCAGCAGTGCGGCGAGCCGGGAGATGAGGACGGACATCGTGACTCTCCTGGGAAGTAGCGGGTGGAGCCGGATGTTGCGGGGGGACGGTCCGCGGACTCGTCGGGCGGTGCACCACGCATGCTCAGGCCCGCCGCTTGTCCTGACGGCGCGAGACATATCCGCGAGTCCACGGATGCGGGGAGTACCAGTGCGTGACCAGCGGGCGGGAGGAGGGGCGCCGCGCCACTCCTCCCGCCCGCGATGGTTCAGCTGATCGGTTCGACCCAGATGTTGCGGTAGACGATGTTGGCGCCAGGGTCACCGTGGTCTTGCAGACGAATCGGACCGGCGGAGGGGCCTTCGGCTGCGCCGTTGCCGGTGGAGCCGGTGATCTGGGCGTTGTTGTGGATGGTGACGCCGTTCCACACGACCGTGACCCGGGCGTTCTCCGTCTTGGCTCCGGAGGCGTTGAACCGGGCAGCGCGGAAGGTGACGTCGTAGGTCTGCCATGTCTGTGGCGCGGTGGCGGCGTTTACCGAGGGGGCCAGTTTCTCGTAGATGGCGCCGCCTTCGTTGTTGGCGGGGGTGGTGTCTCCGAAGGAGTCCAGGACCTGGAGCTCGTAGCGGTCCTGGAGGTAGATGCCACTGTTGGCCCGGGCCTGGCCGGTGATCTCCGGCGGTAGGTTTGGCAGCCAGAACTCGACGTGCAGCTTGAAGTCGCCGAATGCCTGCCTGGTCTTGATGTCGCCGCCCAGGACCTCCATTCCGCCGCCGGCGAGCGGCCAGGTGGCCGGGCTGCCGTTGGCGTGTTGGAAGTTGTCCAGGTTGGACCCGTTGAACAGGGTCACCCGGCCGGCGGCGCTGTACACCTCGAACTCGTAGATGCGGGTGGCGGTGTCAGTGGTGCTGGTGGCCGCTGTGACGTTGATCCGGGCGTACCTGGCCTGCGTGGTGGTGATGTCGTGGGTGGTGATGTTGGCGGTGTTGCCGGTGACGTTCGCGACAGTCGTCCAGGAGGTGCCGTTGGTGCTGACCTGGAGGTTGAAGTCGCGGGTGTTCCAGGCGGCGTCCTCGCCGCCGGCGCCGGCGTGCTTGACGACGAAGCGGCTCACGCTCTGGCTGGAGCCGAGGTCGACCTGTAGCCACTTGGTGGCGCCCAGGGAACACCACTTGTCGGTGTTGCCTCCACTGACGCTGCCGTTGACCGCTTGGGCAGGGCCTTCGGTGGCCGAGCAGGAGCTGTCCGCGGTTGCCGGTCTGTTCAGGGCGATGTTGCCGGCCGGTGGGGTGGAACCCCCGTAGACCTCGAACTCGTAGATCCGGGCGGCGCCGTTGCCGGAGGTGCCACCGGTGGTGACGTTGATCCGGACGTAGCGGGCCTGGGTGGCGGCGATGGTGTGCGTGGTGGTGTTGGCGGTGTTGCCGGTGACGTTCGCGACAGTCGTCCAGGAGGTGCCGTTGGTGCTGACCTGGAGATTGAAGTCGCGGGTGTTCCAGGCGGCGTCCTCGCCGCCGGCGCCGGCGTGCTGGACCACCAGCCTGTTGACGTTCTGCGTCGAGCCGAGGTCCACCTGCAGCCACTTGTTGGTGCCGAGCGAACACCACTTGTCGGTGTTGCCGGCGTTGATGGTGCCGTTGACCGCCTTGGCGGGGCCTTCCGCGGTGGCGCAGGAACTGTCGGCGGTTGCCGGCTTGCCGAGGGCGAGGTTGGTGGCGACGGCCTGACCGGGGATCGCGTTGAGCGTGTACCAGACCTCGGTGTTCCAGAGCGACTGACCGTTGCTCGCCGCGAACGGCTTCGGTGAGCGGATGTGCACCACCCGGCCGGGCTTCAGGCCGTTGATCGCGAGCGTGACCTTCTTGCCGTCGGCCGACAGGGTCGCCGAGGACACTGACAAGGTCTCCTCGTCGATCTTCGGGCCGCCGTAGGCTGCCGTCGGGACGTAACGCCACTGCTTCACCCGGTACTTGGTCGCGAGGGCGCTGGCGGTCGCTGCGGACAGCGGCTGGGTGTACTCGACCTCGAACCCGTTGGGCAGGGCCCGCATGGCCAGCATGTCGAAGGCGTTACCGCCGTTCGGGGTCAGCTTCTGCAACCCGTGGTTGAGCTTGCCGGACTGGCCCCAGTTACCACCGGCCCCGAGCCCGCCGACGTAGATGGCGCCGTCCGGTCCGAGGTTGACCTCCGAGACACCGGCCTCCAAGCCCTGGGTGAGGCGGAACAGCGCACCCTGGTACTCGCCGTTGACCTTTTCGACGAAGCCCCGCTGCAACCCGCCGTAGGTGACATCACCGATCACGAACTGGCCCGCGTAGGTGCCGGTCGGCATCAGCAGCGGCGTGCTCGGCGAGTTGCCGATCTCGTTTTGCGGCATCCACATCACCGGCTGGGTCACCGGCGCGTTGTCGAACGGGCCCGCCGGGTTCAGGTAGTGGTTGAAGAAGCGACCCTGCTTGATGTGCACCAGCTTTGACGCTGGTTGCCAGCCACCCTGGTTGTCGGTGACGAAGATGCCGTTCTCCGGTCCCCAACCGATGCCGTGCGGCGTCCGCAGTCCACCAGCTACGTACGACACCGCGCCGGTGTCCTTGTTGACCTTGATGGTCGTTCCACGGTTGGCGACCGTCTGCGGATTCGTGGTGTTGCCGCCGTAGTCGATGCCCACCGACAGGTTCAGGTAGAAGAACCCATCCTGATAGAGCAGGCCGAAGGCGAACTCGTGGAAGCCGCCGCCGTAGGGCCAGGTCGCGACGGTTTGGTACTGGTCGGCGACCTCGTCGCCGTTGGTGTCGGCCAGCCTGGTCAGCCGCGCCTTCTCCGTGACGTAGACGACGCCGTCGACGACCTTGAGCCCCATCGGCTCCTTGAGGTTGCTGCCGATGCGCTTGGTCGTCACGTTCCCGGGTGACGTGCTGCCACCTGTGTTGGAGAGGATGTAGACCTCACCGGCCTGCGAGGAGCCGGACTGGTCGTTGCCGCCCCAGGTGGAGATGACCAGGCGACCGTCGGGCAGCCAGTCCATCCCGGTGACCTTCGGTTGGAAGCCGTTGGGTCGCAGGTTGGTCAGCGAGAAATTCGGGTGCACGGAGGTCAACGGCAAGCCGTCGCCCGGCGAGTCGCCGGTGGCTTCGCACTCCTTGCGGCCCGGAGCGGTCACCCGCACGACGCCGGCGTCGGTGCTCAGGGCCGAGTTGGGAACATTCACGAACGACGTCGAGCCGGGCGTCTGCCACTGCAGTGTCAGTTGCTGTCCCCCGGTTGCCTCGAAGTGCTCGATGCGCAACGAGTGATAGCCGGTGGTCAGGTTGATGGAGCCGTCTTTCGGTTCGGCTCCGTGCAGGCCGTCGTGATTGATCACCAGCGTGTCGTCGATCAGCAGACGTGAGCCGTCATCGCTTGTCAACCGGAACGAGTAACTGCCGGCCTGCGGGATGTTGACGTTGCCAAAGACCTGGGCCAGGAAGTTGTCTTCCAACCCGAACTCGGCTGCCGTCGTCCAGTTGATCGTCGACATGACCTTGTCGATGTTCGGTGTCTGTGCCGCCTTCAGCGTGCAGAGGCTGTTCAGAGAGGTTTGCAGGTCGAAGATCCGGAGTGTGACGCCGGGCTCCTGCGGTGGTGGGGCTGCGGGTGCGGCCGTGGCTGCGGTGGGCAACCACAGGCTGGCGACAGCGAGTGCGGCGGTAAGCCCACCCGCCACAGACAGGCGCACTCGTCGGAAGGGTCCGAACACTTCTCCTCCAGGGGGAGCGGGACAACGACACTCGATCGCCGACACGGCATCCGCTCAACGACGTGTCTGGTCAACCGATGACATCGATGTCATCTCGGGTGGTTGGCCTGGCACGCCGCTGCCTGGTGACATCAATCTAGGATTCTTTAATCCAAACGTCTAGATGTTTTGCAGAAATCGAGTCATCTTTTGCTGGCCGAAGCAAAAGATCGGCTACGGCAGACCCGCAGGACTGCTGCGGCCCATTCAACAGGCCGCCTTCGTCATCTCCGCCCCGTACCCGAGCTGCCCGAGACATGGGCCCTGGAGAGGTTCCCAGGGCCCACGCCTGCGTGGACATTCCTACGCGCTCATCGGCGGCCCGCGTGCAACTGCGTTACCTGCTCGGCGCTGAGTTCACGGCTGTACAACCGGACGTCGTCGATCAAGCCGTCGAACCTCGCGTCCCCCCAGCTCGTCCCGCCGATGAAGTTGGCCGTGGTGGTGCCGCCCACGCCGACGCCGCCGATGCCGATGGGAAAATCAGTTCGAATGGCCTGCTGGATGCCATTGAAGTAGATCTTTCCAGTCGAGCCGCTCATGGTGAACACCACGTGCGTCCATTCGTTGAGAGGCAGATCCCTGCCCGCGCCGAGAAGGAGCCGCTCCTGCGCCGGCACCCCCGGGGCCTTGAACGTGGCACCGAACCCGGTAGTCCCGCCGTTCGTGGATGACTGAAGCAGGAAGAACGTGTCCGTGCTGCTGCCGATCTGCAGCAGCGGCACCCAGTTCGGCAGTAGGTCCGGACGCGCCCAGAAGGACACGGTGAACTGTTCGTCCAGGCCGGCCTCGATGTTGTCAGGCAGCCGGACCTGATTGTTCGAGGACGCGGGACCACCCGGCAGTGACACCGCGCTGCCGAACCGGCCACCGGTGCTCCAGGACGCCGTGCCTTGCAGGGTGGCTGCGCCGACCGACAGCGTCGTTCCCGTGTTGGCAGCGGAGACACCCTGGTTCTCGTCGAAGGTGTAGCGGACTGCGGCACCTTCGCGATACATCGCGATTACCTCCGCCGCGCTCAACGTGGACGTGTACACCCGTACGTCGTCCATCAGACCGTCGAACGCGGCGTCCGGGTATCCGTTGCGGCCCAGCCAGTTGTTGGCTGTCGGACCGATGCCGCTCATGTCGATTGTCAGGTTGGTCCGGCTCGCGATCGCCTCACCGTTGAGGTACAGCGTGCCGACCGCGCCCTGGCGGGTGAAGGCCACATGGTTCCACTGGTTGGCGGCCACGTCCCGGGCCGGACTGGCGTAGATCCGTTCCTCGGTGGCGCTGCTCTTCGCCTTGAAGGTGGCGGCGAGCCCTGTGCTGCCGCCCGCCTGCGTCTGCATCTGGATCTGGAAGTAGCTCCCGGCGGAGCCGAGCCCGTCGCCGATGTGGAACAGCCCGGTCCAGTTGCTCAAGGTGTCGGGGCGCACCCAGAACCCGGTGGAGAAGTTGGCCGCGCCCTGAAGCAGATTGTCCGGCAGGTCTACCGCGTTGGCGGTGCTGCCACCGGGCAGGTTGATGGCTTTGCCGATGACACCGTTGGTGGACCAGCCTGTGGTTCCGGTCAGGATGGCCGGCCCGGCACCGCCGGGGGCGCCGGTGTTCGCGGCAGAGGTGCCCTGGCCCTCCTCGAACTCGTAACGGACTGGGACACCGGGAACCACCGGGGCGTCATCGCCCACGATCACCAGGTCGTCGATCATCAGGCCAGCGCCGGTTCCCGGGGCCTTCAGGCCGAGTGTCAGCGAACTCGTCGCGGCCGTGAAGGTGCCGACGTACGTGCCGTAGGCACCCGTCGAGGGCAGGCCTGTCGTGGCCGTGATGGTGGCGTTCAGGTTGCCGGCCGTCAGTGCGGCCGTTGCCGCGCCGGCCGCCGAGGCGGATCGGCTGTCGCGGGCGTAGCGCAGTGAGATCCGGTAGGTACTTCCGGGGGTGAGACCGTTGATGGTGCGTTTGATGCTGCCCGCGTTGCCCAGGCTGAGCTGGTAACCGGTGAGGCCGAGGCCGCCCTGACCGGTAGCGGTGCCGCGGACCAACTGGACCGGGCTTTCGACGGTCCACGGTGCCATCCGGGCGTTGCCGGCGGCGACGTCGACGACGGCCGGCGGGTTGCTGGTGCGCCATTCGGTGGGTACGCGCGGGTATTCGAACTGGTCGACGACGCGCGGGTTCAGCTGCGTCAGCTTCACCGAGGGGTCGATCTGCACGATCTTCGCGACCGACGGGGTGCCGGCGGCGTCGAAGACGAACAGCATGTACGAACCGGGGGGCGCGTACGTGCCGTTGACCGGCGCGGTGATGTTCACCGTCGAACCGGACTGGCTGAACGCCAGGTCCTGGAAGTTCTGATCGTTGTTGAAACCGTGCGTCACCGAACCGTTGCGGACCAGCGAGACCCGCGAGACGGCGCCGGACGCGGTGATCGCGAAGTTGCCGTTGTAGCCGATCTTCTGCGGCGCGGTGGTGATCACTGGGCGCGGGGCGAGTTGATCGCCGTTGAACAGGTACGACGGGGAGTAATACTCCACGTCCGTGTAGTTGCGTGGGCCGGGAGCACCGCCGCCGCCCATCATCACACGGCCGTCGGGCAGGAGCAGGGCCGCGGAGTGGTAGAGCCGAGCGTGCTCGTAGGGCACCGAGACCTCGCTCCAGTCGCCGGTCTCCGGGTCCCAGATCTCGGCGTTCGTGACGTATCCGCCAGCACCGTTGTTCTCACGGCCGCCACCGGTCACGAGCACGTCGCCGTCGGGCAGAACCGTCGAGGTCGCCCAGTGGCGCTGGTACTTCATCGGGTCGGTCGCCGCGATGACCGGGTTGGCCGTGCCACCGGTGATGTCGACTGTGAAGCCGGCGCGTGCGCCGTCCGGGCCGCCACCGTTCGCCCACCAGCCCCCGCCGACCTGGAGGATCTTGCCGGGGCGGTACATCGTGGCGGTGGACGTCGCACCGACCGGGTTGCCGTTGGTGCCCTGGTTGGCGATGCCGGCGGGTAGCGTGCCGCGCAGCACCAGCTGTCCCGTGCCGTTGTTGCCCTGCGGGTTGAGCTCGAACATCTGTGTGCCGCTGATGTTGAAGAGGTTTCCGCTGCCCGGCGCGACGAACGCGCGGGGGTACCACCAACGGTTCTCGTCCGCACCGGCGTGGTCGGCTCCGCCGTCGCCGTACGCCGCCGGGCTCCTGGCGCCGGTGAGCGTCTTCCAGCCTGAGCCCGACTCGGGGGTGTAGATCTCCGGGGTGAGCACGCCAGGTCCACCGGGCCCGCCACGGAGGCTGCCGCCCTGGACGACGACATCGCCATTGGGCATGGTGGTGCCGGTCGGATACCAGCGGGGGTAGTTCATGGGCGCCTCGTTCTGCAGCCCGTTGTTGGTGGTGTAGCTGGTGACGCCGATGGCGGCATCGTTCGGGCTGTTGCCGCCCAGACTGTCGTCGCCGCCGACAGTCATCGTGGAGTGGTCGTGCGGGTTCTGCACCTGCATGGAGCAGAACAGGTCGGTGTAGGTGACGTTCGGCAGGATGCCGGCGCGCAGATTCGCCAGGGTGCGCGGCTGGGCGGGATCCCAGACGTCGACCTCCATCTGGCCGCCCTGGGTGATCGAGTCGTTGCCGGTCCAGTCGTACGGCGTCGTGTCGTTGCCCCAGCCCCCGACGCTGCCGAACGACTGCACCTTGCCGTCGGAGGTCAACGCCATGTTGATCGGCATCAGCGGCCATGGCGTGACGCCGCTCCAGGCGCCGCCCCGATCCTTCGTCGGCGGTGAACAGTCGGCGGGCAACAGCCCGGCGGCGTAGGCGAGGCCGTTCTTCATCTGGGCGCGCATGTAGGACTCGGAGTACGCCGTGCCCTCGTGCCCCATCGCGGTGTACCAGGACCGACCAGAGTCGATCTTCTGGCACCAGGTGATCGGGTGCGAGGTGCCCTGGCGGCCCCCGCCGTAGGACGCCTCGTCGGCCTCGATCAGGGTACGGACGTTGGGCGCCGGGTTGACGACCCAGTCGTACCATTCATCGCTACGAGTGATCGTGGCCGGCACACCCTGAGTGAGCGGGTGGTTGGTGTCCCTCACCACGGCTCGGCCCGGCCGGACGCCGGGGTTCTCCGGGTGCCCCTCGGAGACGGCTCCGACCAGGCGGGCGTAGAACGGGTTGACGTCGTGTTCGCTCTCACCGACCGACCAGCCGGTGTAGTGCAGGCCCATGAAGCCGCCACCGCCGCGGATGTAGGCCTCGAGCGCGCTGCGCTGCGCCGCGTTGAACAGCACGCCACCCGTTTGCGCGAAGACCACAGTGTCCCGAGCGGCGAGGTTCGCCGTGTTGAAGACCGCGGGGTCGTCGGTCTCCTGAATGTCCACGGGCTGGTTGTACTGGGTGCCGAGCTGGGTGACCAGGTCACGCACAGCCTGGCGCGCCTGCACGTGAGAAGCGTGGAAATTGGGCTTGTAGAACAACAGCACGTTGAGCCGGCCGTCGTCGACGGCAGCCGCTCTGGCGGCGGCGGTGGCCGAGACGGGGGACGCCGATCCGGCAACCAGCGTCAACGCGACGAACGCTGCGGCGACCGGAACGAAGATCCCTCCGAAGAGTCGATCGAGACGGGCGAAATGATGGGGGTGGGCAGACCTGCGGGGCACTTTCATAAGAGATCCCTCGAGGTTCGGCTGACATGGCGGTGGGGACGGCCACCGCCACCGGAGGGCCTGAACGTATGACGCCCATGGATGCATAGTCAAGAACTACGTCTATATACTTGAACCGAAATCAATGCAGTTCCCATATGTGAATCATGTCCCGACAAAAATAGACTCCAGCGAATGACGCGGAGCCTATTTCCGTTCAACCCTGCCGGGCCTGTCCTCTGCTCCGGCGACCAAGGCAGCGCCGAGGTCATCGGTGTACGCGGCACCCTTCAGGACGACAGCCGGCACCACCGCAACATGTCGATGACGACGCTTATCGCAACTCGGCGATGACGGTCTTGAGCTCGGTGTAGTCGTCCAGGCCGAACGACCCGAGCTCGCGGCCCCAGCCCGACTGCTTGAAGCCACCGCGCGGCAGGGTGACATCGTCGGCATGCCACGTGTTGAGCCACACAGTGCCGGCCCGCAGACGGGCACCGACGCGATGCGCCGTACCGATGTTCGTCGACCAGACACCCGCGGCGAGCCCGTACACCGTGTTGTTCGCGGCCGCGACCACCTCGTCCTCGGTGTCGAACGGGACCGCAGTCACGACCGGACCGAAGATCTCGTCGGTCTGCACCGCCATCTGCTCGTTGACGCCGGTGATGAGCGTCGGCGACACGAAGAAACCGCGATCACCGACCGCGTCGGCGCTTCCCGCGTTGAGATTGGCACCGTCGCGTACCGCACCACGGATGTAGCCCAGCACCTTCTCGTGCTGCTCGCGTGAAACCAGAGGGCCCATCTGCGAAGCCGGGTCGAAGCCATCGCCCACCGTGATCGCGCGCGCGGCGGCGGCCACTCCCTCGACGACCCGGTCGAAGACACCGCGCTGGACGTAGAGGCGCGAGCCGTTCACGCAGCACTGCCCCTCGTTGAAGTAGCCACCCAGCACCGCTCCGGCGATGGCGGCGTCGATATCGGCGTCATTGAAGACGATGTTGGGCGCCTTGCCGCCGAGCTCGAGGGAGACCTTCTTGAGGTTGACCGAGGCCGCCGCGGCGATCTTCTTGCCGACCTCGGTGCTGCCGGTGAAAGCGACCTTGTCGACACCGGGGTGGTCGACCAGCGCGGCGCCGGTGTCACCGAAGCCCGGCAGGATGTTCACGACGCCGCCGGGCACACCGGCCTCGAGCAGGAGCTCACCGAGGCGCAGGGCTGTCAACGGGGTCTGCTCGGCCGGCTTGAGGATGACGGTGTTGCCCGCGGTGATGGCCGGGACAATCTTGAAGCAGGCCATCAGCAACGGGAAGTTCCACGGCACGATGCCCGCTACGACGCCGATCGCCTCGCGGCGGGTGTAGGCGTGGAAGTCGCGACCCGGCACGGACATCGGGATGGTCGTGCCCTCCATCTTGGTCGCCCAGCCCGCGAAGTAACGGAAGAGCTCGGCGGCCACCGCGATGTCACCGTTGCGGGCCGCGTCGACGCGCTTGCCGTTGTCGAGGGCCTCCAACTGGGCGAACTCGTCGGCGTGGGCCTCGATGAGATCGCCGATCCGCCACAGCAGGTGGGAGCGGTCGCGCGGAGTCATCTTCGACCAGGGAGAGGGAGACTCGAACGCCGTACGAGCCGCCACCACCGCGCGATCCACGTCGACCGCCGATGCGTACGCGACCTGGACGAGCTCCTCCTCGGTGGACGGGTTGACGGTGGCGAAGGTTCTGCCGTCCTTCGCGTCCACCCACTCGCCGCCGATGAGCAACTGCTTGGGTGCGGAGAGGAACGAGCGGACGGCGGGCAGCAGAGCGGGGTTCTCGTGGGGCATGGTGGCCTTCCGTATCGGGGTGGGCTGAACCGGTTACTTGATGATCGAGATTTTCGACCTGTCGAGGGTGAGTGCGACGGCGACGACGATGATCGCGCCGTAGAGGATCTGCTCGTAGGCGGACGGCACACCGACGATCGGCAGGCCGACCCGGAGCAGGGTCACGACGAGCGCGCCGGCGAGGCTTCGCCACACGCTGCCGTGACCACCGGTGATGGCGGTGCCTCCGACGACGATCGCCGCGACCGCCGGCAGAAGAAGGTTGTCGGCCATGGTGGGACCGCCGCTGAACTGCCGGGAGACCAGCATGACTGCGGCGAGTCCGGCGCAGGCCCCGGAGACACAGAACGCACCGATCTTGACCAGATCGACGGGCGTGCCGGCGAGCCGCGCGGCCGACTCCGAGTAGCCGGTCGCGGAGATCCAACTGTGCAGCGGGGTCACCTTCAGGACCACGGCGATCAGGGCCACGACGATGACCGCCACCGCGACCGACATCGGCACGTAGCCGCCGACGTAGAGGTCGAGCCACCTGACCGTCGAGTCGTCCACGACCCGCACGGTGCCGGCACCGGAGACGACGAGGGCGACTGCGGAGAGGATGCTCAACCCGCCGAGGGTGACGATGAACGACGGAATCCGCAGCAGCACGTGGGCCACGCCCTGCACCGCGCCGATCGTCGCCGCGACTCCGATGACGGCCGGCGTGGCCAGGGCACCGAGGTCCGGCAGCCACAGGGCCAGAAAGACTGTCGACAGCGAGGCCAACGCCGCGATGGAGAGATCGATCCCACCGCAGAGGACGACGAGTGTCGCCCCCGCAGCGAGCACGATGAGAGGCGCGGCGGTCCGTGCTGCGGCGGTCAGGCTCCGCTGAGTCAGGAAATCCGGGTCGGCGATGGTGAGAGCGGTCACCAGCGCTACCAGGGCGATGAGCGGCATGAACCCGGTGAGTCGTTCGCTGAGGCGGGGCCTCGCTCCGACGGTGGCGGGTTCGGTGGCCGGGTGCATGGCGACGTCAGTGCTCATACCATTTCTTTCACGAGGTCCAGAGGGCTCGGCTTGCCGCCGTTCGGGCAGGCGACCTCGGTGGCGACCCGTCCGTCGTTCATGACCAGGATCCGGTCGGCCATGCCGATTGCCTCCTCAAGGCTGTCGGCCAACAGCACGGTGGCGACTCCGCTTGCGGCGAGTTCGCGCATCAGCCGGTACACCTCCGAGCGGGCGCCGATGTCCAGGCCGCGCGTCGGGTGATCCAGTAAGAGCAGCCGGATGTCGCCGCCGACGAGCCATCGGGCGAGGACCACCTTCTGCTGGTTGCCGCCGGAGAGCCGCTGGATGGCGGTGTCCCGGCCCGGGGTTCGGATGGACAGCCGGCGGATCCAGCTGTCCACGAGAGTGGCCTGTTTCCTGGGTGCCACGAACGGGCCCGCGCAGCGGGCCTTCTGTTTGGTCAGGGTCATGTTCTCGGCCACCGACATCGAGCCGACCATGCCCTCGATCTTGCGTTCGGCCGGCACGTAGCCGATGCCGGCGGCGCACGCGGCGCGGGTGTTGGGCAGGACGATCTTCTTGCCGTCCATCCGGATCTCGCCGGCTGTCGTTGGCTCGGCGCCGAACAGGGCGCGGCAGATGTCCTCGCGTCCGGACCCGTGGACGCCGACGATCGCCACGATCTCGCCGACCGCGACGTCCAGGTCGACGTCGTGAAACGACCTGCCCGACAGCCCGCGTACGGACAGCCGAGGCTGC
The DNA here is from genome assembly GCF_040607155.1 of Micromonospora sp. NPDC005324. Lineage (NCBI taxonomy): Bacteria > Bacillati > Actinomycetota > Actinomycetes > Micromonosporales > Micromonosporaceae > Micromonospora > Micromonospora sp. NPDC005324. The sequence continues at coordinate 39,899 of NZ_JBEXGE010000027.1, read as the reverse complement.
TCGGCCCCGATGCGCTCGGCGGCGTTCTCGTGGTAGTGATCGTCGGATCCGGTGGACCCGATCATCATCCGGTGCAGTTCGCGCGGGACGGCGCCTGCCGTGGCGACCTCGCCGACCGACCGGCCGCCGCGCAGCACGACGACGCGGTCGCACACATTGAGCACCTCGTCGAGACGGTGCGAGACGAACACGACCGAGGCGAACTCGCGCAGCCGACGGATCTGCGCGAAGAGGGTGTCGATCTCCTTCGACTCCAGGACCGAGGTCGGCTCGTCCAGGATGATGACCGGCGGGTGCTGGCTGCGCTCCTCGATGCGCAGCACCTTGGCGATCTCGACCATCTGCCGGTCGGCGAAGCTGAGCGTGTCGGTACGAGCGAGGGCGTCGATGTCCGACCCGAGCTTGTCGAGTTGCGTCTGGGCCAGGCGACGCATGGCGTCCCAGCGGTAGATGCCCCGCCGGACCGCGTTTCCTTCGCTGCCGAGGACGATGTTCTCCGCAGCGGTCAGGTTGGGCACCAGAGACTGTTCCTGGAAGACCATCCCGATGCCGTGGTCGGCGGCGTCGACGACGCTGCGCAGTCTGACCGGCTCGCCACGGACACAGATCTGACCGGCGTCCGGGGCGACAAGGCCAACCAACGCCTTGAGCAGCGTGGACTTGCCCGCGCCATTCTCGCCAACCAGACCGAGGACCTCATGCTGCCGGACCACCAGGTCGACGCCGTCGAGAGCCTTCACGCCCGGGTAGTGCTTGACCAGGCCGCGGATCTCGAGCGCCGACACCGGCGTGGACGTCATGGGCTCCGGCCCGACGGAGACGCTCACTGATCCGCCTCTGTTCGCGACTGCGGGGCTCGCAAACCCGGCTCACTCCTCGCGCTCACTTGACCACCTGATTTCGTCGACGCTGAGGGATGACGGCGGCGGCGACCGCGGCCACGACGATGAGGCCCTCGACACCGCTCTGCCAGTAGGGACTGACCCCGACCTGCACGAGACCGTTCGTGAGCACCATGACGAGCACGACACCGACGGCGGAGTGCAGGATGCCGCCCCGGCCTCCGGTGAGCAGGGTGCCGCCGACGACGGCGGCGGTGATGGCGGAGAAGTCGTATCCGTCGCCGGCCTGCACGAGGCCAGCGCCGAGCTGGCTGGTCACCATGACACCGCCCAGGCCGTAGAAGGCGCCGGCCAGGGTGAAGACCGCGACCTTGTACGGTTTCACCCTGATACCCGAGAGCGTGAGGACTTCCTCGGCGCCGCCAATGGCGTAGGCGTAGCGACCGAGCCGGGTGTAGCGCTGAACGAGCCAGCCCACCAGGACACACGCGACGGCGATCCAGGTGAGGTAGGAGAACCCCAGGAGGCGCTCGATCGCCCAGCTTTCGAGCATGGCATCAGAGATGTTGGGCTGGACGCCGGCGAACATCAGGGTCGCGACGCCGAGCCCGACGGCCGAAACCCCCAGCGTGCCCATGAACGAGGGAACCTTCAAGAGAACCAGTGCGAGCCCGCTCAGGCAACCGAAAGCGCAGCCCAGCAGGACGGCCACCACGATTCCCCAGAGCCCGAAGTCGTTGTCGTTGCGATTGTTGGCCACCAGCAGCGACACGGTCAGGGCGGAGGCGCCCATCACACCGGCGGCCGAGAGATCGATGGACCCCATCATCAGCACGAACGTGATGCCGCAGGTGACGACGGCGAGCACGGCGGCCGCGTCCACGATGTTCCGGACGTTGTCGATGCTGCGGAACTGTGGGCTCAAGGCCGCGAACATCACGAAGATGACGATCAGCGCGACCGATGGGCCAACGTCTCGAAACGACGCCCCTCGCCGGGACTGGCGGCGAGGAGCGGTGACGACCTCGGAAGTCATTGTCACGTCAGGGGCCCGGCCACACGGTTGAAGACGTTGCCGCACTCGAAGTCCGATGGGTTCGTCTTCGGCTGCGCGAAGTTGGCGGCGTTGTCCTTGGTGATCAGGAACTGCTCGGCGAAGAACGCCCGGTTGTCAGCGGCGATGTCCTTGACCGACAGCTTGCCGGTGGCGACGCAGAAGCCGATCGCCAGACCGATCCCACCCTGCCACGCGCCGTCGCTGGAGACGGTGGCGGTCATGGTTCCGCTCTGGACGGCGCTGACGGCGTCCGGAACGGCGTCGATACCGACGACCGCCACCTTGCCGGCCCGACCTGCCTGCTGGAGTGCCTCCAGAGCGCCGAGGGCCATGTCGTCGTTGGCGGCCCAGATGCCCTTGAGTTTGTCGCCGTGTTTGGTCAGCAGCGTCTTGGTGACGGTGAGCGCCTCGGCGCGCGAGAAGTTGGCGGCCTGCTGGTCGAGCAGTTTGACGCCGGTGTTCTTCTTGAGCGACGTCTCGAGGCCGGTGAACCGGTCCTTGGCGGCCGCGGTGTCAAGGACACCTTGCAGCGCGATGATGCCACCCGAGCCTCCGATCGCAGCGGCGAGCGCGTCACCGATCTGCTGGCCCGACTCGACGCCGTTGTAGGTGATGTGGCTGAGCCACGTGTCGTGGTCGGCCGGGCGCAGGTCGGCCGGCTTGTTCCACTGGGTGACGAGGTAGGCGCCGGCCTGGTCGGCGCCCTTGACGATCGGCGCGGTGTCCGAGTCGCCGTTGGGCAGCACATTCATGACCAGGCACTTGGTGTTGCCGGCGAGGATCTGGCTGATCTGCTCCTGCTGCTTGGTGGAGTCGCCGTCGTAGGTGAGGCGCTCCTGGGTGAGGCCGACCGTCTTGGCGAAGGCATCGCCGCCGGTGAGCCACGAGGCCTCGTAGGGGTTGGACTCGTTACGAACCTGTCCCACCAGCCTGACGTCGGTCGGTGCGCAGGCACCGGCGGCAGCGCCGGCAGTGTCGTTTCCTCCGGCGGCCTCCTCGGTGCAACCGGCAAGGACGGCCGCCGCCAGCGACAGGCTCATGATGGCTGCACTGGGACGAGTGCGGAGCTTCATTGTCGATCCTCCATTTTCCAAAGGAAACTGCTTGTTCGGTACGGGAAAGGCCGCGGTCAGCGGGCCATCCAGCCTCCGTCGACGACCAGGACATGGCCGTTGACGTAGTCGGCGGCGGCGGAACTCAGGAAGACGGCCGCTCCGGCGACGTCGGTGGCGTCTCCCCAGCGGCCAGCGGGGATGCGTTCGAGGATGGACCGGGAACGGTCGGGGTCCTCGCGCAGCGCGGTCGTGTTGTCGGTGGCCATGTAACCGGGTGCGATGGCGTTGACCTGCACCCCGAGCGGGCCCCACTCGTTCGCCAGCGCCTTGGTGATGCCGGCGACACCGTGTTTGCTGGCGGTGTACGCCGCCACACGGAGCCCGCCCTGAAAGGAGAGGAGGCTGGCGACGCTGACTATCTTTCCCTGCCCGCGCTCGGTCATGGGGTGCCCGAACTGCTGGCAGAGGAGGAAGACGCCGGTCAGATTGATGTCGACCACACGGTGCCACGACTGCTGACTCACATCGACCGAGTCGGCGCGGTCGATGACGCCGGCGTTGTTGATCAGAATGTCCACCTGGCGGTTGCTGGTCACTTCGGCGGCGACCCGCTCGACGGCGTCGTGGTCGCTGATGTCGAGATCGACGATCTCCACGTCACCACCGAGGTCCGCCACCTGGTCCCGCGTGGACGACTGGGATCCCGGTCGGCCCAGGAGAACCAGGTCGGCTCCTGCCTGGGCGAGCCCACGAGCGATGGCCTGTCCCAGGCCGCGGCCGGCGCCGGTCACGACGGCGCAGCGGCCGTGCAGGTCGAACGGCGAGCGCACCGCGGCGGCAGTCTGGGTGGTCACAGGTCCTCCAGGGCCACCGGGGTCAAGTCGGTGTACTCGTTGTTCTCTCCCCCCATGGCCCAGATGAAGGCGTACGAGCCGGTGCCGACGCCCGAGTGGATCGACCACGGCGGCGAGATGACGGCCTCGTGGTTGCGCATGACGAGGTGGCGGGCGGCGCCGGGCCGGCCCATCAGGTGGAAGACCCGGTCCTTGTCGTCGAGATCGACGTACAGGTAGACCTCGGTACGCCGGTCATGCAGATGCGGCGGAAAGGTGTTCCACACGGAGCCGTCGGCGATGACCGTCACGCCGAATTGGAGAACCGACGTCTGGAGTTCCTGGCCCCAGGCGTACCGATAGAGGTGGCGTTCGTTGGCGCCTTGAGGCGTGCCCAGCTTGACCGGCTCGATCGCCGAGTGGTTCAGCAGGGCGGTGGGGTAGACCGCGTGTGCCGGGGCGGAGACGAAGTAGAACGCGGCGTCGGGGCCTTCGAAGACGACCTCGTTGCCACGGCCGACGAACAGTCCGTCGAGGTGGCCGAGCTCGAACTTCTCATTGTTGACGAGCACGTGGCCGGGCTGCCCGACGTTGACGATGCCGAGCTCGCGGCGGGCCAGGTGCGAGGTGGTGCCGAGCACGTCCCAGGCCGGCAGCTGGAGCTGACCGGCGCCGGGCACCGCACCGCCGACAACCAGCCGGTCGTCGTGGGTGTACACCCCGTGCACCTCGCCGATGCGGAACAGGTTCTCCACGAGGAAGTTCTTGCGCAGGTCCGCATTCGTCGCCGTCTCCACGGCGGAGGGCGATGCGGAGTACCTAACCTCAATCAAGGAACTCTCCTCGTTTGTGAACCGCGTTCAGCTATATGAACTGAGCGCGACGATACCTATGGCTCCGATCACAGGTCAAGGGGCCGAAGCGTGTTCCTCTATGTGAACGGGTGTAGGGTGGTGCGATCTCAAACGAAGGCGTGTCGACTGCTCAGGAGGTCTCGGTGGACAGGGAGAAGACGGCCAACGGCTCCGCCACCTCGCAGGTCAAATCTGCGGCACGAGTCCTCGACGCTCTGGACGACATCGCCGCCAACGGTCCCGGCACCCAACTGCAGCTGGCGACGCGCCTCGGCATCCCGAAGAGCAGTCTGCACGCGCTTTTGCGCACCATGTGCTCGCGCGGTTGGCTGGACACCGACGAGACCGGCAGCGTCTACCGACTCGGAGTGCACACGCTGACGGTCAGCTCCGCCTATCTCGACGGCGACCCGGTGCTGTCGCGCGCCAGCTCGGTGATGGACGAGATCGCGGCGGCCACCGAGGAGACGGTGCACCTCGGTCGCCTGGAGGGCGCGGAGATCATCTACACCGCCAAGCGCGAGTCCAAGCATCCGTTGCGCATGTACTCGGCTGTTGGCCGCCGCCTTCCCGCCTACATGACGGCACTCGGTCGGGCGATTCTCGCAGAGCTGCCCGAAGACGTCCGTGACACACTCGTCCCCCACCAGATCAAGCCCGTCACCACCCAGACGATCACCGACCGGGACCTCCTAATGGCGATCATCGGGAAGGCCGGCCAGCTCGGCTACGCAGAGGAAAGCGAGGAATCCTGCCTCGGCGTACGCTGCTTCGGCGTCACCATGCCCTTCTCCCACCGATCGGTTGACGCGCTGAGCGTCGCAGTCCCGGTCAGCCGCCTCGGCCAAGGGCGGGAGGACTTCATCATCGAGACCCTGCTGAGTGTGAAGGCTCGCCTGTCGGCGATGCGTGACAACGGGTTGATGCGCTGACCCGGGAACACGATGCCGCGGATCATCCGCCGACAGCACGCGACGCCGACACCGAGGATGCGGGCTACGGCAACCTCTCGGTGTCGGCGTCGTCCGCCTGATCGAGGCGACAGGCAGGAGACCACAGTGTCGCCGCCTGTCGCAGGCAACGTAACCCTGATCAAACCGCTGCGCCGCGCGACCGCGCTGCGCGGCGTCGGCGACCTCAGTTCTTGTCGAGCGCGGCCAACACGCCGGCGCGGGAGGCGTCCTCGCTGGCCAGTACGCCTCCATTGGCCACGACATCCGCCGTGATCTCGGTGAACACCATGCGGACGTCCTGCTGACGGGCGCCGAGGATCTCGACGGCACTGTCGGTCACGGCCCGCGCGAACGCCTTGCGCTGCTCCAAGGACCGGCCTGCGAGCAACTCGACGGTGATGTTGGGCATGGCGGCCCCTCCTATCAGTCGTTCACGCTGCGGACTTCGGTTCACCAACGTGAACGAACGTTACAGCGCTACTCAGGGCGCCGCAATGCGCGGTCCAATCATGGTTCACATCCTTGACATGAATTCTGCCTGCTGATCCAATCCCTCTGATCACAGTCGACGAACCTCCCCCGGATCAACACGGCGAGCCGACTCGTCCTGACGCGCGAGGATGCGACATGCGGCGCGATGACAGAGCATCTGCCCAGCCCCCGACTGTCGAGCACGACCGCCGTCGTTCGGCCCGGACGCGGTCGCGGGGTATTCAGCGAATCGGCGCCGCCACGCTGACCGTCGGCCTGGTTGGTATCGCTTCCCCAGCGAGGGCCCACGTCACCGTCACCCCTTCCACGACCGCTGCCGGCGCCCACGCTGTCCTCCAGTTCGGTGTCGGGCACGGCTGCGGAACGTCGCCCACCACCAGCGTCACCGTCCAGATCCCGGCGCAGATCACCTCGGTGACCCCCACCCGCACAGCGCTGTGGAAGGTCGCCAAGAAGACCGAGAAGGTCGACCCGCCTGCTGTCGACCCACACGGGAACAAGATCGTGGAACGGGTCGCCTCGGTCACGTTCAGCACGGACACCCCGCTCCCGGACGGGTACCGCGAGGTGTTCGAGCTCGCGGTCCAGCTGCCCGAAGCCAGCGGAACCACACTGGTGTTTCCGACCATCCAGACCTGCGAACAGGGCGAATCGGCCTGGATAGAAGTACCGCAGGACGCGCATACCGTCGGGGAACTCGAGTTGCCCGCCCCCAGCTTCACCATCTCCGAACCTGCTGGGGGCACGCACCACCACGTGACCGCCGAGCAGGTGCGTGCTGCGACGCCGGCGGCAGGAAAGGACAACGCGCTGACACTCGCCGCACTGGCGGCCGGCCTCCTCGGCTCGCTGCTCGGTAGCGCAGCGCTTGTTCGGCAGCGCCGCCGCACATGATCGACCGGCGACCGCGGCGAGTCCGGAGAACGGCACTGCTGATGCTGGTCCTGGTGCCCGCGATGCTGCTCGGCATTTCCCGGCCGGCGTACGCCCACGCCAACCTGATCAGCACCGACCCGGCCGAAGGCGCAATTCTCCAGACCGCACCCAACCAGGTCCTGTTCACATTCAACGAGGCCGTGCGCGGCGTACCGAACGGTGTTCAGGTCTTCGACTCCCAGGGTGAGCCGGTCGAAGCGAGGGCGACAGTCGAGGGCGCCAAGCTCGACGTCAATCTGTCCGAACAACTGGGCAACGGTACGGCCGTGATCACCTGGCGCGTCATCTCCGACGACGGGCACCCCATCGGCGGCGCCCTCACCTTCTCCGTCGGCGCGCCCAGCCGCGACGTCACCCCCTCTTCGAGCGAACCGAGCAGTGTCTCGGAGGTCCCCTGGCCGCTGACCCTGACCCGCTGGGTGGGCTATGTCGGCCTCCTCCTCGCAACCGGGCTCGTCATCTTCGCCGCCATCCTCCTGCCCACCGGTCCCTGGGCCGACCGCCCACGACGCCGTTTGGTCATCTCCGCACGTGCCGCCGCGGCCGTCGGGGCTGGGGCGTGGCTCGCAGTTCTGCCGATAGCCGCGGTCTATCTGCTCGGCGGCGGGCCGAGCCTGCTCAGCCGAGGCTCGACATGGGCCTCCTTGCCGCCGACCGACTACGCCGTCTCCGCGGCCGTGATCGGTGGATCAGTAGTGGCTGTGGCTCTGCTCGGCACCGGGGCCGCCTCACGACAGCGACGCAGCGCAGCGGTAGCGGCCGCTGCGATCGCGGCCATGGCTCCTGCGCTGGTCGGGCACACCCGCGCAGCGAGCCCAGAATTCCTCGCCGTCGCTGCGGATGCGCTGCACCTACTCGCGGGCGGCATCTGGCTCGGCGGGGTCACCGGCTTGGCACTGACATTGCCCGGCCTCTCCCGTCGTGGCACCGCCGCGGCCGAGGTACTCGCCCGGTTCTCCACCGCCGCCGCCGGCGTTCTCGCGGCCCTGGTCGCGACCGGCTCGCTGCTCGCATGGCGGATCCTCGGGTCCTGGACAGCTCTCGTCGACACCAGTTATGGGCAGCTACTGCTGTCGAAAATCGCCGTCGTGCTGGCGGCGCTCGCCATCGCGGCCTGGAACCGGTGGTCGCTCCTCCCCCGGCTCAAGCGGGCAGCGAAACAACCCGACCGACAGACGCTCGCCCGGCCGGTCGCGCGCGCCACCGCCATTGAGGGTGCCGTCCTTACTGTTGCCCTGCTCATCACCGGCTTCCTCGTCGACACCAGCCCCGAGGGCGTTTCCGGGCCCGCGAGCGCGGTGGCCGAGACCAACCCCGGCACTCGGATGACAACTCTGGGCGACATCGAGGTGCGGGCCGTCGTCGCACCACTGACCCGCGGTTCCAACAGTGTCACCCTTCGGCTGAGTTCCGCGAACGGTGAACCCACGGAGGGTGTTGCGCCGCCGGTGGTGCGCCTGTCCTCCGACCGAGCGACGCTCGGCGCTGTCCCGTTGACACAGGTATCACCGGGCCACTACACGGCCCAGGTCATGCTTCCGGTAGCCGGAACGTGGCGGTTGCAGGTGTCATTGCGAGTCAGCGACTTCGCGAACCCCGTGGGCGAAATGGAGTTCGCAGTCGCAGAATGACCAGGCCGTGGGGATCTCGACTCTGTCGCCAGCTGCGCTCAGCAGCGCTGAACCGGCCACTGGACAGGTCCGCGCCGGCGCGGGTCACAGTCGGAGCCACAGGGCTGGGACGTTCGGCGGATCCCAGCCGACGACAGACGTGTGCGGCTGGCGGCATTGATAGCGAATCCCGGCATAGGTGGCGATCCCTCCGGCTACATAGGAAACACCCGGCGCCCAGGCAGCCGCGCCGGGTGGCGGGGTGGTGGGCGGCGGCGTCGTGGGACCCCCTGGGCGGTCGGTGGCGGCAAGCAGGGCGCTCAGCGCCGACGCCTGGGTGCGCCAGTCGCGCCCATTGGGGTACGCGGACGAGGTCAGCCCGGTCCACCGTTGTCCGAGCCGGTTCAGCGAGTCCCGGTCGGCGCTCCAGATCCGGTCCGACTGGACCCGCGCGTACGCCCGGTAGGAGGTCACCCCGGTGGCATCGGCCAGGTCCATCAGGTAGCGCATGAAGATGCCCTTGAACTGCTTCGCGTTGTCGCCGCAGGTCCGGTCGGGCGCGTCGCACGCCTCGGTGAGAATGCCGCCGGGGCTGAGCGCGCCGCTGGTCATCGCCGCGTCGGCCAGACGCCGGGCGTACGCCAGAACGTCACCGTTGCCGGTGGCCCGCCAGACCTCGAGCGACCCGCCCACCGCCAGGCCCTGGTTGTAGGTCCAGACCTGCTGGTTGTTGTTCGTGCAGGCGGTGGTCAGGCCGTCGTTGACGAGGTTGGAGCCGTTCACCATTGCGCTGCGGGTGAACCAGGTCCAGGAGGTGGTCGCGCGATCGAGCCAGGTGGTGTCGCCGGCCAGCCGGTTGTGCAACGCTGCGGTGAGGCGGATGTAGAGACCAGCGGTGACCGCGTTCTTGTACGTGCGCTCGCGGTCCCACCAGACCCCTCCACCGCAGGTCGACGTGTCCCAGAACTGGTGCACGTAATTGGCGATGGTGATTGCCTCGTCGAGGTACTTGCGGTCGCTCGTCAGGTCGTACGCCTGAACCCAGGCGATCCCCCACCAGGCGGCGTCGTCGATCGCCCGGCTGATGAAATGTCCCTCGATCGCATCCGAGCTCTTCACCCCGGCCGGGAACGCCACCCGGTTGACCTCGAAAGTCCGGTCCACGATCCAGCGGTAGTCGGTGCGTCCGGTGCGTTGCATCCAGTCCATCACGTGCGTCACGGCCACCGCCGAGTTCCACCAGCTGGACGGCCACCACGCGGTGTCCGGCCGGTAGTCATACATCAGCGCGTCCACAGCACCGGCCGGGCGGTCGTGCGCCGGGCGGGCCCACGCGGTGCAGGCGCCGTTGTTGCCGGTGACCGCGCGTCCACAGGCCCGCAGGGCACCGCCGTAGAGCCGGTACTGCGGGTCCCGGGACGCGAAGAGCGTGGTCCGGGTGCCGGTGCCGCCGGACGGCACCAAGGTCCGGCCGAGTGACGACCCGCCGGGCCAGCTCGCGCCTTCGTTCCAGGACCGGTCCAGCCAGACCTCGTCGCCCGACGCACCGCCGTCGATGGTCGCCCAGGCCAGGCCGCGCGTGTCCAGGTGCAGTGCGATGGTGCGGCCGCTCAGCGAGGCCGGGCCGACCGGTTGCTGATCTCCGGTGGCGGTGCCCGCGCCGGCGCCGTCGCAGAGCGCGTCGCAGGCCCGCGCCCGCACCCAGTCGGTGCACTGGATGCCGGCCGAGTCGCCGCACGCCCGGATCACCCCTCGGCGATGCCTGGCCGGGTCGGCCAGGTTGTACATCAGCGTCCGGGTGCCGGTCCAGCTGCCCGGCACGGTGGCCCGCCCGAGCAGGCCCTCCCAGGTGGCGCCGCCGTCGAAACTGCGGTCCAGCCAGATGGCGTCACCGTTCGTGCCGTCGTCGATGCTGCCCCAGGCCATCGCGTCCGCCTCGGACAGGTGCAGCGCGATCCGCCGCCCGTTCTGGATCCGGTCCGGCACCGGGAAGGTGTCCTGCCGGGCCTGGGACGGGTCGCGTGTGTCGCAGTACACCGAGCAGACCGCCGCCAGGGTGGTGATCGGCGGATCGGCCGCCGCAGGTTGCGGCGACACTCCGATGAGGACGGTGACGAGGATGAAGACCAGCATGCGTGACATGGCGCGCTCCTCAGCGCTGGACCGGAACTGCCCTGGCACACATATTGACGGCTGTCATTCGACATTAACAAGGATTGTTTCCAATGAGTTCCAGGTCTTCGACGGCCCGACGCCCCGCCGAAGCCGATGATGACACGCCCGTACTCGCCGGTGCCGGCCGTCTTGGCGGCCCATCCCCCAAACTTCCCCAGGCCGCCTTCGAGGAAGTCACCGTGGGACGGACCACCTGGCGCAACCTCCCGCCTGCCTTCGTGTACCACTGCCGAAGGCCGCTGCCCGAGGTGCCTGTGTAACGGCGATACCAAAGCATTGGGCGGCTTGACCTGCCTCACGGGATTGATGGTCGAGAGTCGAGTAGGGCGAAGGCCCGGACCGGACCTGGTTCTCTGTGCCGTACGGTCCGGGGATGATCCTGTGTGACGGCAGGCCGCACTGGCGATGAGTGGCCCGAGGCACCCCGGCCCCTGGTGGGGGTCGTATCGCCAGGTGTGGTCCGTGCCGGGCGCGCTGGCGTTCAGTTCCGTGGGCGCCCTTGCCCGGCTGCCGCAGGCGATGGTGGGCTTGGGCGCGGTCATGATGATCACCAGTCTGGGGGGTTCCTACACGGTCGCCGGTGCGGTCGCCGGTGCGATCTCGCTGTCGCAGGGCTTGCTCGCACCGCAGGTCAGCCGGCTTGCCGACCGGCTGGGTCAGGCCCGCGTGCTGGCACCGCAGGCCCTCGCGAACGTCACGGCGCTGCTGGCCCTGGTCATCGCCGCCTACCGGCAGGCGCCTGCGGCGGCGTTGATCGGGCTCGGCGTGGCCGTCGGGGTGTCCGTGCCGCAGATCGGGGCGCTGACACGCGCCCGCTGGACAGCGTTGCTGCGCGGTGATCAGCGCCTGGATACCGCCCTGGCGGTCGAGTCGCTCATCGAGGAAGCGATCTTCGTGATCGGCCCGGTACTGGTCGTCGCCGCCACGACGGCCATCGCGCCCGGAGCGGGGCTACTCATCGCTGCCGCCGTCGTCGCCGTCGGCTGCGGCCTGTTCCTCGCTCAACGGTCGACCGAGCCGGCGGCGCAGCCCGACGGACATGGCGGCCGCCGGGTGCGAGCGACGTCCCACCCCGCGTTGTGGGTGCTCATCGCCGTGTTCCTGAGCATCGGCGCGCTGTTTGGCTTCATCGAGGTCGGCGTCGTGGCGCTGACCCGTGAACTCGAACGTCCCGACGTGTCCGGCGCCATGCTCGCCGCCTGGGCGGGCGCCAGTCTGATCTCCGGCGTCGTCTATGGCGGCCAAACCTGGCGCACCCACACGCGGGGACGGTTCCTGCGCGGTGTCGCCGCCATGGCGGCGGGCAGCGTCCTGGTCGCCGCCTGCACCAGCTCGCTGACGCTGGCCACCGCGGCACTCGTGGTCGCCGGCGTGGCCAACGCGCCCACCCTGATCGCCGGTAACACGCTCGTCGCCACCGTGATACCGGGCCACGCCGTCACCGAGGCGTACACCTGGCTCGGGGTGACCATTCCCGCCGGCATCGCCGTCGGCGCACCCATCGGCGGTGCCCTCATCGACACCACCGGTGCCGACGCCGCCCTATGGGCGGCCACCGGTGCCGGCGTCGTCGCCCTGGCCGCCGCCTTCGCAGGCCGTCATCACCTCAGCACCACACCCGCGGCAACGCCGCCCCCACTGTAGTGGGGCCCAATTTCGCCCCGATGACGACCGTGGCGCGGTACGGGTCGTCGTCGGCGCACCGGACGCCACCAGAAGCCATCCGGACACGGCGGGGCGGGCCGGCCACCGAGGCGATGCTGCTAACCGTCCATGTTCCGTCGACGAACGCAGCGACGGAGAGACAGAGCACCTGCCGCCCGGACGGTGCGGCCGCGAGGTCTTTTCGGTCAGTGGCGTCGGATCCGGCCCTCCCCCACCGCATCGATGAAACCTGTCGACGCCTCTGCGGCGTCGCACCCATCCCCGCCTCCTTCGGCATGACCACCCGGCACAGCGCTCTCCCGGAGCATCCACCGATGGGGGTGACGGGTCAGCCCTGCGGTGCCTGACCGCAGGGCCCCGAGTGGTCGCAGTACGGCTGAAGCTGGCTCTGCCCGCACGCACACAGGACAACCCTGGTCTCCGCGCGCGGACCTTCCGGCGTATCCACGCTCAGCTCGCCGTGCACGACCACCTGTCCGATGGAGTTGCGCGCAATCCGCGCGGGGCGGTCCGGGGTCTCGGCCCCGCCGTCCACGAGTTCGTACTGCAGCGCCCCCGAGGGGCAGCGCCGCACCACTTCGGCCAAGCGCTCGGCCTCGGCCCCGTCGGGCCGAATCCACGGCCGCTGACCCGTTCAGTCGCTGACTCTGCTGCGGGACTGGTACACCAGATCCTGATACTCCGGGTGCCTGGCGATCCACCCCGCGATGAATGGGCAGGTCGCCAGGACCAGCAGGTTCGCGGCCCGCGCCTCATCGAGGGCGGTGCGGGCCGGTGCCGCTCCGACTCCCCTGCCCTCGTACTCGGGCGAAACCTCGGTGTGGACGAACGCGACGAGTTCCGTGGTACGGATGTATTGCGCGACGCCCGCGACCCTGGACTCTCCCTCGACCCGGGCCTCATATCGCTTGGCCTCGGGAGCATCACTCACCCTTACTGCCATGTGCCCTCCATGTGTCTTCAGTGGTCAGCGGCGGCGCAGCGCCGGCTCGAGCAGGGCGGGCGGGGTGTCGTTCTTCTCGTTGGCGGCGAGGTCGACGCCGGGAGCCACGATCGCATCGATCGCGTCCAGCACGTCGGCCGAGAGCACCGTGTCCACGGCCGCGAGCTGCGAGCGGAGGTGGTCCATCGTGCGGGGGCCGATGATCGCGCTGGTCACGCCCGGGTGTGCGGTGACGAAACCGAGGGCGAGCTGGATCATGCTGAGGCCGGCCTCGTCGGCGAGTGTGGCGAGCTGCTCGACGGCGTCGAGCTTGGCGCGGTTGGCGGGGATGCTGATGTCGTAGCGCTGCTGCATGAAGCCCGCGCGGTTCGTGCTGATGTCCTGGCCGGCGCGGATCGCCCCGGACAGCCAGCCCGACGCCAGCGGGCTCCAGGCGAGCACGCCCATGCCGTACTCCTGCGTCGCGGGCAGCACGTGGGTCTCAATGCCACGCTGCAGGATCGAGTAGTTCGGCTGCTCGGTCACGTAACGGCTCAGACGTCCCTCGCGGGCGGCCCACTGCGCCTGCACGATGCGGTAGGCCGGGAACGTCGAGGAGCCGAAGTAGCGGATCTTGCCCGCGCGCTGCAGGTCCGTCAGCGCCGACAGCGTCTCGTCGTCGCTGGTCGTCGGATCCCACCGGTGCATCTGGTAGAGGTCGACGTGGTCGACGCCGAGGCGGCGCAGGCTGTTCTCCAATGCGGTGACCAGCCAGCGGCGCGAGCCACCCCGCTGGTTGCGCTCGTCGCCCATCGGCAGGGTCGCCTTGGTGGCCAGGACGACGTCGTCCCGGCGGCCGGCGATGGCCTTGCCGACCATCTCCTCGGACTGGCCGCCGCTGTAGGCGTCGGCAGTGTCGATGAGGTTGATCCCCGCCTCGAGCGCGCCGTCGACGATGGCGGTGGCTTCTTCCTGGCTGGTGTTGCCGATCTTGCCGAAGTTCATCGCGCCGAGTGCGAGGGTGCTGACCTGTACACCGGTGCGACCCAAGGTGCGGTACTGCATGACTGTTTCCCCCTTCAGACGTCCGGCGGTGCCTGGTTTGGTGACAGCACGGCCGGTCAGTATGGTGAACAAGCGGAACGCTGTTCCGATAAACAAGATACGGAACGATGTTCCGTATGCCTAGTGGAGTGACGGAGGTAACGCGACGTGGCCGACATCAACAGCGGCTCGGAGCAACCGGTCCCGCGCAAGCGGGCCGACGCCCGGCGCAACGAGAAGGCCCTGCTCGACGCCGCTGCCGCGGCGTTCGTCACCTCCGGCGTCGACGTCCCTGTGCGGGACATCGCCGTCAGGGCGGGCGTCGGCGTAGGCACGATCTACCGCCACTTTTCCACCCGAGCCGACCTCATCGTCGCCGTCTACCGCCACCAGATCGAGGCATGCGCCGAGGCAGGACCGGCTCTGCTGGCCGACAGCGACACACCGCACGCCGCCCTGGCGCAGTGGATCGACCTGTTCGTCAACTTCCTGGTCACCAAGCACGGCCTCGCCGCAGCGCTACAGTCCGACGACGCCGCCTTCCAGACCCTGCACGCCTATTTCCTCGACCGGCTCGTCCCGGTCTGCGACCAGCTCCTCGCCGCCGCCGTCGCCGCCGACGAGATCCGCCCCGACATGGATGCCTACGGACTGCTGCGCGGCGTCGGCAATCTTTGCATCGGCGCGGGCAACGATCCCCGTTACGACGCACGCCGCCTGGTCGGCCTCGTCGTGGCCGGGCTTCGCGTCCGCTAGTAGGGCTTTGGAAGGCACGCCTCGGATCGCGCGGGCGGAGGTAGCCGTCGCCTCGGCGGATGTGGGTGTCGATGGTGTCCCAGTTGCCGGCACCCGCCGTGTGGTGAGGTGTGTCCTAGCTGCGTGGAAGCACGGTGATGGCCGCGATGGCGCTGTTGACGACGGTGGCTGTCACGGTGCGGGTTACGGCTTGCGCCGCGGCGTCGGCTCCCCAGTCGCCTCGCTCGAGTTCCTTGGCCCGCGTGATCACCGATGACGTCCATGGGATCTCGCTGTGGAACTGCGGGAGGGTTCCGCTTGCGGAGAGCAGTGCCGCGAGCGCGGCGATGCGGGTCGGCGGCTGCGTGCCCTCCACGAGGACCTGTCGGACGTCGGCGAGCAGACGTGCCCGGCGTCCGGTCCCACCCTCCCGGAGAGCTGTCGTGCGGAAGAGGCCGAGCACCTTGCGCGGATGCTGGTCGATGTCGCCTCGCGCGATGAGCCTGTCCAGCACCGGCGCACGCAGAGGGGGACCGATCGCCGCGAGCGCGGTCTGTACGCCCTTTGGCTTTGCGGAGAGGTAGTCCCACGCCGGACGCAGAAGGTCGTCCGACGGTGGGTGACCCTCAACGCTCCTGACCCTGCCCCGGGCCTCCGTGGTCAGGTGGTCGCCGAGGGCGAGGTCCGTGAGGACGGCTCCGCCGAGGACGTAGAAGAGGGTGTTCTCGCCGGCGATGGTGCCGGACGCAGGTTGGAACAGGAGCAGCAGGAGGTCTTCCACCAGTGTCGGTTGGTGGGAATGCTCGCGGGGTTCGGTGGTCATCGGCGGGGCTCCCAGCGGAAGAGTCGGGTGGCGAGGGTGACGGCGATGGCGACCCAGGCCAGGGTGGGTGCGAGCAGGAGCAGGGATTCGGTCACGGCGACGCCGCCGTTCCAGGCGTTCATTGTCAGTTCGGTGGCGGCGCCGCCGGGCAGGAGTCGTTTGAGCCAGGTGAGGTCCGCGGTGCCGGTGATGCCGATCCAGCTGGACACGGCGATCACGCCGAGGGTGATGGGCAGGGTGGTGACCTGGGCGTGTTCGGGTGAGTTGGTCAGCCCGGCGGTGGCCAGCGCCAGTCCGATCATCATGGCCAGGGTGGCGATGGTCGCGACCACGAGCAGGGCGATGTTCGCCGGGTCTCCGGCGACGATGGCCAGGGCGGTCAGGATCACGGTGACCTGGATCAGGGCGAGGACGACGACGGGCAGGAGCAGTCCGGCGAGGATGCTGGTGTCGCTTGCGGCGGTGGAGCGCAGCCGCTTGAGGAAGAGGTTCTGTCGTCGGGAGGCCAGGGTGGTGACGGCGGTGGCATAGAGCCCGAAGGCGGTGATCGTGAACAGGACGATCGCGGCGATGTAGCCGAGGCTGCCGAGGGCGGCGTAGGTCTCGTGCTGGCGGACGAAGAACGCGCTGACGACCACCGGGATGATGAGGCTGGTGATCAGTACCAGCCGGTTGCGGAAGATCTGGATCAGTTCGCTGGACGCGATGGACAACACGGTGCGGCTCCTCGCGGAAGATCGGATCAGTTGTTGATGGCGCGGAAGACGTCGTCCAGGCGGGTCGGTCCGGCCTCAAGGCCCTGCAGCTCGACGGCGTGGTCCTGGGCCCAGCCGAGCAGGACGTGCAGGTCCTTCTGCAGTCCGAAGGTCTCGACCACGACCTTCCCCTCGGCGTTGACGGCGGCCTGTAGCGGTAGCGTCGGTGACCCGACCGGGAGAGAGAAGCGGATGACCGCGGGCAGGGTGCGGGTCAGCTCGGCCACGGTGCCCTCCCGGTGCAGGGTGCCCTGGTGCATCAGCCCGATCCGGTCCGCGCGTTGTTGTGCCTCCTCCAGATAGTGGGTGGTGAGCACGATGGTCGCGCCGTTCTCCCGGAGCCGGTCGACGGTCGTCCAGACCGCGTCGCGGGACTGGATGTCGAGGCCGGTGGTCGGCTCGTCCAGGAAGATCAGCTGCGGGGTGCCGTAGACCGCTGTGGCGAAGTCCAGCCGCCGTTTCTCCCCGCCGGACAGCTGCGACACCTTGCGGCCAGCTCGGCCGGTGAGGTCGACCATGTCGAGCACCCGGTCGACGTCGTCGGTGCGTCCGCTGAGCCGGCCGATCAGCCGGACGGACTCACGTACGGTGAGGTCCGGGGAGAATCCGCTCTCCTGGAGCATGACGCCCATCCGGGGACGTACCGCTCGCCGGTCGTCGGGGCTGCGCCCGAAGACGCGTACGGTGCCCGAGGTTGGCCTCCGGTGTCCCTCGATGACCTCCAGGGTCGAGGTTTTCCCGGCTCCGTTGGTGCCCAGCAGTGCGTAGAGCTCTCCGGGTCGTACCTCGAAGGAGAGGTCCTTCACGGCGTGGAAGTCGCCGTAGGTGAGGTTCAGCCGTTCGACTTCGATGACGGGTGTGGTGGACATGCACCCATGACAGCAGCGATCGCGGCCAGCCGTCAGTGCAACCACGTCATGGCTACAAGTGACGTGGTGTCACTGGTCGTGGCCGGTGGCTGCCGGATACTGACATGGTGACCGCGAGATCGCCGCGCTTCACCGAGTCGACGCAGGGAAGGCTGCGCCGGCTCAACCTCGCCACGTCACTGCCGCCGGTGGTGTTCGCCGCGGTGGTCCTGCTCTGGACCGACGCGCGTGCCTGGTGGCACATCGTCGTCCTGGCGCCCGGGGTCGTGGCGGCCGTGGTGGCCTTCGAACGGTGGACGGCCAACGACCTCGCCCGGGTCGCCCTGCCGTGCCTGGTCGTGGCCGCGACGGTGTGGCCGCTGGGGGTCCTGGTGACCGGCAGCCCCAACGCCTACTGGGGTGTGTGCGCCGTCGGGTCGCTCGCCCTGCGGGAGGTCCGGCGGCGCCGGAAGCTGGCGGTGGCCGGCCTGTTCACCTACGTCGCCGCCGTCGGCGCGGCGCGGCTGCTGGTGCAGCGCGACGACATCGGTCACGTTCTGGTCACCTACGTCCTCATCCCGACCGTCCTCACCGTCGTCGTGACGGTCTTCACGATCGTGGGCGAGCGGTTCTACGACCTCATCCGGGAGCTCGAACAGACTCGGGAACGCGAGGCGGAGCTGGCCGTGGTGCGGGAGCGCGTACGGTTCGCCAGCGACCTGCACGACATCCAGGGCCACACCCTGCACGTGGTCAAGCTGAAGATCGCCCTCGCCCAGCGACTCCTGGTGCGCGACACCGCTCGGGCGGAGAAGGAGCTGCGGGAGACGTACACGTTGGTCAGCGACACCATCGCGCAGACCAAGGAACTCGCCTACGCCCAACGGCGGCTCAACCTCACCGCGGAGATCGAGAACGCGAAGAACCTGTTCGAGGCCGCCGGTATCCGGGTCCGGGTGACCCGCGAGGCCGACGTCGACACCCGCGCCAGCGAACTGCTCGGGCTGGTGCTGCGGGAGACGACAACGAACATCCTGCGCCACGCGCAGGCCACCCAGGTGCAGATCACGCTCGCCGCGTCGGGCATCACCATCGTCAACGACGGCGCGACCGCCGGCACGCCCCCCGAGCTTCGAGGACTGGCGGCACTGAGGCAACGGGTGGCCGGCGACGGGGGTGAGCTGACAGTGGAACAGAACGACGGGCAGTTCCTGACCGCAGCGGTCTTCCCACCCGCTCGGGCCGACGCGGCCCCGACCGTTACGGGGGACGGCCGATGACCACCATCGTGCTCGCCGACGACGAGGTGCTGCTGCGCACGGCCCTCGCCGCGCTGCTGCCGATGGAGGGCGACATCAGCGTTCTCGCCGAGGCGCAGGACGGCCAGACGGCTATCGCCGCCACCCTCCGGCACCGGCCCGACGTGCTGGTCATCGACCTGGAAATGCCCGGCGTGGACGGCCTCGACGCGGTCGCCGAGATCCGCCGGGACCGACCCGAGCAGGTGATCCTCATGCTGACCCGGCACGCCCGCCCCGGCGTGCTGCGCAAGGCGCTGAAGCTCGGCGTCCAGGGCTTCGTCAGCAAGTCCGCCGAACCAGCCCACATCACCTCGGTCATCGCCACCCTGCACGCGGGGAAACGCTGGATCGACCCGGACGTGTCCGCGCTCGCCGTCACCGACGACTCCCCCCTCACCGACCGCGAAGCCGACGTCCTGCGGGTCACCAGCGAGGGCTACTCAGTTGCCGACATCGCCGCCCGGCTTTACCTCGCCCCGGGCACCGTCCGCAACTACCTCTCCAACGCCATGCGCAAGACCCAAACCCGCACCCGCCACGAAGCGGCCCGCTATGCCCGCGAACACGACTGGCTGTGAGCGGCGGACGGCCGACTCGCCGAGCGCTTCACCCAGCAGGCGTTCGCCGCGGGCACCCCTTGCCGAGCAACTCCTGACCGGCCTGCGGTCGGTCGGCAAGATCGGCAAGGCCGCCAGCAGCACCCGCCAGGACGGCGACGCCTCCGGAACCGCGACGATCCCGGCCGCGACCTCCAGGGTCTGGCAGAGCCGGGCGCGCTCAGACGGGCCGTCCGGCCGTACCTCCAGGTGGATTTGTTGCCGCCACGCCGCGACGCCCAGGGCGGCCATGCGGCACGGCGGGCAGACCTCGGGTACGGCGGCCCGCAGCGGGCGCAACCGTGCCCGCCGGGCGTCGTCGGTCCTCGCGTGGCGACGCTGAGGCCGTGCTTGATTGCCAGGAATTCAACGAAGGCGGCGATCCATCGACTCAACGCCTCGACAGCCGGGACCGGATGCTGCGCAAGCTCTGCGGGCAGGGCCGTGCACTCGTCAACCTGGCGACCGAACACGGCACTTACCAGGTCTGCGTGTGGGAAAGTGCCGGTAGGCGGTGCCGCCTTCCGCGTCAGCGCAGTTGGCGATGTCACGGACAGGCGCCTGTAAGCCCTCGTCGAGGAACACCGCCGTCGCCGCCGACCAACAACGTTTCGCGGTCACATCGCATGTTCCGCCGCGTGCGCCGATTGTGCCGGGCACCACACCCATTGTTGCCGGAACAACGTTCCGCTACGGTTGCGGAACGCTGTTCCGTTAATTTGACAGGTGCAAAGCATCTTACGGAGAAACACCTTGCCCAACACACCGCACGGACGCCAGCTCATCGCCGTCAAGCCCATCACCGTCCCCACCACCGACCGCGGCATCGACCTGCAGGTTAAGGTCACCGCACCGGCCGACGGCGAGAATCTGCCGGTTATCGTCTTCTCCCACGGCAACGCCTGGTCGATGGATGGCTACGAGCCGCTCGTAGACCGGTGGGCGGTGGCCGGTTTCGTCGTGGTCCAGCCCACACACCTCGACTCCCGCCGCAACCGCATCGGCCTCGACGACCCTCGCTTCGCCAGCATTTGGCGGGTGCGAATCGCCGACATACATGCCGTTCTGGACCACCTCCGGGAGATCCTCGGTCAGAGCGGCGGCCTACTCACGCGAGTCGACCTCGACCGCGTTGCGGCCGTCGGGCACTCCTGGGGAGGGCACACCACCGGAGCCATCCTCGGTGCCCGGGTATTCGACGCCGCCGGCAACCCGGGCGAGGACTTCTCTCACCCCGCCGTCAAGGCTGGCGCCCTCATCACCACGACCGGTACTGGCGACTCCCTGACCCCCTTCGCCGTCGAGCACCTCCCGTTCATGCGCCCGGACTTCTCCACCATGACCGCGCCCACGTTGGTCATCGCCGGCGGCAAGGACCAGTCGGCCATGTCTACCCGTGGACCCGACTGGTTCACCGACGCCTACTTCCTCAGCCCGGCGCCGAAGCGACTGCTCACGATTCCCGACGGCGAGCACACCCTCGGCGGGGTCGCTGGCGAAGCTGTCAAGGAGACCACCGACGAGGACCCCGCCCGCGTCGCCCTCGTCGCTGACGCCATCTCTGCCTACCTACTCGATGTCCTAGGCCTCGACGCGAACGGCTGGGACGCCCTGAAGGATCAGTCTGCCGGCAGCTTCGACACCTTCACCATCGAGAACAAATAGGTACGCAAGCTCAGGAGGGAGTGTGGATCTCACGGCACCTTCCTCTTCTTCAAGGATCCGGTCGATGTGGTGCGTCCGTTCGACTGTCAGTCGATCGACAGCGAGGGTTTCGGGGGCTCGACCACGGTGAGGCCACCGTCCACGGGAATAACGGCCCCGTTCACGTACGAGCCGCCGGCACTGGCGAGGAAGGCGATCACCTCGCTGACATCCTCCGGTTGGGCGACGCGGCGCAGCGGGATGAGAGGGATGTACTTGTCGAGATATTCGACAGGAGCGCTGGTGTACACCGGACCGGGTGCGACCGTGTTGACGCGCACACCGGCCGGGCCGTACTCTGCGGCCCAGGCACGGGTCAGGGAGTTCACCGCTCCCTTGGTGGCGGCGTAGACCGCGTTGTTGAAGTCCCCGAGTGTGGCTGACCCACTGCTGACGTTGATCACGCTGCCGCTGCCCCGCTCGGCCATCTTCGGAGCCAGGGCAGCGGTCAGCATGTAGACCGCCCGCAGGTTGCCGTCGAGCATTGAGTCGTACTGCTCAGTAGTAATGCTGGCGCTGGGGCCGAAGCTGGCCGCCCCGGCGTTGTTCACCAGCACATCCACCTGGCCGGCTTCGCGGGCCAACCGGGTCACGTCCTCCTGGTTGGTCAGATCGGCGGCGATGAAACGGGCCGTGCCGCCATCGTTCTGGATCCGCTTGACCACCTCGGCACCGCGCTGGGTGTCGCGGCCGGTTACCACCACGCTCGCGCCCCGCGCGGCCAAGGCGTAGGCCGTCGCCCGGCCGATGCCGGTGGTGGAACCGGTGATCAGTGCAGTCTTACCGGTCAACTCACTCATCACGCGCACTCTCTCTCTAGACGGTCTCATCTCACCGATCCCGGCAACCTGGAATTCTGTACCGACCGATCGGTGCAGAACTAACGTAGCAGTTGTGGATCGGTCGGTACGCAATTGGTAAGCTCAATCACGTGGACATCCAACGGAGCGCGCCGGTCGGTCGACCTCGGGGCTTCGACATCGGCGAGGCTCTTGAGGCCGCGATGCGGGTGTTTTGGCAGAACGGCTACGAGGGTGCGAGCCTGCCTGACCTGACCGAGGCCATGGGGATCAGCCGCACGAGCATGTACGCGGCCTTCGGCAACAAGGAGGAGTTGTTCCGCAAGGCCCTGGAGCGTTACGCCCATGGCCCGGCGTCGTACGGTGTCGAGGCGGTGGCCGAGCCGACCGCCCGCCGGGTGGCCACCGTATTCCTTCAGGGCGCGGTTCGGAGCAGCACCCTGCCGGGCTACCCAACGGGCTGCCTCAGCCTGCGGGCCTCCCTGATCGGGGGCGAGGACGGGCGAGTGATCCGCGACCTGCTGGCCACGTGGCGCGACGAGAACAGCACCCTTTTGGTCGAGCGCTTCCGGCGAGCCGTCGACGAGGGCGACCTGCCCGCGGAGACCGACCCGGCACTGCTGGCAAGGTACGTCATGACGATCGGCAACGGCGTCGCGGTGCAGGCTGCCGGCGGCGCCGAACGCGCCGACCTTCAGCTGATCGTCGATGCCGTCCTGCAGAACTGGCCGCCCGTTCTGCTGCAGGTGCCAGAAGGACGGTAACTTCCGGACAGCGACCGGGACTGCGGTCTCCGGTTACTCGCTCAGGAAGGTCAGCAGCGCCTGATCGACTTCGTCAGCCTGGGTTCAAAGCGGGCGGTGCGGGTGCCTTCTATCTCGACGTGCCCAGGGTTGCGGCGTGTCGGCGCCGCCGGTGGCCGTCCGGTGAGTGAGACTTCGCCCGGTATGGGCTGATCCGGCGGAGGCGGCGATGACCCTGGATTCGGAACAGTGGCAGGAGCCGCGGCGGTTCCGGGCGCTGCACGAGGTGACCGAGAAACCGCTGTCGGGACATCTTGCATGTTGAAGGGGAGTCGGTCGCGATGCGAGAAATTGGCGACGAGTTCTTCTTGACTATGGCAGAAATTTCGGGTGCCATTGTCGGCACACTCCTCGTTGGAGTCTTCTTCTACCTCGACTCCGACCTGCACAAGACCCGCCAGGGCGCAGCTGCGGCCGACCGCTACATGCGCTCGGGAGTGCGGTGGATCTTCTTGGTCTCGGCCGTGCCGCTCATCGTGTCCCTCACACTCGCCGGCCTGGAGCCGATCTGGGGTGCTCTTACTTTCATCGCGCTCTCGGTCCTGCTGATCGCCTCAACCGCCGACACGACCTACCGCACAGTCGCTCGCGGCGGCTCGGCCATATCGACCGCGTTCATTGTCAACGAAGTCACCACCACGGCAGCGGTCGTCGTCCTTGTCACGCTGCCCTGGGTGCTTGGTGGCTGGGTGCCACCGCCAAGTGCCTTCGTACCCTCGCTTCTGCTGGCCTTGGGATCTGGCTTCTTCAGCATTGTGGCGCTCGTCATGACTCTCTTCGGGCCGGCCCGGCAAGATGACGCCCCTGCATAGCACCCGCCGTGCGCCCGGCCCGGCTTCGCCCTGTTTGAGAGGGCGGGTTCAGGCAGTCACTGATCCGTCGGCCGCCTGTCACCTCGGGCGGTGCTCATCGCCGTCGACCAGAGCCCACTCGCCCCGATGGCGACGTGGCGCGGGCCGGGCCGGGATGTTGATCGGATCATCACCACTTGTTGAATAGATGCTGACAAATTTCAACCACGCTTGGCAGCATGGCTATCACCTACCGACGCCTCCTCGGCGCCACCCTCGTGGCCGGGCTGACTCTGCTCGCCGCCTGGACACCGGCACGCGGCGCGGAGCCCGCTCCGCCGGCGCCCACCGCCACCGCACCCAACATCATCTTCGTGCTCGTCGATGACCTCGCGTGGAACCTCGTGCCGTACCTGCCGCAGGTGCAGCGACTACAGAGTGAGGGGGTCACCTTCACCAACTACACGGTGACCGACTCGCTGTGCTGCCCGTCCCGCTCGTCGATCCTCACCGGCCAGTTCCCACACAACACGGGAGTTTTCACCAACGGTGGAGCCGACGGTGGATTCGCGGTCTTCAAGGGCCGGGGCAACGAGAACCGAACCTTCGCGACCGCGTTGCAGGGCAAGGGCTACCGGACCGGCTTCCTCGGCAAGTACCTCAACGGCTACCTTCCGGCGGACACGCAGGGTGGTGCGCTGCCGTACGTCCCGCCCGGCTGGTCGGAGTGGTACGTGGCGGGCAGCGGGTACGCCGGGTACAACTACGACCTCAACGAGAATCACACAGTCGTCCACTACGGCAACCAGCCGGCCGATTACCTGACCAACGTGCTGTCCCGCAAGGGCAAAGACTTCATCCAGCGCTCTGCGGCCGCCAACACGCCCTTCCTGCTCGAGGTCTCGACCTTCGCCCCGCACAGCCCGTTCACCCCGGCCAACCAGGACCTCGACGACTTTCCCGGCCTCACCGCACCGCGCACCGCAGCGTACGACCGGCTGCCCACCAACCCGCCGTCCTGGCTGGCGGGCAACGGACCGCTGACCGCCCAGGAGAAGAGCACCCTGGACACGAACTTCCGCAAGCGCGCCCAATCGGTCCAAGCCGTCGACCGACTGATCGGCAACCTGCGCGCCCAACTCACCACCAGCGGCGTCGCCGACAACACCTACGTGGTGTTCAGCTCCGACAACGGCTTCCACATGGGCGAGTACCGACTCACCGGAGGCAAGCAAACCGCCTTCGACACCGACGTACGCGTGCCGCTCGTCGTCGCCGGACCGGGCGTCGTCCCAGGATCGCAGCGCGACGAGATCGTGCAGAACATCGACCTGGCACCAACCTTCCACCGCATCGGCGCCGCCGACGTCGGCACACACGTCAACGGACGCAACCTGCTCCCCCTCGCACAGGGCGACCCGGCACCGAACTGGCGTACCGGGGCGCTGATCGAGCACCACGGCCCCAACCAGGCGGCTGATGACCCCGACGCCCAGGACCGGCGCAACGGCAGCCCGGTCACCTACGAGGCCCTACGAACAGCGACCTACACCTACGTCGAGTACGCAAACGGCGAACGGGAGTACTACAACCGGACCATCGACCCCCACCAGCTCAACAACATCGCCGCCGGGCTCTCGACAACGCGACTGGCCGCGCTGCACGATGCGCTCGCGGCGTACGTCTCCTGCCGCAGCCACTCGGCGTGCTGGACGGCCGGTCACGTGCCGGCCTGACGGCGCACCAACCGCAGCGGTCATGGCCTGCGACAGTGCGCTGTCGCAGGCCATGACCGATCGCCGTCGGGTCCCCCCGCCGATCAGCGCGAATGCGCTCAAATTGTTCTTGTATATCAGCCGCCAGGTCGACGGATCCGCACGGCGGGGGTTTCAGAGAGACCGAGGAGGAGTTCCGCGACGGCGTCTGGACTGTCGAGCGGGACGAGGTGGCCGCCGCGCGGGATGAGCGTCCCGGTCACGTGGATCGGTCAGCGGCTTCGGCTGCCGGTACAGCAGGTAGGGTCAGCAAGCCGTCTCAACCGGAGTCGCCCCCGATGCGGGTGGCACCATCGGAGAATGCCCGCGCAGCTCCTCGAGCGCCGGTCCGCGCTGACCACGCTGCGGGCCGCTGTCGATGCCGCGCTGGGCGGCGCGGGCTCGGTGGCCCTGCTCACCGGTGAGGCGGGAATCGGCAAGACCAGCGTGGTGCGCCAACTGCTCGCCGAGGTCGATCCGGCCGTGCGGGTGCTCTCCGGCGGCTGCGACGATCTGATCGCCCCTGCTCCTCTGGCGCCGTTGCGCGAGGCGGTCGCGAATCTTGAGGGTCCTCTGGCGGCCGCCCTGGCCGCGCCGCACCCGTCAACCACGCCGAGCGACGCGGCCGGGGCGTACCCGTTGGTGGCTGTGCTGCCCGCGATGCTGGCCGAGCTGCGCGGCGCTCCCGCGACGCTCCTGGTGGTGGAGGACATTCACTGGGCGGATGAGGCGACCATCGACGTGTTGGTCTACACCGCCCGGCGGATTGCGCCGCTGCCGGCCGTCCTGCTGCTGAGCATGCGTGACGACGTGGACGATGCGCACCCCGTCCACCGCCTGCTGGGATCGTTGACCGCGGCGCCGGTTGTCCGAGTCGCGCTGGCCGCGCTGTCCGCGGCCGCGGTGGCCCGGATGGCGGCCGGCACTGGCCACGACGGCGCCGCGCTGCACGCCCTGACCGGCGGCAACCCGTTCTTCGTCAGTGAGTCGTTGGCGTCCGACGGCTCCGCCGCCTCGGGGGCGGTGCGCGACGCGGTCCGCGCCCGGTGCCGCCGCCTCACGCCCGCCTGTCAGGAGGCGTTGGCGCAGCTCTGCGTGATCCCGGGGGCGGTCGGGGTCGACCTGGCCGCCATCCTGCTCGGGCCGCAGGCGCTGGCCGCGCTGGCCGAGGCGGAGCAGAGCGGGGTTATCGAGGTACGACCGGATGGTCTGGCCTTCCGACACGAGCTGGCCCGACGGGCGATCGAGGCCGACCTGCCTGAGCTGCGTCGGCGACTGCTGCACCGCCGGGTGCTGGCGGCGCTGCGGGCCGAGTCGTCGCCGGACCGGGGGCGTCTGGTGCACCACGCGGTCGCCGGAGACGATCCGGCGACAGTGGTCGCGGTCGGCCCGAGCGCGGCCCGAGCCGCGGCGGCAGCGGGCTCGCACCGGCAGGCACTGGTGCTCCTCGAGTCGGTGCTGCCCTACCGCGACCGGCTGGGAGGCGCGGAGAGCGCCGCGCTGTTGGACGAGTACGGCTGGGAGCTCTACAACGCGCACCGGTTCCACGAGGCGGTGCGGGTCGGCGAGCAGGCCGCCCGGGAATTCGCCGCGCTCGGCGACGAGCCGGCCCGGGGGCGCTGCCTGATCCGCGTCTCGCGGCACCAGTTCATGGCTGGCGAGACCGACGCCGCTGAGCGGACCGCGGGCGAGGCCGTGCGGATCCTCGACAACCGCACCGACGACGCGGCGGCGGCACACGCACTCCTCTACGAGGGCGCGATCCTGGCGTTGACCGACGATTTCGCGCGGGCGGTCACCGCCCTGGAGTCGGCCCGCAAGCGGGCCGCCCGGACCGGCCGCACCGACCTGGACACCCTGTGCCTCAACTATCTCGGCATCGCTCGAATCGAGGTGGGTGACGCCGGTGGGCTGGCCATGCTGCGCCAGAGCGTCGACACGGCCCGCGAGGACGGCTTGCTGGAGTATGTCGCGCGCGGCTACACCAACCTCGGCGAGATGCTCTTCCGGATGGGCGCCCTGACCGAGGTGGCCGGGTGCGTGCGCGCCGGGCTGGCCTTCGCTGAGGAACACGGCTTCTGGTCGCACGCCTACAACTTGCGGGTGCACCACCTGCTGGTCGAGCTGCGCCGCGGCGGCTGGGACCACGCCGAACCGGGGCTGCGCGCGCTGGCGCAGCGCCAGAACGACCCGGACATGCTGTACGTCTACAGCGTGCCCTGGTACGCCCGGCTACGCGCCCGCCGGGGTGACCCGGCCGCCGCGCCGCTGCTGGCACAGGCGTGGGATCGGGCCCGTCGCGGCCGGCTGTTGCTGGGCACGGCGTACGCCGGCCTCGCCTACCTGGAGTGGGCCTGGCTGACCAACGACCGTCAGCGGGCCGAGGAGGTCGCGGCCGAGCTGCTGCCCCGCCTCGCGCACCCGGGTGCCGCGCCGTTCCGTGCCGAGGCGGTGCGGTACCTGGTCCGCCTGGGCGTCGCTGTCGACCCCGTCAGCAGCGCGGTGACCGATGCGGCGGGCAGGCAGGCGTGCGATCTGGTGGTGACCCAGGCGTATGCGGCCGGTGCCCGTGGTGACTGGGCCACCGCAGCGGCGCAGTGGGCGACCCACGGCGACCCGTACGAGCAGGCTCTGGAACTGGCCGAATCCCCGGACGCGGACACGGTGGCCGGAGGGCTGCAGATGCTCGACGGGCTGGGCGCGGTGGCAGCGGCCGACCTGGTCCGGGGCCGGCTGCGCGATCGAGGTGCCCGGGTCCCGCGTGGCGCGCGCCGCGGCACCCTAGCCAACCCGGCCCACCTCACCGAGCGGCAACTGCTGGTGCTCAGCCAGCTCACCGCCGGCCGGACCAACGCCGAGATCGCTGCCGACCTGGTGCTGTCGGTGCGCACAGTGGACCACCACGTCGCAGCGATCTTCGACAAGCTGGGGGTGCGCACCCGGCAGGAGGCCGCGGCGGCCGCCCGCGCTCGGGGCATCGGCCCGGCTAACGCCACGCCCGAGGTGCCACATCGGCCGGCGTGAGCACCCGGCTCAGGGTGCCGGCGACAAAGTCACCGACGTAGGCCACGCCGGTGACCGGGTCGACCGCCACCGAGCACGGCGCGGCGCCCAGCTTGATCGCCACCCGCAGGGCCCGGGAGCGGCCGTCCACCATCAGAAGACCGGCTGAGGTCGCGACGTAGCCGATGCCGGTCCCCGGTCGGGTGGCCACCGCCCGCCCACCGCCGGGCACCGGCAGCACCGCGCCGGCCGGCACCGGCCGGGTGCCGCCGTCGGTGGGAAAGTCGCCCTGGTCGAGCACCACGACCGAGGGGTGGGTGGTGTTGCCGCCGAGACAGGACACGAAAATCAACCCGGCCGGTACGTCGACCGCCACGTCGACCGGCTGCAGCAGCACATCCTGCAGGTCGACCGTGCCGGTGACCGCGTGCCGGCCGTCCGCACGCCGGGTGATCACCGAGATGGCTGCCGTCTGCGGTACGCCGGCGCGGTAGGTCCGGGCAACGTAGAGGCGTGCCGCGGTGCTGTCCACCGCGGCGGCGATGATCCCGGCGAAGCCGTCCTCGTCACCCACCACGTCGAGTTCACTGAGGTCGGTCGGGTTGAGCACTCGCACGTGCATGTCGACTCCCACTGGCGGCGCACCGCCCTGGTGCACCACGTAGAGCCGCTGGGCGGCCGCGTCGAGCGCCACGTCGACCACGCCCAGCCCGATCGGTCTGCTGATCCCCGGTTGTGGGATGCCTGCGGTCACCTCGAAGCGCTGCACGGAGAAGTCGTGGTGGCCGCCGTTGACCACGAATCCGTGGTTGCCCTGCGGCTGCATGGTGAGCGCGCGCGGCCCGTGACCCACGGCGGCCGTCCGCGCCTGGGTCAGTGCCAGGTCCCAGCTGCTCAGGGTGCCGTCCTCGTCGGGCTGGTCGTGAGGTGAATGGGTAGCGAAGACCCGTCCGCCGGCGCCGTCGCGGGACACCGCCACCGCCGCGACGGCGCCCGGACCACCCAGGGACACCGTCGTCACCAGCGGCGCTGCCGGCACCGGTGGCGGTACGTGCACGATCGCCTCACGCCGGACGCCGGCCATGCTGGCCGAGATGTCGATCGGCTGCGGACCGGTGGGCGCCAGCACGTCGATCGCGAACTCAGCCGTCGAAGCTCCCGCGACGACGTCGACTCCACTGGGAACCTTGACCAGATCGGGCCGGCCGCTGTGCAGGGTGACCCGCTTGCCGCCGGCCGGTGCCGGGCCGGTGAGCAGCACCCGGCCGGTGGCCCGGGCTCCGACGAAGAGCCCGGTGCGGGCGTGCTCCACTCGCTTGAGCGACACCGAGTCGAGGGACTCCATCGCCTCGTACTGGATGTTGACGTCGACCTGCTGCAGGCCGGTGAACGGGACGGTCACCGAGTCGTAGGCCAGCGTCCAGCCGCCGGTGAGGCCACGCCCGTACAGGCTGAACAGGTGCTCCTGGCCGGCGACGGCCGCCGTGTCGCCGGTCCAGACCTGAGTGGCCGGTTCGAAGCGCAGCACCAGTTCCTGGGTGGCCGGTGGACCGGTCAGATCGTGCACGCCGAGATCGAGGTCGCGCTGTTGGGAGAAGCCGGCATGTGTGATCGTCATCGGCAGGCTGTTGTCATTGCCGGCCATCCCCCGCAGGTTGACGGTGACCCCGACCACCTTCAACTCGGCCAGCCCGGGCGGCAGCTTGGCCAGCGGCAGGTCGAACCACAGCGACTTGGCGTTGACGAACCGGTTGATCGCCGCGGTGGACGCGCCGACGGAGAACGCGTTGTGAATCACCTGGGTGCCGTCCTGGACTGCCAGTGGCCGTCCCTTGGCCCGGTGCCGGTCGCGCTCAGCCACCGGGTCCCGGGTGAAGATGGCGTTCATCATCAGGTCGTAGGCGCCCACCGGGAAGTCGGGCATGACCTTCTCGTCCAGGTCCAGATCCAGGTCCGGGTAGGCCAGCGCCGCGGTCTGTCCCGAGATGCTGCCGGGGTTGCCGCGATCCAGGATGTAGAGCTTCAACGCCCGCTGGGCCCGCTGGCTCCAATGGTCGAGTGCGTCGAAAAGGCAGAGCAGGCCACGCAGCAATCGTGACACCGGCGATTTGGCCGGCCGATCGTCGGTGTCCACCGAGTCCAGGTCCCCGATCGCCTCCCGGGCGCGCCGTTTGAGGTCGTCGATGGCCGCCGTCGTGCCATCGATCTGCCGCAGCCGCAGCGTCGCCAACCGCCAGCTGTGGCAGGCCTCGGTCATCTCGATCAGCAGGTCCCGCAGGGGCCCGTCACCCTGGGCGGCGCGCAGATCGGCTGCGACCCGGCGCAGGTGCACGACCCGCCCGGAACCGGGGGTGCCGATCTGGGCCCATTGACCGTGCGCGTCCAGGCCCACACCCGCCGCGGCCAGCTGAGTGGTGGCGGGTTGCCCGGCGAGGTAGGGGCCGCCGGCCGCGGTGCCGGCGTCAACCAGCACCGTGGTGTCCGCCGGCAACAGCAGGCCCGCGGCGCCATGTGGCTGGGTGGGGTCGGGTGCGCCGAGCACCTGGGCGATCGTCGTGACCAGGTCGAACCCGGAGACAGTGCCTGAGCCGTACGAGATGAGCGCCTCGGCGACGGTCAGGTCGCCGAGCCGTTCCTGGATGCGCAGCACACTCTGGCCGATCAGCTGCCCGGAGGCCTTCTGGGCCTGTTCGGCGGCTGCCCGTCGACGCCGGGCGCTGTCCCCGATGGTCTCTTCCAGCGGCCCGTGGTCGCCCAGCAGCGCGGTCAACTGGGTGCGCACCGCCTCCCGGGCCCGCAGCAGCCGTTGCTGGTCGCCGGCGAGCAGGACCGGGCCGTCGTCGGACGCGAACAGCGCCGCCCGGAGGGTGTCCGCCGCGGCGCGCCACTGCCCGGCGTAGAAGTCGACCGCCGGCACCAGGTCCAGCTCCAGATCGCGCTCCACGCCGATCTCGGTGCGGTGATCGGCCATGAGGGCGCGCACCTGTGGCGCCATGGTGCCCTTGCGAAGCCGCTCGACGGCTGCCGACTCCCGTTCGGCCGGCATCAGGTTCCCGGAGCGGAACTCGTACCACGCCTGCCGGCCGCGCTGTTCGGCCCAGCGGTCGCCGCCGCGGCCGGAGAGCAGCGGGCGTAGCCCCTCGTCGTACTGCTCGGGGGTGCGGGCCAGCACCTCGGCGGCGCGGGGGCCGCCCTGGCCACCCGGCTCCCCCGTCGGCCCCTGTGGTCCCTGGTTCTCCGGGTCGTTGGGAATACCTGGCCCACCTGGTCCACCGGCACCGCCCGCGCCACCCGGGCCGCCGACTCCGGTGAAGGTGTTGGTGCCGGATGCCTCGACGAAGAAGACGTGCACCGGACCTCCGGCCCCTCCGGGGCCGCCCGGGTGACCTCGCAGACCGGGATGCCCGCCGATCGGCGGCGGGGGCGGCGGAGGTAGCGGCAGCGCGGTGGTCCGCGAGACGCCCGGGTCGTTGACCGGTGGGCCGGGGTCGCCGGTCGCACCCGTGCCGCCCTGCTGCCCGGTGCTGGTGGCGGAGACGCCCGTCAGCCTGCGGGCGTGGATCACCAGGCGGCGGCCGGAGAGACCCTCCTCGCCCTGGGCGGCGGTGCCGGGCACCTGCATGGCCAGCGAGGGTGTACCGGCCGGGCCGCCGCCGATTATCTCGTCACCGACGACGAAGACGTTGCGAAAGCCGCGGATCACCGCGCCGAGCAGCACCACCCGGCGGCCGATGAAGACCAGTGCGCGACCACTGTCGGCGATCGAGGGCTGCAGAGCGTCGACGAACGCCTGATCGATGCGGATCTCGTCACGGATGTGCAGTCCGAAGACGTCCACTGTGCTCAGCTCTCCTCGGTCGCGGCGGTGGTGGCCGGCGGGTTGGGGTCGATCAGCGCGCGGTCGAGGACCTCCGTGTAGACCGTTCGCAGGGCTTCGCCCGGACCGGTGACCGCCCAGCCGCGCTGGCGCTCCTGCACCACGACCCGGCCGGCGCGCAGCTCGCGCATGAGCTGATCCGGTGGCGCCCCGGCGGCCACCCACTCCAGGCGCATCGCGGCGATGCCACCGGCCGGGGCGGGCAGGGCGGTGACCCGCCAGCCGTCACCGGGCGTGCCGGTGATGCCCTCCTGCGCCCGGACGCCGATGTCGGAGCCGATGTCGGCGCTGGCCAGGAACGGGTCAGGCATCCGGCGCTCGTGACGCATCGTGAACTCGCTGGCGGCGGCGGGCTTGCCGAAGACGTTGACCCGCACTCCGGTGGACCCGAACTTCTTCACCTTGATCTGCCGGTGCGGGGGCAGCTGGACCAGATCGGTGGTGACCACCCGGGAAACCGCGCAGCCGGGCAGTGAGTGCGGCTGGAAGCGCACCAGTCCCAGCCGCAGGAACGGCCACACCGCGAGGTCGACGTCCACGTCGATGTCGGCGAACCACAGGTCCCGCTCGGCGTCGAAGTGCACCGGGTGCCCGATCACTGTGACCTGCCGGCCGCCCGCGGCCGGGTCCAGCAGCGTGACGGTGGTCGTGACCTGGCCCGGTGTGTCGAAGTCGTCGGCGACGAAGTGCTGCTGGTCGCCGAGGCCGATCTCCTCGATCGGGTCGCTGCCCCAGCGGGTGACCAGGCCGGACAGCGCCCGGCCCTCCTCGACGTCACCGTCGGCCGTGCTGGCGAAGAGCACCACGCCGAGCATCTCGCCCTCACCGGTGCGGTTCCAGCGGCGGTTGAGCCACACCCGCACACCCATCGTTTCACGGGTGCTGGTCCACTCGCCGAACTCCATGCCCCTGGTGAAGCGGAACGACGGCACCACCGAGTGCACGTCCGGTGGTGGCGGCACGGCCCGGTTGGGCACGTGCACCAGCATCGGGGCGCCCTCGCGCAGTTGACTCTGATCGCCGTCCGGCACGGGAGGGAAGTACTCCCGGAACCGGGTGGACCCGACCGGTCGGTAGGCGACCGCCCGGTGCCGGGTGTCACCGAAGAACTGCGACGCGGTCAGCGCCACCGGTCCACCGGTGCGCTCCAGGTCGGTAGGGGCGAGCGTGGCGGTGCGCGGCTGCGGCTCGACGCTGCCGGTGCCGGCGTCCACCGCTTCGAGCCAGGACGCCGCCAGGTGCACCCGGCCGGTGGTCGGCCGGTGCGCCTGCACCTGCGCGGTGACGGTCACCTGCCCGGTCGGGCCGGTCGCGGTGACCGTCGTCGGCCCGATCAGGGCCGGCGCCACCAGCGGCTTCTGCACCGCGTGCACCACGGTGACCGGTTGCCGGGAGGACAGGCCCAGAACCTGACCGTCCAGGACGTCCTGAGGGTTGGCGGCGCCGACGGCGAGGTGGTCCAGACGGTCGGGGTGCAGCGTGCTGGACAGCTCGAAGGTCTGCTCCACGCCAGGAGGAACCTCGATGGTCATCACCGATCGGCCGCCGGACTTCTTCACCGAGACCTGCACCAGGTTGGAGCCGGCGGCCATCGGGCGGACCACCAGCTTCGCCGGCGGCAGATCCGGCCAGCTGCCCCCGTACCCCGTGCTCACCACGGGCGACGCACCCGGCACGCCGCCGATGGCCACGCCCGCGACGGCCGGGTCCGGCAGGTAGGGCAGCAGGGCGGCCGGCGCGTCGATCACCACGTAGGCGCCGTTGGGCAGTGCCCGCCCGCGAGGCACCGGCAGGGTGCCCTTGACCAGCCTGGTCGGGTCGCTGCTGACCATCTGCAGGCCCGGTTGGGGCACCATGGCGCCGCTCGGGCCGGGCACCATCGGGTCGAGGAACGAGCCCTCCTCGCGACGGGCGACGGCGAACATCCGCTCGCGGGCCGCCGGGGTGGCCTGCGGCCCGAAGGCCGCGTCGAACATGGCATGCCGCTCGGCCAGCATCTGCGGGCTGTCCGGTGCGGCGACGTGCCGCTCGCAGGTGCCCAGTAGGGCGCCCTGGCCGTCGCTGCGCACCACCAGCCGTAGCAGCGACTCGCCCTCGGTGAAGCGCCTGGTTGGCACCAGGGTGGGCGAGCCGGCCGCCTCGTGGCGGAGGTAGCGCACCGCGGGCAGCACCTGGGTGGGATCGCAGACGTCCGGGTCGATCGCGATGCCGGCGATGTCCACCGCCCGGGCCCGGAGCTGGTAACTGCGTCCGTAGCGCAGCCGCGGTAGCGTGCCCGGCGCGGCGGTGATCTCCGCGCGCAGCGGGTAGCCGGGCGCGAGGACGCTGTCGATCTCCTCCACCTCCGGGCTGTTGCGGCCGTCGCCGCCCACCTTCGGCCCCGGCTTGCCGACCGACAGGCCCCAGCCGTCCCACCCGGCGACCTCCTCGCCGACGATGAGCCGGGCGACGCCGAACTCGTCATCCTGCTGTGCGGCGACCACCGCCTCGGTGCGGCCCTCGTCGTCGGCGTCGATGGTCACCTCACCCACCGTGTAACGCACCCGGCGGCGCATGAGCGACCGGAACGGCCCGCCGTCGGTGGCCACGTCCACCCGGTAGCCGGTGGTCACGTCGTCGGCGAACAGCACCGCCGGGGCCTGGACACCAGCCGAGGCGATCGCGTCGGTGCGGGTGGTGGCATGGCTGACCACTGTCTCGGCACGGGCCTGCTGGCCGAGGGTCAGACCGACGTCGCGGCGCACCGGCAGCCGGGCCGGCAGCGGCTCGCCGGAGCGCGCCGACGCGGTCGACGCCGCCACCAGCTGACCGCTCAGGCTGGCCACATCCACGCTGGTCAGCACGTAGGTGGTGGCCGGGTTACGCAGGTCGAGCACCCCGCCGACGATCTCGGCGCGGGCGTCCGGCTCGGTGGCCATGGTGAACCGGCGCGCGGGCAGGTCGCTGACCACCGCGCTGAAAGGCTGGGAGCGGGGCACCGGGCCGTTCAGCGGCTGACCGGCCGCGTCCACCACCCGGACGGTGCGTGCGCCGTCGAACGGCGCCATCTCGAGATCAACGCGTAGACCCAGCGGTACGG
Organism: Micromonospora sp. NPDC005324; assembly: GCF_040607155.1. Taxonomy (NCBI): domain Bacteria; kingdom Bacillati; phylum Actinomycetota; class Actinomycetes; order Micromonosporales; family Micromonosporaceae; genus Micromonospora; species Micromonospora sp. NPDC005324. The sequence goes on along the minus strand of NZ_JBEXGE010000027.1, from coordinate 4,592 downwards.
AGAGTGCGGGGTGCGCCATCAGCAGGGTGCAGACCTGATGGAAGTCGGCCTGGGCGACCGAGTTGACCCCGGCCAGCGGCCCGTCGGCGGCCCGCCCACCCGGGCCGGGTGCCCTGCGGGGGCCGCCTGCGCGGCGTAACCAGCGGGCGTAGGCGGCGATCGGCAGCGCCATCGCAAGATCCTCGTGACCCTCCTGGCGCAGCCGCTGCACCGCGGTGGCCAGCGTCGCGTTCGACGTCGCCGCCGGGGCGAGCAGGGCGGTGCCGGCCGGAAGGCCCATCGCCCGGGCCACCCGGGGGTCACTGCCCACTGTGGCAAGTGCGGCGATCGCCCGTCGCACGACATGGTCGGCGCCCAGCGAGTCGGTGGGGTTGGTGCCGTTGACGCTGCCGTACAACTGCTCCAGAGCCGTTGCGGTGGCGGCGAAGGCCGGCCCCGGTCGGGCGGCTCCCAACGCGCGGCGCCCGCCAGCCTTGGTGAGCACAGTGGTGGCCGGACCGAAGAGCGCCGTCCACAGCGGCGACGACGCCGGGTGGCTGCGCCGGGTCAGCGGCAGAGGCTCACCGCCACCGGTGTCGGCCAAAAAGAGTGGCCCGAGGGCGTTGACCACCGCCGGCCAGTTCGCCAGCGGCGTACCGCCGATCGTGGTGATGCCCTGGCCGCGCGGAGCGGCGACCAGGCTGAGCTGCGCCCTGCCGTCGGCGAGGCCGGCCGGCAGAACGGTCCAGAGCACGCTGTACGTCATCGTCTACTCCTGTGCGAACGCGGCGCAGTAGGTGTCCCACGGGCGCGGGCCGGGCCGCCCGGTCGGCGCCATCAGCTGGGCGAAGGTCGGGTCGGCGCTGGGGCCGGCGAAGCGGCGCTCCATGGCCACCACCACCGACTCGCTGAAGAACAGCACCTTGATCTCCACGGCGATCTCGGCGTAGCCGAACAGCTCGTTGGAGTCGAGGTCGTAGTCGAGGGTGAGCGTCAGGGTGATCGAGACGCTGATGATGCTCAAAACCTCGACCTCTCCGCGGATGCGGAAGTAGCCGCCGATACGGGCGATGTCCTTGCTGGCGTCGATGTCGAAGAGCACACCGCCCATCGCCTCCACCGACCCGCGCGCCACGAACAGGTCGACCGATAGCGAGGCGCCGAACTCCAGGGCACCGACCAGCTTGATCAAACCGGTGGTGGCCAGGCCGATGGCGAGGTGCCCTCCCCCGCCGAGCGCGGCGATGGTCAGCCGGAACGGGTTGTCCGGGGTGGAAAACGCAAGATCGAAGGAGAGCGGGTACGGCTCGCCGGTGAAGTTCAGCTCGGCGCCGGCGGAAATGGCGATGTTCTCCAGCGCGAAGACGCCGATCGCCAGCGACGGCACCGGGAAGCTGAAGCCGGACCGCACCCCGGTCGGGGTCACGGTCAGCGCCGGCGGATCGGAGAAGCCCTCCTGGTCGATCACCTCGGCCAGGGTGGCGATGAAGGCGAGCACCTGGCCGTAGCGCAGCGCGCCCAGCTTGATGTCGACGTCGGGCTTGCCGGCGTCCCTGCTGGTGAACCGGATGCTCCTGATCGGCACGCTGAGCAGCGGCACGGTGTCGAAGGCCGGCGTGGTGGTGGAGTGGATCTGCAACTCCACCTGCTCGACCAGGCACTCGCTGGTGGACCGGGTCTCGAGCCGGACGGTGTCCACCTCGGTGGTCTGCGTGATCCTCAGGTTGGCCCGGTTGGCGTCACCGGGGCTTTCCCGCAGCGGCCGCAACACCACGAAACCCTGGTGGAAGCGGGCCTGCGGCTTGTCGCCGAAGAGCTTGGTGTCCCAGGTCAACACCTGCGAGGCGACGCCGTCGACCAGGTCGCTGACCATCTTGTATGCCTTGCCCAGCTCCCGGACGATGCCCTCGTCGGTGGGCAGCAGATCCTTGATCCTGGCCAGACCCAGCAGCTTGTCGGCGTCCTTGAGGAACGACAGGTCCACCGCCCCGGCCGCCAGGGTGGGCAGGTCCGCGCCCGCCAGCGCCCCGAACTGCCGGGAGATCGCCGAGGTGCTCAGGGTGAGGGCGGCCAGCCCGCCGGTGGCCTGCTGCGCCAGGCCGACCGCCGGCGATTCGCTGATCAGCTTCAGGAAGACCTGTCCCTGGGCGTTCGCCCCGTCGAAGAGCGCCTGGGTGTACGGCGCGGCGTACTGCAGCACCGCCTCTTTCGCCCCCGGCGCGTAGCGGTCCAGCGCGGCGATGCGCCCGACGATCTGTTGGGCGACCGGCAGCCCGGTGGCGGCATCCAGCGCCAGGTCGACCTTGCGGGTGAGCACCGTCGTGGCCTGCTCCGGAATGGGCACGTCCAGGCCGGCCGCTGACCGGGTCGCCGCCGAAGCGGGCTCCGGCATCGGGGCGACCGCCATCGGCTGTCCACCGGCCTGGATGGTCCGGAAGACGTTCTCGGGCACCTGGGCTCCGCCGCCGAGGGTGTCCCACAACGCCCGGGCTTGCGCATCCGAGGCGGTGCCCGGCACGAAGAGCAGCGGCAGCGCGAACGGCACCGGGCTGCCCTCGTGGTCGTAGCCGATCAGCTGATAGGCGAATGGTGTGGCGGCGTCCAGCAGCAGGACCCGTGAGCCAGTCATCCCACCGACCGGCTGGACAGCCTCCAGCGGCGGGGTCACAGTGGTGATGACATCGACGCGGGTGAACGGCCAGCGCCGATGAGCATCGCCGCCCACATCGGTCACCGCCTTGGCGGGCGGCACGAACGGCATCTGCGGATCGGTGACCAGGATGGTCGCCGCGGTGCGCAGCGCGGCCACCCGGGTGCTGCCGCTCTCGAAGCGCCGAACCGTCTCCTCGGTGAAGATCGCCCGGTGGCCGAACGGGTAGAGCCGGCCCACCACGACGATCCGTTGAGCCTGGTCGCGGCCCATCGACGTGTCGTGGCGCCACTGCGCGACGGTGGCGGCGATCTGCTCCGGCGTGGAGCCCGGCGGCGGGTCGGGCCAGTCACCACGCACGCTGAGCCAGCCGCCGAGGCTGCTCAGTGCGAGCCGCTGCACGGTGGCCGGCGCGACGGTGCGCGACTGCTCGGAGATCTCGACGCACAGGTCGGCCCTGAGGGTGTTCCTGAGCCGCGCGTCGTTGACGTCGTCGGCCCACCCCGGCTGCGGTGCACTGCTCTGCGCGGTGTGGGTGAAGCGCGCCGCCAGTGGCACTTCGGCGCTGGCCGAGAAGTCCACCGAGGTGACCTCCAGCCGGGTGCTCCACAGGGCGGTGCGGCCGGCGTTCACCCGCGCTGCGGCGGCGTGCCGCAGCCGGACCTGGCCACCGGGCGACTGAAGGTTGAGCAGGTAGGGCAGGCGGAACTGTGACGCCTGCGGAAAGCCCGGCGGCGGGGCGGCCACCAGCGCGGCGTCGGCCGCGCGGGCGCTGGACGTACCGCTGGATCGCGGTGGGCTGACGGCCGCCCGGCGGGCCGCGCGGTCCTGGCGCCGGTCCTTCGCCGCGGCCGAGTCCTCGGGCCGGCCGACGTGCCCGGCCATCGCGGCCGCGACCAGGTGGTACGCCGAGGTGGCCGGCCGGGGTGGCCGGGCGTCGAGCGGGTCGACCGCGCCGCCCTGTTCACCGGCAACGATCTCCAGCCGGGAGATCGCGGCCAGGATACCGGCGACGGACAGATCGATCGGGCCGTCCGACGGGCGCACCACGAACACCACGTCGCTGCGTGGCGTGAAGATCGGCTTGGTCTGCACCAGTCGCGGGCTGGCGCCCCGGGCCGCGTTCTCCATGAGCTGCTGCGGAGGGAACTGCACCCACACGTGCCCCTGTGCGGCGCCGACAACCAGCTTCAGGTCGTAGCCTGTCGGTGGGCCGGGGCGCAGCTGCGGCTGCAGGTTGCTGACCGACACCTGCAACACGAGTTGGTCCTCGGCCCGGATGAGGGCGAACGACGGCGAAAAGGCCATACGCCAACCCTGGCCTCCACCACCCGCGACGACATCGGTAACCGCTGCCCATACTTCGCCGGACCGCTACCTACGTTGCACGTGCCGCCACCATCGCGTCGACGACCAACGCCGCCATCGATGACACGGTGGGACCACCGTCGGGCTGACCGCCATCGCCGCGGTGAGCACCCCTGCGACGGCCACCGACAGCAACCACGCCGCCCGCGCCGCAGGCCCTGCATCGACCGGGACCCTGACGCACCGCCACCTCGTCGCCCACCGCACCTGCCCAAGGTCCCGGCCGGTCAGGCCGGTGCCGGCGCGGCGGCCGAGGAACCATGCCGGAGCCCACCACGGCGGTGACCAACAGTGCGGTCCCGAGAAACTCGGCCAACAGGCGCCGCCAGATGGCGATGGTCATCGTGTGTTCTCTCCTGGTGCGGTAGCGGTGTGAGCCGATGTCGGCCCGAGGGGGCTATGGGGTGGCGGGGACGTGCAGCTCGTGAGGGAGACGGCGGACGCGGCGTTCGATCTCGTCGCGGATCGGCCGGACGTCGGCCAGGCTTCGACCGGCGGGTTCGTCGAGGTCCCAGTTCTCGTAGCGGGTGCCGGGGAAGACCGGGCAGGCGTCGCCGCAGCCCATGGTGACCACGACGTCGGCGGCGCGGATCAC
>NZ_JBEXGE010000026.1:0-106639 GCF_040607155.1 Micromonospora sp. NPDC005324 | reverse complement strand
CCAGAGCCACGAGTTCATTTTATTGCAGATGACGTCATTCGAGTTTTATTACAGGGTGAATGGAGTTCTGTCGTGTGATCTTCAGATCCAACACCGACTTACTGAGGCGGCCGTCGATGAACAGATCCCGGGGGTACGCGTCTCAGCCGCCGATCGGGGCGGTCTCCTTGCCGCCCTGCGGCTTCTCGGGCTTGACCGAACGGAGCAGCACGCTCGCCACGTCGATCACCTCGACCTGTTCGCCGGCACCCTTGCCGTTGACCCCGTCGTTCAGCATTGTCGAGCAGAACGGGCAGCCGACCGCTACCGTCTTCGCCCCGGTGGCCATGGCCTCCTCAACCCGGTCCACGTTGATCCGCTTGCCGATCTTCTCTTCCATCCACATCCGGGCGCCGCCGGCGCCGCAGCAGAAGGAGCGCTCGCTGTTGCGCGGCATCTCGGTCAGCTCGCCCTCAATGGCGTCGCCGAGCACCTCCCGCGGTGCCGCGAAGACGCGGTTGTGGCGACCCAGGTAGCAGGGGTCGTGGTAGGTGACCCCGCCGTCGACCGGCTGCACCGGCGTGAGCTTGCCGGTGGCGACCAGGTGCGCGAGCAGCTGGGTGTGGTGGACCACCTCGAACTCCCCGCCGAGCTGCCCGTACTCGTTGCCCAGGGTGTTGAAGCAGTGCGGGCAGGTCGCGACGATCTTGCGCTTGGCCTTGTCCCGGCCCTCGAACGCCTCGTTCAGCGTCTCCACGTTCTGCTGGGCGAGCATCTGGAAGACGAACTCGTTGCCGATCCGCCGCGCCGGGTCGCCGGAGCAGGTCTCGCCCTCGCCCAGGATCGCGAACTTCACGCCCGCCTCGTTGAGCAGCGTGGCCACCGCGCGTGTGGTCTTCTTGGCCCGGTCCTCGAACGCGCCGGCGCAGCCGACCCAGAACAGGTACTCGAAGTCGTCCACCTCGCCGACCCGGGGCACCTCGAAGTCCAGGCCCTTGGTCCAGTCCTCGCGGGTGTTCTGCGGGGCGCCCCACGGGTTGCCCTTGTTCTCCAGGTTGCGCAGCATCACGCCGGCCTCGGAGGGGAAGCTCGACTCGATCAGCACCTGGTAGCGGCGCATGTCAACGATGTGGTCGACGTGCTCGATGTCCACCGGGCACTGCTCCACGCAGGCGCCGCAGGTGGTGCAGGACCAGAGCACGTCCGGGTCGATGACACCGCCCTCCTCGGCGGTGCCGATCAACGGCTTGTCGGCCTCGGCGAGAGCCAGCACGTCCAGGTGGGCGAGCTGCGCCTGGGTGGCCTTCTCCTCGCCGGTCAGGTCCTTGCCGCCACCGGCCAGCAGGTAGGGCGCCTTCGCGTACGCGTGGTCACGCAGGCTCAGCACCAGCAGCTTCGGCGACAGGGGCTTGCCCGTGTTCCAGGCCGGGCACTGCGACTGGCAGCGACCGCACTCGGTGCAGGTGCTGAAGTCCAGGAGGCCCTTCCAGCTGAACTGCTCGACGTGGGCGACGCCGAACTGGTCCTTCTCCGGGTCGGCCTCCTCGAAGTCGAGAAGCTTGCCCTGGCTCGTCATCGGCCGCAGCGCGCCGAGACCGGAGCCGGCCGGCCTGGCCGGCTCCCGCTTGAAGAAGATGTTGGGGAACGCCAGGAAGCGGTGCCAGGCGACACCCATCGTGACGTTCAGGGAGATGACGATCAGCCACGTCATCGAAATAATGATCTTGATGGCCGCGGCGACGCTGACGCCGTCCGCCCAGTCGGGCAGCACCGCACCGACCGCGTGGCTGACCGGGGTGGCCCAGAACGGGAACTCGAAGTGGTCGGTGGCGACCTTGAAGCCCCGGATCACGAAGCCGAAGATCAGGACCAGCAGCACGATCCACTCGACGAAGTAGCCCTGCCACATGGTCGAGCCGGTGAACCGCGACCGCCCGCCCGGGCGGGTCGGTCGGTTGCGCAGCCGGATCGCCATCAGCACCAGGATGCCGACCAGACCCAGCACCCCGATGATCTCGGTGACCAGACCGAAGATCGTCCAGTGCCCGATGATCGGCAGCCCGCCATCGGTGGTGACGACCTCGAAGTACGCCTCGAGCACCAGCAGCGACAGCACGACGAAGCCGACCATCACGAACCAGTGCGCGGCGCCCACCACGCCCCACTTGAGCATCCGGGTGTGGCCGGCCGTCTCCACCAGCATCGTCCTGGCGCGGGCGACCTTGTCGGAGAACCGCTCCGGCGCGGGTTGCCCGAGCCGGATGACTGCCACCATCTTCAGGACCGCACGCACCGCAAGCCACACCGCCACGGCGGTGATGGCGGCCGCGAGGATCGTGGTGACGATCTGGACGCTGCCCATCGAGTTGGCCTCCCCGGTCTGCTGCCTGATGACCTCGCTCTGCTCGGTCATGCAGTGCAGCCTACGCGAAGGTTACCCAGCGGTAACGTGAGCCATCTCGCAGCAGGCCGCGCTGCCTGCGCACACCATAGGGGGCCCCACCCGATCCTGCTGGGCAGGGGCTCGACGGGGTGACGTGGGACCGCCGACGCGACGGTCTGCTCGGGTCAGCGCCAGCGGGAGAGCAACGCCAGCGAGGCGACCATCGCACCGAAGCCGACGGCGAGGTTCCAGTAACCCCACGCCATGACCGGGTACTCCTGCTCGGACAGGTAGTAGAGCACCAGCCAGCCGATCCCGACCACGATCAAGGCGACCGCGGTGATCGGCAACCACACCGGGCTAGGCTTGCGCGACGACGATGTCGTCGTCGTCGGACGGACGTCCGTCGGCGGGGTGTACACCTTCTTCTTACGGACCTGAGACTTGGGCACGGCGCTCTCCAGAGGGGTGACGACCTCGTCCGGCCTGACAACCGGGCGCGGGGGCGACGGTCCATGGCCAATAATGTTCGAGAGCTAGCGTAGTCCCGATTGGCCGCCCGGACCACGAATGGGGTCAGGCCAGTGCACGGAGTGACCGAAAGAGGCGGGACTGCTCGCACCGGCCCAGCCGGCACGGACCGATCCCCGACACGCGGAAGGAACGCTCGGTGGAGTACACATCCGGCGCAACCTCCTGGCAGAAGGTCCTCCGACGGGCCGCCGCCGGGCTGCTGCCCCGGCGACCGCGCCAACGCCGTCCGGGCTGGTCGATCGGGGTGCCCCTGATCGCCGCGGCGGCCGGGTTGCTCTTCACCACCACCGCGACCACAGCGGGCGGCACCGCTCTCCGGGAGGACCGGCGCCCCCAGCTCAACCAACTCATCGAGGACCGCCGCGAACAGGTAGCCGCCAGCGAGCGCCGCGCCGCCACGCTGCGCGGCGAGGTCGAGCAACGGACCAACACCTTGGCCGGCTCGGACGTCCCGATCAAGGATCAGCAGAATCGCGCCCAGGGCAGCCTCCAGAACGCCGGGTTCACCGCCCTCGGCGGGCCCGGGGTCACCGTCGAGCTGAACGACGCGCCACAGTTGGACCAGACGCAGTCGGACGCCAGCAACGACGACCTGGTGGTGCATCAGCAGGACGTTCAGGCGGTGGTCAACGCGCTCTGGGCCGGCGGAGCCGAGGCCATGTCAATCATGAATGTCCGCGTGCTCACCACCAGCGCGGTACGCTGCGTCGGTAACACCCTGCTACTTCACGGCCGGGTGTACTCCCCACCGTTCAAGATCGTAGCGATCGGCGATCCGGCTGCCCTCCAGCAGGCCCTCGCCAGCTCTCAGGGAGTCCGGTTGTTCAAGGACGCGGTCGACGACTACCAGCTTGGCTACAAGGAGACGGCCTCCACGGTGCGAGTTCCCGCATTCGAGGATTCCACCGCCCTGCGCTCGGCTACGGTGCCCAAGTGAGCGGGCCGGACGAGCGACGCGACGGGCGACACCGGGACCAGACCGACGAGCCGACCGCCTTCCTGCCCAAGGTCGACCGGCCTGAGTCTGCACCGAGCCGACCGGCCCCGGCCAGCAACTGGCCCGAGCCGGTGCTGCATCCTCCGCGGGCCGAGCAGCCACCGCGAGCCGAGCAGCCACCGCGGGCCGAGCAGCCACCGCGGCCGAGCGCCACTCGACCCCAGCCGACCGAGACCCCGGGCCGCCCGGGTGCCGAAGCGCCGCCGCCCTGGCCGGGCAGCACAGCTGCCGGGTCGGGCTCACACGGCGGTGCCGGGGTTCCCCCCGCGACCGCCTCCGGCCGCCCGACCGCCAGCAGCCAGGGCCCGGTTCGGCCCGCTGCCCCCGGCAACGCCCCGACCCGGCCCCCCGCGCCCAGCGCCGCGTCCACCCGACCGACCGCGCCCAGCGCCGCACCGACCCGACCACCGGGCGTCGGCAACCCATCCGGTGCCGCACCGACCCGCCCACCGGGCGTCGGCAACCCACCGGGTGCCGCACCAACCCGCCCGGCCACGCCCGGCGGGATGCCGATGCCGACCCGGCCGGCGACCTCCGGCACGCCGAGCCGGCCTGTCTCCTCAGGCCCCTCGACGCCGCCGCTGGCCGACTCGCCGACCGCGTACATTCCGCAGGTCACCGCCCGGCCCGCCCGACCCACCGGCTCCCCGGCCACGCCGGTTTCCCCGGCCGCCCCCGACCGCGTCGCGGCGGCCGGGCCGGAAGGTTTCGCACCGACCGGGCCGGGCCGGGTTCCGCCGACCGGGCCGGGCCGGGTTCCGCCGACCGGGCCGGGCCGGGTTCCGCCGACCGGGCCGGGCCGGGTTCCGCCGAGCGCTGGCGGGGATCGCGGCGTGGACCCGGCCGCCACCGCGTTGATTCCGGCGGTGCCCGCCACACCTGCCAGCAGGCCCCCGACCATGGACTCGACAGCTTTGATGGGTGCCGTCCCCCGCACCGCGGTCCCGGATGAGCCGGCCGGCGACAACCCCGCCGACCCTCCCCAACCCCGACGCGGCGAGCGGGTGGTGCACCTCCGGCCGCACCAGACCGGTGAGGGCTACAAGAGCGTCTACTCCGAGCTGACCCGCCCGTCGTTCGGCTCGCGACTGCGCACCGGCGTCCGCGTCACCGGCGAAATCCTGATCACCTTCGGCCTGGTGGTTCTGCTCTTCGCCGGCTACGAGGTCTGGGGCAAGTCGGCCATCGTCGACGCCCACCAGAACGACCTCAACAACCAGTTGGCCCAGGCGTGGGGCCCGACCGACGACCCGACGGTGGCCCCGTCGGTCGGCCCGAGCGTCAAACCGTCCCCACCGGTACGCGGCAAGCCGCTCGCGGGCCTCTACATCCCCAAGCTCGACAAGAACTGGGTAGTCGTCGAGGGCGTCACTCAGCAGGACATCCGCTTCGCCCCGGGCCACTACCCGACCAGCGCGCTCCCCGGCCAGGTGGGCAACTTCTCCGTCGCCGGCCACCGCAACCGGGCCACCTTCTGGCGGCTGGACGAGCTGGACGAGGGCGACCCGATCGTGGTCGAGAGCAAGACCGACTGGTACGTCTACCGGGTGTCGCAGTCCCGGATCGTCCGACCGACCCAGGTCGAGGTGGTGGCGCCGGTGCCCGGCGAGCCGGACAAGAAGGCGACCAAACGGATGCTCACCCTCACCACGTGCAACCCGAAGTTCGACAACTACCAGCGCCTGATCATCCACGCCGAACTGGACCGCACCCAACCCAAGTCCGCGGGCCGCCCGGCGGAGCTGGGAGGCTGACCCGATGTACGCGTTCATCTGGCGCAAGCTGCCGTTCGGCGTGGTCGGGAAGTTGACCGGCTCGGTGCTGCTCCTGGCCGCCACGGTGGCCCTGCTCTGGTATGTCGCCTTCCCCTGGGCCGAGCCCCTGCTGCCCTTCGACGACGTGCAGGTCGAGTCCGGCGTACCCGCCGAGACGGGTGGCGGCGACCCGGTGACCGGGGAGACTCCGGCCGGCGACGAGCACGAGCTGCCGTACGACACCGACCAGAACAACTCCGCGCCTCCCTCCCCGAGCAGGTGACCATGCGCGTCCTGGTGATCGACAACTACGACTCCTTCGTCTTCAACCTCGTGCAATATCTGGGCCAGCTCGGGGTGGACTGCGAGGTCCGTCGCAACGACGAGATCGACGTCGCCGAGGTGGGCACGGTCGGCGCCGACGGCATCCTGCTGTCGCCCGGACCGGGCAGCCCGGACCGCGCCGGCATCTGCCTGGACGTCATCCGGGAGTACGCGGGCAAGCTGCCGATCTTCGGCGTCTGCCTCGGCCACCAGGCGATCGGCGAAGCCTTCGGGGCGACCGTGACGCGCGCTCCGGAGCTGCTGCACGGCAAGACCTCCGAGGTACGACACCACTCGGTCGGCGTACTCGCCGGTCTGCCCGACCCGTTCACCGCCACCCGGTACCACTCGCTCGCCGTGCTGCCCGAGACGCTCCCCGACGAGCTGGAGGTCACCGGCTGGACCGGCTCCGGCGTGGTGATGGCGATGCGGCACCGGACGCTGCCCATCGAGGGCGTCCAGTTCCACCCGGAGTCGGTGCTCACCGAGGGCGGTCACCTGATGCTGGCCAACTGGCTGGCCAGTTGCGGTCGCCCCGAGGCGCTGGAGCGGGCACCCGCGCTGGCCGCCGAGGTCGACGCGCGTCGTCTTGCAGCCTTCGCCACGACCTGACGGCCGAACGCCAGGGCCCGGTCACCGGGCTGTCGGGGAGCCAGTGGCGGCTGGCTCAGCCCCGCAGAGCCTTCTGGATCGCGGGGTCCGCTGGCGAACGCACCGCCGGCGGCCGGTCGCGCACCGCGTCCCACGCCGCCTTGCCACTGGCGAAGTAGTCCCGAACCGACTTCTCGGCGAGCAGGGCAGCGCCGCAGCCGTCGCAGCGGGCAGCCACCCCGTCGACGTCGAGGCGGAGCTGCCGGCAGAGCGTCACCGCCCGGGACAGGTGGTACGACTGGGTGACGATCAGGGCCCGCTCGACGCCGTACACCTCGCGCGCTCTCGCGCAACTGTCGTAGGTGTCCAGGCCGAACGGGTCGGCCACCACCCGACGCCTGTCGACACCCCGCTCGGAGAGGTACGTCGTCATCACCGCCGGCTCGTCACCTGACGCCCCGCCTCCGTCGCCCGACACGAGGACGACAGTGGCTCGTCCACTGGCCACCAACTCGGCGGCCGTGTCCAGGCGCCCGGCGAGACGGTCCCCCGGCCGCTGCCGATCGGCTGCCACCTCGGTGCCGAGCACGATCACCACGTCGGCGGCCGGCGCGTCCGCTTCGGCGTAGAGGTGGCCGCGCGCGGACAGCGTCGTCCACAGCCACGGGGAACTGGCGAGCACCAGCACGACGAGGCCCGCGACGACCAGCCGGCGGACGCGTCGAGGCCATCGCCGCACCGGCCCGACCGGGACCGATGCCGCCTCGGTCATGCCGATGCCCGGGTGTTGCCTAGTCCTGGGGCCGGCCCGGCGGGGGCGGGAACGGCAGACCGACGCCGCCCCCGTTGCCGGGAGTGGTCGGTGTGGCCGTCGGTGTGGCCGTCGGCGTGATCGTCGGCGTCGGGTCGGTCTCCGGCTCCGGCTGACTCACCTTGATGGTCACCTTCGTGCCGGTAGGCTTCTTCTCCTTGCCGTTAGGGCTCTGGTCGGTGACCTTCCCCGCCTCGGCGGCGGGCACCTCCGGCCCGTCGTTGACGACAACAATGAAGCCGGCGTTCTTGAGGACGCGGGTGGCCTCTTCCTGGCTCAACCCCACGACGTCCGGCACGTCACGAACCTTGCCGTTCGAGACCGTGAGCTTCACCTTCGTGCCTTCGGGAACGCTCTCGCCCGAGGGCGGGTCGACGTCGAGGACCTCGTCCTGGCTCGCCTCGGCGTTCACCGTCACGACCTCGAACGTGAGCTTCGCCTCATTGAGCCGGGCGATGGCGCTGTCCCGCTTGCTGCCCTTGAGCCCGGCGGGAACGCGCACCTCGGGAACGCCGCCACAGACCTGGATGGTGACCGTGCCGCTCTGCTCCAGCTTGGTGCCCGCCGCCGGATTCTGATTGACGACGCTGCCCTTCGTGCAGTCGCTTGCCAGCACCGGCTCACCCACCTGCGGGGAAAGCCCGGCGTTGCGGATCTCGGTGACCGCGGCGACCTGGCTCTTTCCGCTGAGGGTGGGCACCGACTTCAGGTCCTTGTCCTTCTGCTGGTCCCAGAGCAGGGCGGCGACCAGGGCGATCACCGCCAGCACGCCGACCGCGCTGAACATCGCGATCAGCCAGGAGGACGCCTTGCGTTGACGCGGGTCGCCCACCCGGGCCGGGATCTGCCGGGTCTGCTGCCCACCACCGGAAGCCGGGTAACCGCCCCCGCCGCCGGCCGGGGCCATCGCCACCGTCTCCGCCTCGCGCAGCACCGGAGTGGCCAGCACGGGCCGGCCGGCGGCGGCGCGGAGCAGATCGGCCCGCATCTCGCCGGCGCTCTGGTAGCGGTTGAGCGGGTTCTTCGACAGCGCCTTGAGCACGATCGCGTCGACGGCCGGGGTGACGTCCGGGTTGATGTCGCTCGGCGTCGGCGGCGTCTCCCGGACGTGCTGGTACGCGACGCTGACCGGGCTGTCCCCGACGAACGGCGGGTGCCCGCAGACCAGCTCGAAGAGCACGCAGCCGCCCGCGTACACGTCGGAGCGCGCGTCGACGGCCTCGCCGCGTGCCTGCTCCGGGGAGAGATACTGCGCCGTGCCGATGACCGCGCTGGTCTGCGTCATGGTGGTCGCGCCGCTGGCGAGCGCCCGGGCGATGCCGAAGTCCATCACCTTGACCTGGCCGGTCTGGGTGAGCATCACGTTGCCGGGCTTGATGTCCCGGTGGATGATGCCGTGCCGGTGGCTGAACTCCAGCGCGGCGCACATGTCGGCGCAGATCTCCAGCGCGCGGCGGGGCTGAAGTCGCCCCTCGGCGCCGAGGACCTCCTTCAAGGTCCGCCCGTTGACGAACTCCATGACGATGAACGGCAGCGTCTCACCGGTCGGCGCGGTCTCCTCGCCGGTGTCGTAGACCGCCACGATGGCCGGGTGGTTGAGCGAGGCGGCGTTCTGCGCCTCCCGACGGAACCGCATCTGGAACGTCGCGTCCCGGGCGAGGTCGGTGCGGAGCATCTTGATCGCGACGTCCCGACCGAGCCGGAGATCGCGACCACGGTGCACCTCGGCCATGCCGCCATAGCCGAGCAGTTCGCCGACCTGGTACCTGCCACCGAGCAGGCGGGCCTGCGCTGTCATCGCGTCTGTCGTCCTTCGCTCGTCGTCGTCCCGCCGTCGCCCGGCTGGAGTCGTACCTCCCGACGGTACGACGTCCGGGTCGGATCGTCGCGCCCGTCGAGTCGTAGCGCGCCGGACGCCACGGTGCGCGGCGCCAGCCCGGCGGATACACCGGCCTGCGACTGCTTCCGTAGGTTGTAGGAAATCACGCCAGAGCAGAGCAGGACCAGCACGGCCAGCAGGATGGCGAGAAGCACCATTCCAGGCCGGGACCGCTGGGGCTGGGGTGACGGCGTCACCGGGCCGGCCTGCCGGACGTACGCCGGCGGGTGTTCCTGCCGGGGCGGCCCGGACGGCACCGCCGCCGCACCGCGTGGGTAGCCGTTCGGTGCGCCCTGCGGCCGGACGGGCTGGACGGCCGGCGCGACGGCGGTGGGGCGTGGCTGTTGGGCGGGTGCGACAGCGGTCGGCCTCGGCCCGGCCACCGGCGGGCGGGCAGTCGGCGGACGCATCTGGTGTGCCTGCGGCACCTGGGCCCGGCCGGGCGCGGCGGGTGAGGCAGGCGCGGCGGAGACCGGCCCGGAGTTGGCGCCGGCCCGGGCCTGCTGGGAGAGCGCGGCCTTGAGCTGACGGGCGACCCCGGCGAGTGCGGCGGCGCTCGGCCAGCGGGCGGCCGGGTCCTTCGCCAACGCCCGTTCGACCAGGGCGCGTACCTGCGGAGGGATGTCGGCCGGCAGGGGCCGGGGCGTCTCCCGGACGTGCCGCATCGCGATGTCGAGGGGGTTGTCGCCCTCGAACGGCCGTCGACCGGCCAGGCACTGGTAGGCGACCACGCCGAGGGCGTACACGTCGGACGCCGGGGTGGCCACGCCGCCGGTGGCCTGCTCCGGCGAGATGTACGAGGCGGTGCCGAGCACCGAACCGGCGGCGGTGAGCTGGCCGACCATGTCGGAGCGGGCGATGCCGAAGTCGGTGAGCACCAGCGTGCCGTTCGGCCGGACCAGCAGGTTGCCCGGCTTCACGTCGCGGTGCACGATGCCCTTCTCGTGCGCGGCGTGCAGCGCGTCGGCGGCCTGCGCGACGAGGGCCATCGTCCGGGCCGGAGTGAGCCGGCCGACCCGGCTCAACGTGGACGACAGGGCGTCACCCTCGACGTACTCCATGACCAGGAAGGCGATCTGCTGGTCGTTGCCGAAGTCGTAGACGTCCACCACGCCGGGATGGTTGATGGTGGCCATGGTGCGGGCCTCGTGGCGGAACCGCTCGCCGAAGTCCGGGTCGTCGAGCAGGGCGGGGAGCAGGCTCTTCACCGCGACCGTCCGGCCGAGCACCTGGTCGGTGCCGCGCCACACGTCGCCCATGCCGCCGCTGGCGATCCGCTCGTCGAGACGGTAGCGGTTGCCGAGCTGCACGCCGGGGCTGAGCATGTCAGCGACCCCCTGGGTCGGCGATGGCGGCCTTCATGATCTGGCCGGCGATCCGAGCGGCCTCGCCGCTGCCACCGGGGCCGGCCTGCTCCAGCATCACGCAGACCGCGGAGACCGGGGTGCCGTTCTTGTCCAGGGCGAAGCCGATGAACCAGCCGTGGTCGGGCCGATCCGGGGCGGACTGGGCGGTGCCGGTCTTGCCGCCGACCGTGTAGCCGCTGATCGCGGCCTTTCGCCCGGTGCCGTCCCGGACCACGTTGACCATCATGTCGCGCAGGTCGGAAGCGACCTGCGGCTCGACGGGCTGCCGCAGCTCCCGCGCCTTCGCTGTGTAGTAGCTGGTGGTCCGGTCCGGAGCGAGCAGCTGCCGCACCAGGTACGGCCGCATCTGGCTGCCGTTGTTGGCGATCGAGCCGGCGATCATGGCGCCTTCGAGCGGGGTCATCCGCACGTTGTTCTGGCCGATCGAGGACTGGGCCAGCGCGGCCGGGTCGGTGCTGCCGTCCGGGTTCTGCATGTCGCCGGTCCGGCTGGCCTCGGTGCGCAGACCGTCCTCGCCGAGCTGCCCGACGGTCAGGTCTTCCTGCTCGAAGCCGAACTGGCGGGCCTTCTCCTTGACGGTTTCCGCGCCGAGCCGCACGCCGAGCTGGGCGAAGCCGGTGTTGCACGACTCGGTGACCGCCTCCAGCAGGGTGACCTGTCGCCCTGGGCAGATCGACGGATCGGCGTTGCGAATCGGAGTGCCCGAGGTGGGCGCGGTGTAGCTGGGACCGGCCGGGATCTGGGTGCTCTTGGTGACGCCGTTCTCCAGCGCCGCCGCGGCCACCACGATCTTGAAGGTGGAGCCCGGGGGCAGCGTCTCGGAGAGCGCGCGGTTCTTCAGCGGGCCGTCGGGGTCCTGCTCCAGCTTGTTGTACGCCGCGGCCGCCTCGTTGCTGTTGTGGCTGACCAGCGGGTTCGGGTCGAAGCTCGGCATGGAGACCAACGCCTGGATCGCGCCGGTACGCGGGTCGACGGCGATCGCCGCGCCCCGCTTCGCACCCACCTCGTTGTTGCGCAGCTGGTCGTACGCCGTGTCCTGGGCCCGCTTGGAGAGCGTGAGCAGCACATTGCCGCCGCCCGTGTCGTCGCCCGTGAACATGTCCTTCAGCCGGTCGCCGATCAGCTGGTCGCTGGTGCCGGCCAGAAAGTCGTTCTCCACCCGCTCGATGCCCTGGTCGGCCAGGTTGACGGGCTTGTAGCCGAGCACGTGGGCGTACTTGGCGCCACTTGGATAGGTGCGCAGGAACTTCAGGTTCCCGCTGGTCTCCTTGCTCGTGGCCAGGGCCGTACCGCCAGCCTCGATGTTTCCGCGCTTGCGGTCGTACTCGGCGACCTGGACCCGACCGTTGTAGTCGCTGGTCCGGTATTCATCCGCCTTGTAGGCCTGGATCCAGTTGAGGTTGGCGAAGAGCAGACCGAACAGGACCATGACGACGACGCCAACGCGGCGCAGGGGTGCGTTCACGGCTTGATCACCTCCGTGGGAGCACCGTGCAGCTGCTCGGGCGGGCCAGCGCTGGGGCGAGCCGCCTTACCGCCGCCTCCTCCGGTCACCGGTCGGCGGGCGCCGTCAGAGACCCGCAGCAGCACCGCGATGAGCAGCCAGTTGGCCATCAGCGACGACCCACCGGCGGACAGGAACGGGGTGGTCTGACCGGTCAGCGGGATCAGCTTGCTGATCCCGCCGACGATCACGAAGACCTGGAGGCCGAGAGTGAACGCGAGACCGCCGGCGAGCAGCTTGCCGAACGAGTCCCGTACCGCGAGCGCGGCACGCAGCCCGCGCTCCACGATGAGCAGGTAGACGACCAGCAGCGCGGAGAGACCGAAGAGGCCGATCTCCTCACCGATGCCGGCGAAGATGAAGTCGTTCTGCACCTCGGGCAGGATCTCCGGCTGACCGCCGCCCGGCCCGGCACCGAAGAGCCCTCCCGTGCCGAGGGCCAGCAGGCCCTGCACGAGTTGGTAGCCCTTGTTGGTGGGGTCGGCGAACGGGTCGAGCCAGATCTCCGCCCGCACGTAGAAGTTGGCGAACGGACCACCGACCGTCGAACCGAGGACGTAGGCGAGGTAGGCACCGCCGAAGAAGAGGACCAGGCCGATCAGCAGCCAGCTGACCCGTTCGGTGGCGATGTAGAGCGTCACCACGAACATGCCGAAGTAGAGCAGCGAGGTGCCCAGGTCCTTCTCGAAGACCAGCACCAGGACGCTGATCAGCCAGACGCCGACCACCGGGCCCAGGTCGCGGCCCCGCGGGAAGTCGATGCCGAGGAAGCGTCGACTGGCCAGCGACAGCACCTCGCGCTTGCGCACCAGGTAGTAGGCGAAGAAGACCAGCAGCGCCAGCTTGGCGAACTCACCCGGCTGGATGGAGAAGCTGCCGACCCGGACCCACAGCTTCGCGCCGTTGATCTCGGAGATGCTCGACGGCAGCACCGCCGGGATCATCACCAGCACGATGCCGGCCAACCCCAGGGTGTACGCGTACCGCGAGATCGACCGGTGGTCGCGCATGATCGCCAGCAGGCCGGCGGCGAGGATCACCGCACCGAGCGTCCAGGCCAACTGGCGCCCACCCTGCCCGGCGAAGACGGCCAGGCTCTCCCGCTCGGCAACCGGGGCGTCGCCCAGGTCGATCCGGCGCAGGAAGCCCACCCCGAGCCCGTTGAGCAGGGCCACCGCCGGCAGCAGCGCCGGGTCGGCGAACGGGGCGAGGAACCGGATGACCAGGTGCAGGCCGAGGAAGACCGCGCCGAGCGCGGCGGCCGGCATCCAGAAGTCCGGGGTGACCGTGTCCAGCAGGTTCGCCTCGACGGTCGCCCCGTACGCGGCCACCAGCACCATCGCGAGCAACAGCAGGTACAGCTCGGCGTTGCGGCGCGACCGCGCCAGGCGTACGCCGGATTGCTCGCCCGCAGTGGCGGGCGAGGGTGCCGGTGTGGCCGCTACGGTCACGGGTGGAGTCCTCAGGATCTCAGCCGACGCTCACTCAGGAGACCGGCAGCCGGCCGGGTCGAGCGCCGGCGTTGCCGAGTCGGAGGGCGTGACGTCGGGTGTGGTGGTCGCGCCGGCCCCACCGAGAGCGGTGGTGGCACCGGCGGTCGGGCTCGCGCTGACAACGCCGTTGGGGGTCGGCGACGCGTTGGCGCTCGGGCTGCCGTTCGGGGTCGGTGTCGAACCGATCGGCGTCGGCGTGGGCGTGGGCGTGTTGTTGCCGCCGGCGGCGGTCGGGTCGAGCGGGCAGAGCGGCTTCAGGTTGGGGTTGCTCGGCGTGTCGCTGGTCAGCTCGGCGAGCTGACGCTCGGCGTCCGGCTCACTCTTGGCCCGGATGCCAACCTTGACGGTGTCCTGTGCGGCGACCGTGAGGTCGTCCAGCCGGGTGCCGCTGCGGCGGTGCACGCTGGACAGGTCCATCCCGGCGATCTGACCCTGGACACCGCGGAAGACGGCAACCTGGCCCTCTTCGGTGGCGCCCACGTAGTACTGCCGCTGGGTGTACGTCCAACCACCGAAGGACGCACCGCCGACGATCACCAGCAGGGCCAGCGCCATCGCGGCGGTCCGGACCGGGCGTCGCTTCGGCCGGTCGGCGTCATCGTCGGAGGCCGCCGGCTCCTCGGGCGCGGCCGGGCGCGGCGCGGAGAGCGCCGAGGCCCGGGCGGCCGGAGTCGAGTTGTCGGCGGAGGTCGCCATGCCGCGGTCCCGGGCGGCGGCGCCGCCCACGATCGGGGTCGCCTCGACGATGTCCTGGTCCGTGGCGTCGGCGATGATGACCGTGATGTTGTCCGGCCCACCGCCGCGCAGCGCGAGCTGCACCAGCCGCTCGACGCACTGCTGCGGGTCGGCGTACTCCCGCAGGGTCTCGCCGATGGTTTCGGCGCTGACCACGCCCGAGAGGCCGTCGCTGCAGATCAGATACCGGTCGCCGGGCATGACCTGGCGGACCGAGTATTCCGGGTCGATGTCCCGTCCGTCGAGGGCTCGGGTGAGCAGCGACCGCTGCGGGTGGCTGCTCGCCTCCTCGGCGCTGATCCGACCTTCGTCGACAAGCATCTGGACGTACGTGTCGTCCTTGGTGATCTGCGCAAACTCGCCATTGCGCAGCAGATAGGCCCGCGAGTCGCCGATGTGGACCATCCCCAGCTTGCTGCCGGTGAAGAGGGTCGCCGTCAGCGTGGTGCCCATCCCCTCCAGCTGCGGGTTGGCGTCCACCGTGTCGCGGAGTTGTTGGTTGGCGGTGCCCACGGCCGAACGCAACGCATCGACGAGAGCGTCCCCTGGGACGTCCTCGTCGAGCGGCGCCATGGCACCGATGACGATGTTGCTGGCGACGTCACCGGCGGCCATACCGCCCATGCCGTCGGCAACGGCGAGTAACCGCGGCCCGGCGTAGACGGAGTCTTGATTGCCGTCTCGGATCAGACCGCGGTCGCTGTGGGCCGCATAGCGCAGGGTCAGAGTCATGGCCGTAATTCGAGGGAAGTGCGGCCGATCCGGATCGGCACGCCGAGGGGGACGGGGGTTGGTCCGGAGACCTTAGCGCGATCGAGGTACGTGCCGTTAGTCGAGCCGAGATCCTCGACGTACCACTGCCCGTCACGCGGCAGGAGCCGGGCGTGTCGCGCGGAGGCGTAGTCGTCGGTGATGACCAGTGTGGAGTCCTCAGCCCGACCGATGGTGATCTGCGCTTCACCGAGAGTGATTTTGGTGCCGGCCAGCTGACCAGCCGTCACCACCAGCTGGTGTGCCGCTCTGCCCCGTTTCACCTTCGCTGGCTTGGTCGCCTGCCCCGTCGAGGCGCCCACCGCGCGCGGCGCGGCCACCAGACGACCAGACCGGGCGCCCGCGAAGAGGTCCCGGCGGATCACGCCGACCACCGTGAACACGAAGATCCACAGCAGGATCAGGAACCCGAACCGGGCAACGGTGATGACCAGTTCCGGCAAGGCGGGTCAGCCGTCCACGCGGAAGGTCAGCGTCGTCGTCCCGAGCTGGACCATGTCACCGGGGTTGAGCGCGACGGCGGAGACCCGCTGCCCGTTCACCATGGTGCCGTTGGTCGAACCCAGGTCGGTCAGCACGACCTGGCCGCCGTCGAAATCCAGCCGGGCGTGTCGCCGGGAGATGCCGACGTCGGGCAGACGCAGGTTGGCCTGGTCGCCGCGACCGATCACCGTCGACCCCATCTGGAGGGGGTAGGTACGACCGTCGCCGGAGACCAGCCGCACGTTGCGACCGCCACCGTGCCCGGGCGGCGGGCCGTAGCCACCGCCCTGGTCGTACGCGGGGTAGGCGGGCGGGCCGGCGTCGTAGCCGGGCGCCGACACCGGGGCGACCTCGCCGCCGGTGTAGACCTCGGCCGTGACACGGAACATGCCCGTGTCCAGACCCTCGCCTCGCTCGATCTCGACGATCACGTCGCCGTAGACCGTCCACGCCTGCTCGCCGATGAACTCCGCCTGCGACTGGGCCAATTCCTGGGCCAGCGCGGCGGCGTACGGCGCCAGCCGACTGTGGTCGAACGGCGAGAGATCGATCACGTAGCGGTTGGGCACCAACGTGCGCCCACCGGCCAGGATCGCCTTGTGCGCCTCGGCCTCCCGCTGCATGGCGTTGAGGATCTCCACGGGGTGGACCACCCCTTTGAAGACCTTGGCGAAGGCCCCTTCGACCAGGCCTTCCAGACGCTTCTCGAAGCGTTGCAGCACGCTCACCGGCTCCTCCTCGGGTCCCGAGGACATGATGGTATCCGGCCGGCGCGCGCGCAGCTCACACGCCGCTCGGCCGGCTGCTCTCGGCCCGTTCGGAAGGGCCGGGACTGTCGTGCTAATCTTTCGTCCGCCACGAACGGTAATCGCTCGTGGCGAGCGCCAGGGACAGCGTAGTATTCCCGAGGCCCGTTGGAGACAGCGGGGCCGGGCAGCTAGAGTGTTCCGGGTTGTGCCACGGGGATGTGGCGGAATGGCAGACGCGCACGGTTCAGGTCCGTGTGCCCGAAAGGGCGTGGGGGTTCAACTCCCCCCATCCCCACCCACCGACGAGGGCTCCGCTTCATGCGGGGCCCTTCCGTCATATCGGGGCGTGCTGGACGTCACGCTATGCTCCGATGGATTCTGCCTCCGATGGACCAGGAGTGGCGTGTGAGTGTCGCGTTGGTGACAGGGTCGGGTGGTCTGATCGGCTCCGAGGCGGTCCGGCATTTCGCCGGCCTCGGTCTGGATGTCGTCGGCATCGACAACGACATGCGCCGGTACTTCTTCGGCGAGGACGGCTCCACCTCGTGGAGCCTGGAACGGCTCGGCCGTGACCTGGGTGACGCGTACACCCACTTCGCGGTGGACATCCGGGACCGGGACGGCCTGGAGCAGGTGTTCAAGAAGTACGGCTCGGACATCGCCGTGGTGATCCACAGCGCAGCCCAGCCGAGCCACGACTGGGCGGCCAAGGAGCCGTTGACGGACTTCGACGTGAACGCCGGCGGCACGCTCAACATCCTGGAGAACACCCGCCGGCACGCGATCGACGCGCCGTTCATCCACTGCTCGACCAACAAGGTGTACGGCGACCGGCCCAACAGCCTGCCGCTCATCGAGCTGGAGACCCGGTACGAGCTGCCCGAGGACCACCGCTGGTTCCAGGGCATCACCGAAGAGATGTCGATCGACCACTCGCTGCACTCGGTCTTCGGCGCCTCCAAGGTCGCCGCGGACGTGATGGTCCAGGAGTACGGTCGCTACTTCGACATGAAGACCGCCTGCTTCCGGGGCGGCACGCTGACCGGGCCGGCGCACTCCGCGGCTGAGCTGCACGGGTTCCTGGCCTACCTGATGCGCTGCGTCATGGAGGGCCGGACGTACAACCTCTTCGGCTACAAGGGCAAGATGGTCCGGGACGCGATCCACTCGCACGACGTGCTGACAGCGTTCGAGGCGTTCTTCCGAGCCCCGCGATCCGCGGAGGTCTACAACCTCGGCGGCGGCCGGCACTCCAACACCTCGCACATCGAGGCGTTCCGGATCGCCGAGGAGATCACCGGCCGCGAGGCGCAGATCAACTACGTCGAGCAGAACCGCACCGGCGACCACCAGTGGTACGTCAGCAGCATGGCCCGGTTCGAGGCGCAGTATCCGGACTGGAAGATCACATACGACGTGCCGATGATCCTGCGGGAGATCTACGAGGCCAACGTGGACAAGTGGATGGCCCAGCCATGAGCGCCCGGACGAAGCGCAATGTGCTCGGCGTCCTGGTCGACGCCACCGACTACGCCACGGCCACCGACGCGGTGGTCACCGCGGCACACGAGCGGCGTCCCCTCGCGCTGACCGCGTTGGCGGTGCACGGTGTGATGACCGGGGTGCTCGACCCGGCGCACAACGCGCGGCTCAACTCCTTCGACGTCGTCACGCCGGACGGGCAGCCGGTGCGGTGGGCGCTCAACCTGCTGCACCACGTTGGGCTCAGCGACCGGGTGTACGGGCCGACGCTGACCCTGCACGTGCTGTCGCGCTTCGCCGACGAAGGGCTGCCGGTCTACCTGTACGGCTCGACCGAGGAAACCCTCACCCGGTTGATCCCGGCCCTGGAGCGGATGTTCCCGGCGCTGAAGATCGCCGGGGTGGAGCCGTCCAAGTTCCGTGCCGTCCAGCCCGGTGAGGACGCCGAGATCGCCGACCGGATCCGGTCCAGTGGTGCCCGGCTGGTCCTGGTCGGGCTCGGCTGCCCGCGCCAGGAGGTCTTCACGTACGCCATGCGGCCGCTGCTCGACATGCCGCTGATGGCTGTCGGCGCGGCCTTCGACTACCACGCCGGGCTGCTGCGCCAGCCTCCGCCGTGGATGCAGCGCGCCGGTCTTGAGTGGTTCTGGCGCCTCGGTCTGGAGCCGAAGCGGCTCTGGCGCCGCTACGTCATCCTCAACCCGGCCTACCTGGGCCGGCTCGCCGCGCAGAAGGTCGGCCTGTGGAAGGCCCGCCCTCCGGCCCCGGCCACCGAGCGGCCGGCCACCTTCTCGGTCTGAGCCCGATCCGTACGACCCGAGGCCCCACCCGGCATGCCGGGTGGGGCCTCGGTCGTAGGGAGACCGGTCAGACGGTCAGGGTCCAGGTGTTGATGTAGCCGGTGTCGGCCGAGTAGGTGTCCCGCACCTGGAGTCGCCAGATGCCGTCGGCGGCCTCACCGGACACGTTGACCGTGTACGTGGCGTTGACGTTGTCGGCGCTGTCCGAGGTGCTGCTGTTCTTCAGCCGGTACGAGCTGCCGTCCGGGGCGAGCAGGTCGATGACCAGGTCACCGCGGTAGGTGTGCACGATGTTCACCGCCACCGTGGAGGCCGAGGAGGCGTTGCGACCGCAGCCGGAGATGGTGATCGAGCTGGTCACCGCCGAGCCGGCGTCCGGGATCGACACGTCGGTGCCGTTGGTGCCGGTGCAGCCGGTGGGCGGCGGCGGGGTGCTGCCGGTGCCCACGTAGAGCAACAGGTTCGGCGAGCCCGAGCCGGGGTTGCTCACCACGTTGGGCGTGGCGTTGGCCACCAACTGGTTGCGGACCTGGGCCGGGGTCCAGCTCGGGTTGGCGCTGGCCACCAGGGCCGCCGCTCCGACCACGTGCGGGGTGGCCATCGAGGTGCCGCTGATCGTGTTGGTAGCGGTGTTGCTGTTGTACCAGGCCGAGGTGATCGACGAGCCGGGCGCGAAGATGTCCAGGCAGGTGCCGACGTTGGAGAACGACGACCGGGCGTCCGAACTGGTCGTCGAGCCCACCGTGATGGCCTCCGTGGTACGCGCCGGCGAGGTGTTGCAGGCGTTCGCGCCGTTGTCGTTGCCGGCCGCCAGGCCGTACGTGACGCCCGAGGCGATCGAGTTGCGGACGGCGTTGTCCAACGAGCTGTTCGCGCCGCCGCCGAGGCTCATGTTCGCCACCGCCGGCTTGATCGCGTTCGCGGTGACCCAGTCGACGCCGCCGATCACACCGGCGTTGGTGCCACTGCCGGAGCAGTTCAGCACGCGTACGCCGACGAGCTGCACGGCCTTGGCCACCCCGTACGCGGACCCGCCGACGGTGCCGGCCACGTGCGTGCCGTGCCCGTTGCAGTCGTCGGCCGAGCCGCCGTCCACCGCGTCGTAGCCGGAGGTGGCCCGGCCCCCGAAGTCGTTGTGGGAGAACCGGATGCCGGTGTCGATGATGTAGGCGTGCACGTTGCTCGCCGTGTTCGGGTAGGTGTAGGAGCTGTCCAACGGCAGGTTGCGCTGGTCGATCCGGTCGAGGCCCCAGGAGGGCGGGTTGGCCTGCGTGCCGGAGATCGAGACGGTGTGGTTCTGCTCGACGTACGCCACCGCCGGGTCGGCCGCGATCCGCGCCGCCGCGCTCGCGTTCACAGTGACCTCGAAGCCGCGCAGCGCCGCGCCGTAGGTGCGGGCCACAGTGCCGCCGTGGCGGCTGGAGAGCCGCTTCGCGGTGTCGCCGACCCGGTCCCGGGCCACGGCGCTGTCCTTGAGTACGACGATGTAGCTGTCCGGCACGGCGGTGGCTCCGCCGGCGGCCCGAACCACACCCACGGGTTCGGCGGCCAGGGCCGGGGTACCGACGGCCAGCACTGTCGCCGCGGCCACCCCGATCAGTACGGACCTTCGTGGAAGACCCATCTCCTACCTCCCTCTGACCGGCAGCGGAACGTGACCACCGGTCCCAACATCAATCGACAATTGCCGATCTAGCTGAGGGTAGGTCAGCCGTCGGGCAGTTGAACATGTCGAAACGGCCATACCTTCGCGTGATGGCCCCCTACGGGCCCGGCGTCCGGGGCGGACGGGGGACAGGCCCGGATTCGCCTCGCCGGGATTCGGGGAAGACTCTCGAACATGGAGAGTCAGCTCACCATCCTGCTCCCGATCGCCGCCGTCTGGCTGGCCGCCGGCGTCGTTGCCGACGGCCTTCCCCGGCTGCGCAACACCCGCATGCTGCGTCGGCGTACCGGATGGTTGCTGATGCTGGCCCTCACCGGCGTGGCGCTCACCGCGGTCGTGCTCGGCGGCGGGCTGCTCAGCGCCGGCACCGCGCCGGTCGACCGGGCCGCCGCCGGGCTCACCCTGGCCGCCGGCCCGGCGCTCGTGGCGACGGTCTGCTCGGTACGACGGATCCGCCGGCTGTGGGCCGGTGCGGGCGCGTTCGCCAGTGCCCCCGCCACCCCCGCGCCGCACGGTCTGCGCGCCGCCGCAGCCCACCCGCTCGTCGGGCTGCCACTACAGGTGACCGCCCTGGCCACGGTGCCGGCGTTGATCGCCGCCGCCGGTGCCGACCTCGGGGCCGACCCCGGCGTCGCCGGGCCGGCGATCACGGTGGGCGCGCTCGCGGTGATCGCCATCGGGGTCCGGCACGCGCTCCGTCACAACCGCTTCGCGGAGCGGGCCCGGCCCGCTGCCGTCACACGGTCAACGCGGACGGCTGGCGCTCTGCACGTATAGCAACTCCAGGATCGACCTGGTCGCCTCGAACCAGCGGTCCAGCCAGTCCTGCGAGGGCACCGTGCCCTTCGGCGGCAACTCCATCAGCAGACCACGCAGCAACGGGTGGTCAGCCAGGGACTCGGGCGGCTCCATCGGCCAGCCCGCCGGCGGGAACGACGGCTCGATCAGCGGGTTCGGGTCCAGTGAGGGCAGCGAGAGCGGAGGATCCGTCGTCTCGGAAGCGCCCTCCCGCCCGCTCAACTCCTGGTCGGTCGAGACCACCTCGGTCAGAACCGTGTCCCGACGAGCGCCGCGGTACTTGCCACCGAACCGCTCCGGCTTGGCCGGACCGGTGGTGAGGTTGTCTGAACCGATCGTCGTCATCCGTCTCGCCTACTCGCTCGGTTGCGGGTCGGTGCGGCGGGTCGTCGACCAGCGCCGTACCGACCGGTTCAACGAGACGGGGACGCTCTGGCGACGGGATTCCCGACGGAACCTCGCCGACCCCCGCCGCGAGGCGACAGTCGGCCGCGCCCACCGCGGACACGGCAAAGTCCCCGTCCGGCGAACCGGACGGGGACCTCACTGACCAGTCGGTCAGACCGCGCCGAACACACCACCCCGGGTGCCGGCAACGAAGGAGTGCCAGTCACCCGGGGCGAAGACCAGGGCGGGGCCCGCCTTGTCCTTCGAGTCCCGCACTCCGACCGCCCCCGTCACGTACGCCACCTCCACGCAGTTGTCACAGTTCGGCCCGCTCTTCGAGCTCTTGAACCATGCTGCCTGCATCAGGTCCACGGGGAACCCTTTGGTCGCCATTTCCACAACGGCTCCTCTGCCAGTTTTGCGATGTGTGCGACGGACTCCTCCGGACGTATGGCCGCAGCGCGGATGTGATCGAAGATGAAGCTGTACTTCTGCAGTTCGTCGCTCTTCTCGAGGAAGAGCCCACCCGTGGCGTTCTCCGCGTACACAACATCCGGATCACCGGGCTCAGGGAAGCTGAGGATCGTGAACGTGCCGTCCATGCCGGCATGCGCACCCACCTCGAAGGGCAGGATCTGCAGCGTCACGTTCGGCAACTCGGCCACCTCCACCAACCGCTTGAGTTGGCCGCGCATCACCTCGTCCCCGCCCACCGGCCGACTTACCACCGCCTCATCGAGCACCACCCACAGATCGACCGGATCGTCCTGGGTCAATAACGACTGACGACCCAAACGGACACGCACCCTTTGATGCACCTGATCGGCGGTGAAGTCCGGCCGAGCGGCGCGGATCATGGCCCCGGCGTACTCCTCGGTCTCCAGAAGGCCCGGAACGACCTGCTGTTCGTACGCCCGGATCGAACTCGCCGCCGCCTCCAGCCCGACGTACGCGCCGACGAGCACGGTGCTGTAGGGGTGCCACCAGCCCTTCTGGCGGGCCTCCCGGGCGATCTGCACGAGCTCGTCGCTCTCGGCGCCGACCACCCCGTAGATCCGCAGCATGTCCCGCACGTCGCGCGGAGTGGCAGTGGTGTGCCCGGTCTCGATCCGGGAGACCTTCGACGCCGAGCACTCCAACTGTTCGGCCACCACCTCGATGGTGATTCCGGCGGACTCCCGCTGGCGGCGCAGCTCGGCCCCGAGCCGCCGCCGTCTGATGGTGGGACTGCGCCGCTCACTCATGGCGCAACCCGTGCGCCACTGGTCCCCGCCGCTGGCTGCTCGACCCCACTCGGGCTACCTCCGGTAACGCGCCACTGGTTGACACCCGCCGGGGGCGCGACCGTCGACCGGCGAGCGTTCGCGACGAAGGGGGTGGTGCCGGTCCTCGGCCGGCCGCGACGGGCGAAACCGCCCTCAGTCTGCCGCCCGGACGCGGATGGCTTCAATAGGCCTTTCGCGCGACACGCTCACGTATCGGCAAAAGTCGACGTGCAACTTGCATGAAGCACGTCCCTGATGCACTCTGTCCGTATGGCACGGATCACTCAGCGTCTCCGTTCGGTCCCTCGGAGTGGTGACCCCACCGCTGCGGGCAAGCCGGGCACGGCGCGGGCCCGGCCCACGACAACGCGACCTGCTCCGGGGTAAGGACCCCGCCGCTGCAAGCCGGCAAGCTGCGGCGGCGGGCGCGGTTCCCGGAAGCAACCGGGTGGTGGTCGGGTGGCGGCACGTCACCAGCGGGGTACGGCCCGACCACTGCCATCCGCACCACCGGTTCACGAGGCACGACCCCGTCACCGGCCGAGACGTCCCCCGTTCAGGCACCGCCGGCGCAGCCGCCGGCCGATCCTCCCCAGGAGCCCATGTGCTTCCCCGCACCGGTGACGTACTGCACGTGACACGCGCGGCGAGTGTCCAGTTCCTCAGGCCGATCAAGTTCCGGGTGATCCGGGTGCTCGACTGGCCGACCTACGACGGCTGGCTCTGGCTCGACGGCTACGAGTTGAACGCCGCGGGCGACGCGGTCACCCGACGGTCGATCTTCGTCCAGCGGGAAGGGCTGCAACAACTGCAGGCCGCCCCCGAACCCCGCCCGCACACCGTGCGGGCCCGCCGCCCGGTCGCGCGGACCCCGCTCCGGGTGGGCTGACCGACCCGATCCGCCGCCGGTGGGCGTGCCGTCGCCATAGAATCGGTACGCCCACCCCGGCACCGTTCCACCCGCTCGTCCAGGACCCTGACCCTGGGATGGTCATGGTCAATCAGCCCGCCCTGCGGCGGCACCACCGCTCCCGTATCGCCTACGCCTTCGGACTCCTCGCCCTCCTCGGGGCGATGACGACACTCCTGGTCCTCGTCCGCGACCCGGCGATGTCGTCCACCCGGCTGACCACACCGGTGCCCGCACCGGAGATCACAGTGCTCGACTCCGACCCGCCGACGGGCGACGGTCGGTCAATCTACGAGCAACCCGGCTGGGTCGACACCGGCCTCCCGGCCGACCACGCCGGTCGCGCCGACCCGACCGGGCCGGTGTCCGGCCTTGGTGCCGGTGGCCAGTCCGACGGCCGTCAGGAACTCACCGAAGCAGCTCCGGCCGGGCACAGCGCCACGGACATCCGCCGCTCCCTCTTCTGGTCCGGCATCTTCGGCCTCGCCATCTCACTCGCCGGCATCGGCCTCGTCGGCACCCGCCGCCGGATGTGGTGACCAGCGGTCACGACGTGCTCGTCACAGTGGGGCTCGGCGTGGTCGGGCTCGCATCGGTCGAGGGCTGGGCCTGAGAAATGATCAACAACACCTCGTCGTCGGTCGACACCGACGTACCCGCCTCCGGCTCGGTGCCCACCACCGTCCCCGGTGGCAGCTCCGACGGGCGGTACACCACCCGGTAGGGCAGACCGAGCCGAGTCAACAGCCCCTCGGCGGTGGCCTGCGGCAGGCCGGCGAGCGGAGGCACCGGCACCTCGTCCGGCGCGTCAGTGGTCGGCGAGCTGCTCGGCGACTCACTGGTGGGCGCCGCCGACGTGGGGGCTGCGCTGGTCGGCGGGGTGCTGGGGGCACTGATCGGCGGAGGGGACGGGGTGGGCCCAGGATCGTCCCGGTCGTCGTCCTGCTGGGCGAGCACCAACCAGAGTGCGCCCCCGAGCAGGCCGGCGAGCAGCAGCGCCAGTACGCCCCAGAGGATCGGCGACCACCACCGCCGACCACCCTGCTCCTCGACGTACCACTCACCGCCCGCGTCGTCCGGTCGGGGCGAGCGCACCTCGGCCCGGCCGGACCAGGACGGCGGTATCGGCGCCGTCCGGTCGGCCGGCCGGCCCGGCCGGGTGCCGGCGGACCGGTCGATCGCCATGGTCTGGTCCGGCGACAGGTCGGGACGAGCCGGGACAGCACTGTCGATCGGTGCCGTCTCGTCCGGGTCGGTGGCCGCTGGCGACGGTTGCGTCGGCTCCGGTCCGCCGCCGGCGGCGGGTCCGGTCGCGGCCGGCCGATCCGCGGCGGGTCCGGTCGCGGCCGGCCGATCGGCGGCGGCCCCGGTAGGCCCGGGCCGGTCAGCGGCGGGGGGCAGTGGGCGGGTCCGGTCGTCGTCGTGCTCGCCGGCGGGAGGCTCCTGACGGTCGTCGCTCATCGCACGTCCTTTCCCGAACCGGACGGGCGGCATGGCCCTCGACCGCCAACCTAGTCGCCCACACCGCCGTCGGTGGGGATCAGCGTGCCGAGCCGCGCCGACTGCCGGCGAGACAGGACGGCGGTCACGCGCCGGGAGGTTCGAACCCGCCGGCCTGGAATCAGGGCGTGGGTTTCGCGGTCGGCTGGCCGTCGGAGCCGCACCAGATGCTGACCTGGTCGTTCCACCGGGCCGGGCCGTCCTCGGCGGGCTCCTGCCGGCTGACCTTCCCAACGCGTCCGCTGACGTAGCGCGGGTAGAGGCCCTCGTCGACCAACTCGTCGGCGGCGTCCGCGCAGCTCCTGCCGACCACGTCCGGCACCTCGGCGGCCGGCGCCGGCCCGGCGACCTGCAGTTGCACAGTCGTCCCCCGGGCGACCTCGGTGCCCACGTCCGGCGTGGTGCTCTCGACCGTACGGCCGGTGCCGCCACCAAAGACCAGCCGCCAACCCAGCCGCTGCTTGCGCAGCGTGTCCCGGGCCTGCTCGAAGTCGGTGCCGATCACCGGCGGCACGGTCAGGCCGGCCCCCCTGGTCGGGGTGGCGGAGGTCTGGACCGCCGACGGTGTCGGCCGCCCGCTGCTCGGTCGGGGTGCGGTGGCCCGGGTGGTCGACGGGCCGGCCGTGGTCGCGACGGCCAGCGGATCACCAGCGGGTGTGTAGTCCTCGCCGGCCAGCAACCAGCCACCGGTCGCGCCCACGGCGGCGAGCAGCACCGCCGCCAACCCACCACCGAGCACGACGCTGGCCCGGCCCGCACCGCCACCGGCGGAATTCTGCTGGCCCGTTTTCGTGTCCGTCATAGCGCCCACCGCCTCATCACCGGCGACCGTACCGCCCGCCGCCCAATCCGCCGCACTGGCGGTCCACACCGGCGGGTCGTTGCGACTCGCCGCGCCGACGACGGGACGTTACGCTGCCCGGCATGGCCAGACAGGGCTGGGGAGTGTCGATCGCGACGGCGATCGGGGTCGCTGCCGGCGCGGGTGCCGCGCAACTGGGCTTCGGCTACGGGCTCGGCGTCATCACCTGGACGCCCACCGACGCCGGTGCGACCGACACAGCCTGGGCGGACGGCCTCGCCTGGGCCACCTGGCTCGCCGCCAGCTCGACGGTCCTCGGGGCGGTCTGCGCGCAGCGGCTGCACCAACGGAACACCGTGAACTCTCCGACCGACGGTGTTGCCCGTCGCGAGGGCCCACAGCTCGGCGATCGGGCGCCGGAGCGCGAGAGCCCGGTTGACGGGCCTCCATCGGCCGTCGACACCGCCCGGCCGGAGGTGGCAGGCACACTTCCACCGGTGGCCGAGCCGCCGGTCCACGACCGAGGTGGCCTGCTGCGCCGGGTGGCCCTGGCGCTTGGCGCCGGGCTGGGCGGGCTGGTCACGGTGCTCTTGATCGCCGTACCCGCGCGGGTCGCGACCGGTGCGGACACCGGCGCGCCGCAACGGACGGCCGCCGTACAGGCGACGCTGGGCATCCTGATCGGCGTCCTCGTCGCGATCTGGGCGCTTCGCTCCCGAGCCGCCGCGGCCAACGTGACAGCGACGGCCGCCTGGCTCTGGCTGCTCGCGGTGATCTCCGTGATCGACGGTGTACGCGTCGGACGAGGGCTGACCGGCGCGCAACTCGGCACCTGGCAGTTCGACCCGGACCACGCCCGGTACTGGATCGGGGGCCAGCTCTACTGGCCCGGCGCGCTGCTGGCACTGCTGCCCGCGCTGCTGATCGGCGTACTGGCCGCCCGGCGGTCCGCCCGCTCGGGCGGGCACCTCGTCGGTGCGGCGGCCTCCGGAGCGGCGGGCCCGGTGCTCGTCGCGCTCGCCTACCTGACCACCCTGCCGCACTGGTCGACGCTGGGCCCCGCGCAGTTGTCCACCCAGCTGATCGCCCCGTACGCGGTGATCGCCGGTATCGGCGGCTCGGTGCTGGCTGCCCGCCTCGGCGAGCGAAGCGAGCGGAACCGCCCAGCCGCACAGAGCCGCCCGGCCGAGCCGGGTGCTGGCGCTCGGGACACGGTGGCCGACCCGGCGCCGGTCGCCGAGACCGGAACCGCACCGCCAGCCTCCGGCTCGACGGCCGGGACCTCGGCCTTGACGGCGGGAACCGCGGCGCGGCGCAGGAGGGCCGACGCCCCACCGCAGACGCCCCGGACGGGCTCGCTGCCGGGCGACGCCACCGCGGCACCACAGGTTCCCGCCCCGCGTACGGACCCGGACCTCGCGGATCCGGCCCGTCCCAGCGAAGCACCAGCGGCAGAGGACCTGACCCCCACCAGCCGGCGCACCCGAGCAGCCCGCCGCGCCACCCGCCCGACAACCGACTAACCCCGCCCCTGCCTCCCGGCCCCCGGCCCATCGCGGCCCACCCTGTTGATCATGAAGTTATTGCCACCTCGTCCGGCGTGTCATGGCAATAACTTCATAATCAACGCGTTCGGAGGTGGGGCTGGGGTGGGGTGGGGTGGGGTGGGTTAGGTGGTTGGCCAGGTGTGGACTGGTTGGTTGGTGCGCTGGAGTTCGGCGTAGCGCTGGACCATGTGGTGCAGCGCGGCCGTCCGGTCCATGCCGTGGTGCCGTTCCGCCGCCCAGACCGCCTCGGTCTGCCAGACGGCGCCGTTGCGGCCGGTACGGCAGCGCTGCTCGATGATGTCGAGCAGCCGGTCCCGCTGCGCCGGGGCGACACCGAACCCGTCCAGCCCGGTGGCGGCGGTGGGCAGTAGTTGGTCCAGGACCAGCTTGGTGACCGGCACGTCGCCGAGCCCGGGCCAGTGCAGCACGGCGTCGAGGCCACGTCGGGCGGCGGCGTGGAAGTTCTCCTCGGCGGAGCTGAAGGTGAGTTGACTCCAGATCGGACGGTCGGCCTCGGCCAGACCGCCTACCAGCCCGAAGTAGAAGGCCGCGTTGGCCAGCATGTCCACCACCGTCGGACCGGCCGGCAGCACCCGGTTCTCCACACGCAGATGTGGGCGGCCGTTCATGATGTCGTAGACCGGACGGTTCCACCGGTAGACAGTGCCGTTGTGCAACCGCAGCTCACCGAGCTGTGGCACACCGCCGGCGTGCAGGACCTCCACCGGGTCCTCGTCCTCGCAGATCGGCAGCAGCGGCGGGAAGTACCTGACGTTCTCCTCGAACAGGTCGAAGATCGAGGTGATCCACCGTTCGCCGAACCACACCCGCGGCCGTACACCCTGGGCCTTCAGTTCGTCCGGGCGGGTGTCGGTGGCCTGCTGGAACAGGGCGATCCGCGTTTCGGCCCACAGTTGGCGGCCGTACAGGAAGGGGCTGTTCGCCCCGACCGCCACCTGCACCCCGGCGATGGCCTGGGACGCGTTCCAGTAGTCGGCGAAGCTGTCCGGTGCGACCTGGAGGTGGAACTGGAGGCTCGTGCAGGCGGCCTCGGGGGCGATCGAGTCGGTGTGCGTCCGCAACTGCTCGACGCCGCGGATGTCCAGCTCGATGTCCTCGCCCCGGGCGCCGACGATCTGGTCGTTGAGCACCCGGTACCGCTCGTTGGTGGAGAGGTTGTCCTCGACCAGGTGCCCCTCGGTGAGGGTGGGCAGGATGCCGACCAGGACGATCTTGGCGTCGGATCTGGCCGCGCGCTCGTCGGCCCGGGAGAGGCTGCCGCGCAGGTCGTGCTCGTAGTCGGCGAAGCCGGTGCCCTCGATCAGTCGGGGTTCGGCGTTGAGTTCCAGGTTGAACTGCCCCAACTCGGTCTGGAAGAGGGGGTCGGCGATGTCGGCGAGGATCTCCTCGTTGCGCATCGCCGGCTCGGCGGCCGAGTCGACCAGGTTGAGTTCGATCTCCAGGCCGGTCATCGGCCGGTCGGCGTCGAAGCCGAAGTCGTCGAGCATCAGGGCGAAGACGTCAAGGCACCGCCGCACCTTCTGCCGATATCGGACGCGATCATCCCGGGTGAAGGCGCCCTCTGAGACGTCCCTGCCCATGTGTCCTCCCGACGGCCGGCGCGGTCGGGATCCTGCCGTCCCGGAAGCGCTTTGTGAAGCATCCACGGTAAGAGCGCCCACCTGACCGGGGCCAGAGGCCGACGGCGGTGATCCGACGTCGACCGGCGCGGACGCGCTCGTGGCGCCATCTGTACCCCGTCGTCGACCGGCTGGACCCGATGGCGGTGCGAACAACCCGTGACAATTACCACGAGCGGGAACGACGCAGGGCCCGCGCCGACGTACGGCGCGGGCCCTGCGTACCGGATCGCCGGGAGGATCCCCCCTGGCCCTCCGGCGAT
Organism: Micromonospora sp. NPDC005324; assembly: GCF_040607155.1. Classification (NCBI taxonomy): domain Bacteria; kingdom Bacillati; phylum Actinomycetota; class Actinomycetes; order Micromonosporales; family Micromonosporaceae; genus Micromonospora; species Micromonospora sp. NPDC005324. The sequence continues at coordinate 77,225 of NZ_JBEXGE010000026.1, read as the reverse complement.
CCCCGGGGATCAGGCCTGACGGACGGCCTCGCCCTCGATCTCGATCTTGATCTTGCGGCTGACCAGCACGCCCCCGGTCTCCAGGGCGACGTTCCAGGTCAGGCCGAACTCCTCGCGGTCGATCTCGGTGCTGGCGGAGAAGCCGAAGATGTCCTGGCCGAACGGGCTGCGGCCGACACCCTCGAACTCCACCTCCAGCTCGACCGGGCGGGTGACGTCCTTGATGGTCAGCTCACCGGTGAGCACGAACTCGCTGCCGCGACGGGACTTGACCCCGGTGCTGCGGAACTCGAGCGTCGGGAACTTCTCGGCATCCAGGAACTCGGGGCTGCGCAGGTGAGCGTCCCGGTCGGCCTGGGTGGTGTCGACGCTGGCGGCCTGGATGGTGGCGACGACCGACGACTGCAGCGGGTCCTCGGCGACGGTGATGGTGGCGGTCGCCTCGTTGAACTCACCGCGAACCTTGCTCACCATCATGTGCCGGGCGACGAAGCCGACCCGCTTGTGCGCCACGTCGAGCGCGTAGGTGCCGGCCGCCGGGATCGTGAGGCCGTCCCAGTCGCGGGTAACCGTGTCGATGCTGCTGGTCATGCTGCTGTCCTCCAGGGGGATTGTTTAGTAGCCCAACGACTGCTTGAGCAACTATAACTGCAACAACATTCCCCGTGTCAAGCACTGGTACGATGAATGGGTGACCAACGTCTTCGACGATCCCCGGATCACCGCCGTCGGCCTGCTCTTCGAGGCACACGCCGGGCTGTCCGCCCGGTTCAACGCCCAGCTTGAGGAGCACGGCCTCTCCTCGGTCGAGTTCGAGGTCATCACCCGACTGGCCCGCTCGCCGGGCAACCAACTACGCATGACCGACCTCGCCGCGCAGACCTCCCTGTCGACCAGCGGAGTGACCCGGGTGGTGGACCGGATGGAGCGCGACGGGTTGCTCACCCGCCGGGCCTGCCCGAACGACCGACGCAGCTCGTACGCGGTGGTCACCGCCTCTGGGATGCAGCGCCTGAACGAGACGCTGCCCGGGCACCTGCAGATGATCGAGCAGTGGTTCACCGGTCAGCTCGACCCCGAGGCGCTGGCGGCTCTCCTCGACGGGTTGCGCCGGGTCCGCGACGCCGCGCATCCCTGCGCCACCGCCGGCAGTGACGCCGTCAGCCCGGAGCAGGTCGCCGCCACCGACAACGCCAGCCGGCGGCACTGACAAGCACCGCTGTCGGGCGGCGGCAGCGGCAGAAAGACCGGCAGAACTGACCCAGCCAAGCTGGAGGATTCGGTCCAAGCCGACTTTCTGCCACCGCACCGATGGCAGGCTTCCCGCACCGGGGATCACCGGGGGGTGACGGCGCGGGCGATCAGCGAGGGGCAGCACCAAAGGGGGCTCTTCGCCCGCGCCACTCTCCCGATCCGCTCGGGAAAAGCGCAGGCTACCGAGCCGGTCCACCCCGGGCGGCGATCAGCGAGTAGAGCAGGCCAGACTCCTGCGGCAACAGCCGGATGCCGCTCTCCGCACAGACCCGGTCCAGTCGATCGAGCACCGCCGGGTCCGCGGTGCTGGCAGCCAGCCCCACCAGCGCCTCCACCACATCGCGGCGATCCTGCCCCGCCTGGTCGGCGGCGGCCGCGAACCACTCGGCAGCCAACTCCCGGTCACCCCGGTGCAGCGCCAGGTTCCCCTCGATCAGCGCACAGAGTCCGGCCTCCGGGCCACCCCAGGCCAGCCCAGCGTCGTCCGAGCGCGGTCGCGGCACCCTCGGCCGCGCCGGCAGCGCCTCCACGCTCCCGGCGCGCAACTCGGTCAGCACCTCGGTCGCCTCCGCGACCCGCCCGTCCTGAGCGAGCGCCAGCCCGACGGTCCCGAGCACCCGACGGCGACGCCCAGGATCACCCAGCTCGGACAGGGCAGCGATCGCCCGCCGGCCCCGATCGATGGCGTCCGCGTACCAGCCCTCCAGGCGGGCGACCTCGGCTCGATTGGCCCAGCCGAGCACCCGCAGTCGCTGCTCCCCACTCTCGGCGGCGAGTCGGTCCACCGCGGCGAGCCGGCGACGGGCCGCAGCCAGGTCACCCGTACGGATCTCATGCCAGGCGAGGCTGTTCTGCGCCACCGCCAGGTCCCGGGTCCGCCCGTTGCGGGCGGCCAACCGCAGCAGCGCCTCGGCCTGCTCGCGAGCCTCGTCCTGCCGCCCGACGGAGATCAGCAGGGTGCCGAGCACGTTGCGCGCCTCCAACTCCCCGGTGACGTCGCCGGCCTGCCGGAAGCTGTCCAACGCCGCACGGGCCGTCGACAACTCCTCGGCGCCCGCGCCGTGCTCCGCCGCCAGCCGGGCGACCCCGAGGGCGGCCCAGCCACGCAGGAGAGGATCGGCGTCGGCGGTGCGCGGGTCCGCCAGCAGCCGCCGCAGCCACTGCCGCCCGACCACGTCGCGTCCGCGGAACCGCCACCAGCGGGTCAGGCAGGCCGCCAGCCGCAGCGCTGTCAACGGGTCGTCGGTAGCCGCATGGGCCAGCGACGAACTGATGTCACTGCTCATCTCGTCCAGCCGGTGCACCGCGTCGGGTACCCGTGGGCCGATCAGGTCGGTGGCGGTCCGGGCCACCAGGCGCGCGATGACCTCCGCATGTCGACGCCGGATGCAGGTCAGCTCACCCGCACCGGCCGCCTGCTCGACGGCGTAGTCGCGGACCGCGTCGAGCAGCCGGAACCGGAACGACCCGGTCCCGCGTACGCTCAGCAGCCCCAACTCGACGAAGCGGTCCAACAGCGGAACCGGGTCGATCGCCACGGTGCCGTCCCGATCGGCCTCGTCGGCGAGCATCTCCTCGGCCAACTCGACCGACCAGCGGTTGCCGAAGACGGCCAACTGTCGCAGCGCGGCCTGCTCGTCCGACGCCAACAGGCGGTAGCTGAACGCCACCGCGTCCCGCAGGGTGACGGCGACCGAGACCGCCGCGCGGGTGTCGGGTCCGCCCGTCCGGCTGCCGAACACCTCCGGTGCGTCCCAGGCCGGGTGGGCGGAGCTGTCGGCGGGAGTGGCCAGGTCGAGCACCCGGTCGCCGTACCGGTCGAGCAGTTCGGTGAGGTCGAGGAGTCGGCCCCGGGCGGCCATCAGCTCGATGGCCAACGGCAGCCCGCCCAACCGCCGCACCAACGCGGCGAGCGCCGGCAGCTCGTCGGGGGTGGGTGGCTCCCGGCGGACCTGAGCGAGCCGGGCGGTGAACAACGCGACCGCCGGCCACGATTCGAGTCCGGATTGCTCGACCTCCGGTGGTGGCACGTCGAGCGGCGCGACCGGCCAGACCCGCTCACCGGGCAACCCGACCGGGTGTCGCCCGGTGACCAGCACCCGCAGCGAGGGCAGTGCGCCGATCAGCCGGTGCAGGGTCGCGGCCACCGGGCCCGGGGCGCGCTCCACCGCGTCCATCACCAGCAGCGTCGGTCGCCCGGCGAGCAGCGCCACGAGTTCGGACAGGCGCGCCACGCCGAGCACCGACATCGAGGCGGCGAGCACGTCCGGACCGTCCGCACCCTCGCCCACCAGCACCCCGGCCACACCGGCCGGGTGGGCGGAGGCCACCAGGTGCGCCACCGACGTCGCCAGGGCGGTCTTGCCGACGCCGGCCAACCCGACGAGGCTCACCAACCGGGGCCCTCGCTCCGCGGTCAGCATTCCGGCCAGCTCGGTGAGGTCACGCTCTCGGCCGATCAACGCGACCGGCGGCGGGAGCGCGACCGACGGGTCGGCGGGTGCGGCCGCCGACGTGGCGTTGCCGCCGACCGCGAACGCCGTCGAGGTGGCGTCCGGCGGGGCCGGTTCGGCACCGGCGCCGCGGGCCGCGGCCAGGAAAGCCGCCCGGCTGGTGCCGGTCAGCGCCAGCGCCCCGGCGAGCAGCTCGACAGTGGTGCGTTGTGGCCGGATCGACCGGCCACGCTCCAGGTCACGCACCGTCCGCACACCCACCCCGGCCCGGGACGCCAGCTCGGCCTGAGTCAGGCCGGCGGCGCGTCGATGCCCGCGGAGCAGCTCCGGCAGAGTGGTACGTCCGGCCGGGCTCCGCGACCAGTCATGATCCGGAGTCATGGGCACGAAGAGTACGGATGGACTCCGACCGTCGGCAGTCGAACGTCGGGCTACTGACGCCCGCTCGCCGAAACCCGACAGCCGTACGGACAGTTCGTCCGGGACGACCGGCCGATCACCACTTAGAGACCCAGATCCCGAGCGATGATCATGCGCTGCACCTCACTGGTGCCCTCGCCGATCTCCAGGATCTTGGAGTCCCGCCAGAACCGGGCCACCGGGTACTCGTTCATGAAGCCGTACCCGCCGTGGATCTGGGTGGCCTCCCGGGCGTTGTCCACAGCGATCGTGCTGGCGTGCAGCTTGGCGATGGCGGCCTGCCGCTTGAACGGCTCGCCGGCCAGCATCCGCGCGGCGGCGTCGTAGTACGCCAGGCGAGCGGTGTGTGCCTTCAGCTCCATGTCGGCGATCTTGAACTGGATGGCCTGGTTGGCGCCGATCGGCTTGCCGAAGGCGTGCCGCTCCTTCGCGTACTTGATCGACTCGTCGACACAACCTTGGGCGAGGCCGACGGCGAGCGCGGCGATGGCGATCCGGCCCTCGTCCAGAATGCGCAGGAACTGCGCGAAACCCCGACCCCGGGCACCGAGCAGGTTGGCGGCCGGGACGCGGCAGTCGTCGAAGGTCAGCTCGTGGGTGTCCGAGGCGGTCCAGCCCACCTTGGAGTAGCCGGGCGCGACGGCGAACCCGGGCGTGCCGGTCGGCACGATGATCGTCGACAGCTCCTTGGAGCCGTCCGGGTTCGTGCCGGTCACCGCGGTGACAGTGACCATGGCCGTGATGTCGGTCCCCGAGTTGGTGATGAACGCCTTCGACCCGTTGATCACCCACTCGTCGCCGTCCAGCACGGCCCGGGTCTGCGTGCCGGCGGCGTCCGATCCGGTGCCCGGCTCGGTGAGACCGAAGCCGGCCAGCGCCTCGCCGCTGAGCAGCCGGGGCAGCCAGGTCGCCTTCTGCTCCTCGGTGCCGAAGCGGTAGATCGGCATCGCGCCCAGCGAGACCGCCGCCTCCAACGTGATCGCCACACTGGAGTCGACCCGGGCCAACTCCTCCAGGGCCAGGCAGAGCGCGAAGTAGTCACCGCCCATGCCGCCGCGCTCCTCCGCGAAGGGCAGACCGAACAGGCCCATCTTGCCCATCTGCCGGATCACCTCGTACGGGAAGGTGTGCTGCTCGTAGTGCTCGGCGATGACCGGGGCGACCACCTCGCGGGCGAACTCCCGCACGCTCTCGCGCAGCGCCTCTTGTTCGTCGGTGAGCCGGAAGTCCATCTCATCCTCCTGTAAGGACGGTCCGCCCCGACGCTCGTGACGCCGGGGGCGGGTCGCTGTGCGGGCCTGAGTCGGTGATCAGACCGGGGTGACGCCGTGCCGACGGCGGGAGAAGTGCCGATCCTTGGTGCGCGCCGCCGCGAATCGACGGACCAGCTCGGTGCGCAGGTCGTGCGGCTCGACGATGGCGTCCACCACCAGCTCGCTGGCGAGCCGGACGACGTCGATGTCCTGCTCGTACTCGGCCCGCTTGGCGGCGACGAAGGCGGCCCGCTCATCCTCGTCCGCAATGGCGGCGATCTTGTTGGCGTAGACCGCGTTCACGGCGGCCTCGGCGCCCATCACGGCGATCTTCGCGGTCGGCAGCGCGATCGTGGCGTCCGGCTCGAACCCGGGGCCGGCCATCGCGTAGAGGCCGGCGCCGTACGCCTTGCGGACCACCACGCAGATCTTCGGCACTGTCGCCTCGGAGATCGCGGTGATCATCTTGGCGCCGTGCCGGATGATGCCCTGCTTCTCCACAGCGCTACCGACCATGAAGCCGGGCACGTCGCTGAGGAACAGCAGCGGCACGTTGAACGCGTCGCAGAGCTGCACGAACCGGGTGGCCTTGTCGGCCGAGTCGACGAAGAGCACGCCGCCCTTGAACATCGAGTTGTTGCCGATCACGCCGACGACCTGACCGTCGAGACGGCCGAAGCCGATGGTCAACTCCTTGGCCCAGAGCGCCTGGATCTCGAAGAACGAACCCTCGTCGAGCAGGCCCTTGACGTACCGCCGCATGTCGAACGCCTGCCGCTCACTGGCCGGCACCAAGGCGGCCAGGTCGGCCTTCGCGGGCGCGGCGACCGCCGGTGCGGTCGGCGGCGCCTGCGTCCAGTTCGCCGGCAGGTACGACAGGTAGGTCTTCACGACGTCGAGCGCGTCGGCCTCGGTCTTGCAGAGGAAGTGCCCCACGCCGGATTCGGCGGTGTGCACCTTCGCCCCGCCCATCGCCTCCAGGGTGGTCTTCTCGCCGGTGACCATCTCGACCATCCGGTCGGAGCCGAGATACATGCTCGCGTTGCCGTCGACCAGCGCCACCACGTCGCAGAACGCCGGAATGTACGCCCCACCGGCGGCGCTCGGGCCGAACAGCGCGCAGACCTGCGGGATCGAGCCCGAGGCGCGGACCTGGTTCCAGAAGATCTTGCCGGCGCCACGCCGGCCGGGGAAGAGGTCGACCTGGTCGGTGATCCGGGCGCCGGCCGAGTCGACCAGGTAGACCATCGGCACGCCGGCGCCGTACGCCCGCTCGATGATCCTGATGATCTTCTCGACGGTGCGGGCGCCCCAGCTGCCGGCCTTGACGGTGGAGTCGTTGGCCATCAGGCAGACTTGTCGGCCGTCGATCGTGGCGGTGCCGGTCACCACGCCGTCGGCGGGCAGCCCCTCGGCCATCGTGTTGGCGTAGAGGCCGTCCTCGACGAACGAGCCCTCGTCGACCAGGAGCGCGACCCGTTCGCGGGCGAAGAGCTTGCCCTTGGCCGCGTTGGCCGCGTGGTACTTGTCCGCGCCGCCGGACCGGGCCCGCTTGCGCAGCTGCTCCAGTGCCTCACCGTCGAGCGTCACGCCGACTCCTCCGCCATACTGACCTGAACGATCGTTAGGCTAGCGCATCGGCGCGGTTGTCGGCGACCTATGAGCGAACCAGACAGCGAAGCCGAGAGCAAGACATTGAAAAACGTGAATACATGTCGCTAGGCTCCTGGCACCCCTCTTCCCAGATCGGAGTCAGCGATGACCTCACGACTCAATCGGCTCGCCGTCGCGTTGCTCGCGACGACACTCGCCACCCTCGGCATCACGGTCGCCAACCCGTCGCCCGCGTCCGCCGCCATGACCATCTGCTACAACACCAGCCAGGCGGGAAGCTACGCCAGCGTCGCCAACCAGGCCGCCTCGATCTGGAACAACGCCACCGTCAACCTGACGCTCTCCGCCAACTGCGGCTCCAACCTCCGGATCTACCGGATCACCGGCGGCGGTTCGTACGCCCAGCGGACCAGCCTCGGCAACGGCCGGGTCTACATCGACACCCAGCAGGCCGCCCAGTACAGCGTCCTGCGGATCATGACCCACGAGATCGGGCACATCCTCGGACTGCCGGACAACTACAACGGCAACTGCGCGCTGCTGATGTCCGGTGGTAGCGCCGGCACCAGCTGCACCAACGCGTACCCGAGCACCGCCGAGGCGAACCGGGTCAGCAACCTCTTCGCCGGCACGCGCATCGCCACCGAGCGCGGCACTGACAGCGCCGGGGCTGACATCTTCCGCGACAGCTGGCCGAGCATGCTCACCTCCGTGAGCTGATCGACCGGGCACGTCGGAGGGGCCGGCACCAGGCCGGCCCCTCCCCGTGTCCTCAGCTCGGCAGCGGCGTCAGCCGGGTACGCGGACCCGCGCGCAGCACACCGGACGGCAGCTTCTTGCCGAGCAACTCCTCGGCCAACTCCGCCGCCTCGATGAGCGCCGGCAGGTCGATGCCGGTGTCGATGCCCATGTCGTGCAGCATGTGCACGGCCTCCTCGGTGGCCAGGTTGCCGCTCGCCCCCGGCGCGTACGGGCAGCCACCGAGGCCACCGACGCTGGCGTCGAACTCGGTCACCCCCAGCTCCAGCGCTGTCAGCAGATTGGCCAACGCCGTACCCCGGGTGTTGTGGAAGTGCAGCAGGACCGGCACGTGCGCGTTGCGGTCGCGTACAGCGGTCACCAGCTCGCGAACCCGACGCGGAGTGCCCATGCCGGTGGTGTCGCCGAACGCGACCCGGTCCGCGCCGTCGCGGACGACCCGATCCACGATTCCGGCCACCCGCTGCGGGTCGATGTCACCCTCGTACGGGCAGCCGAAGCTGGTCGCCACGATCACCTCGACCCGCGCCGACGCACCGTGCAGCAGGTCGATCAGCTCGGCGATGTCGTCCAGCGACTCGTCGGTGGACCGGTTGACGTTGCGCCGGTTGTGCGTGTCGCTGGCCGAGACCACCACCTCGATCTCGGTGAATCCGGCGGCGAGGGCCCGCTGGGCGCCCCGGGTGTTCGGCACCAGCGCGGAGTACCGCACCCCGTCGGCCTTCACCGCCCGCTGCCACACCTCGTCGGCGTCGGCCATCTGCGGGATCGCCTTGGGGTGCACGAACGACACCGCTTCGATCCGGCGTACGCCGGTGCCGGAGAGGGCGTCGAGCAGCCGCACCTTGGCGTCGGTCGGGATCGGGTCCTCGTTCTGCAACCCGTCCCGCGGCCCAACCTCACGGATGGAGACGAAACTCGGCAGGTCCGCCATAAGGGGTCACCTCACTGTGACGAAAGCAGTGCTTAGGGGTCCTCTCAGCATGCCACCCCGCTGTCGGCCCGGGGCGGTCAGCGCGGGGCGCGGGGTTGGCGCATGCGGGAGACGATGCCGGTGTCGTAGGCACCGGAGAGGAACTCCTCGTTGGTCAGCAGCTCGGCGAAGAAGGGGACGTTGTTCTTCGGGCCTTCGATCTGGAACGCCGCGACGGCTGCCTCTGCGCGATCAAGTGCCTCGTCGCGCGTCGCCCCGCTCACGATCAGCTTGGCCAGCAGGCTGTCGTAGAACGGGGTGACAGTGTTGCCCTCGGTGTAGCCGGAGTCCACCCGGACGCCCTCGCCCGTCGGCTCCACCCACGTCCTGATCACACCGGGGCCGGGCAGGAAGCGCTTCGGGTCCTCTGCGTTGATCCGCATCTCGATGGCGTGCCCACTCGGCGTCAACGCGTCCGGGTCGAACGTCGGCGCCAGCCCGGAGGCCACCCGCAGCTGCTCCTCGACCAGGTCGATGCCGTAGACGTACTCGGTCACCGGGTGCTCCACCTGCAACCGCGTGTTCATCTCCAAGAAGAAGAAGTCTTCGGAGCCGGGGGCAGTGCCAGCAGCGTCCCGCTCACGCGGGACCAGCAGACACTCCACAGTGCCAGCGTTGCGGTATCCGACCGCCTCGCCGGCCCGCACCGCCGCCGCCAGGAGGCGGGCTCGCAGCTCCGGCGAGACGGCCGGCGACGGGGACTCCTCCACCAGCTTCTGGTTGCGCCGCTGCACCGAGCACTCCCGCTCGCCGAGCGCCACCACCCGGCCATCGGCCAGGCCGAGGATCTGCACCTCGACGTGCCGCACCCGGGGGAAGTACCGCTCGATCAACACCGAACCGTCGCCGAACATCCGCTCGGCGAACGCGCGCACCTTGTCGTACTCGGTGCGCAGCGCGGCCTCGTCGACGGCCACGCCCATGCCCATGCCGCCGCCACCGGCGGCTGCCTTGACCATCACCGGGTAGCCGATCTCGGCGGCGGCCGTCACCGCCGCGTCCAGGTCGGCGGCCGGGTCGGTGGTGCCGGGCGCGACCGGAACACCTGCCGCCGCCATCAGGTTCCGGGCGTTGATCTTGTCGCCCATCGCGGTGATCGCTTCCGCGTCGGGTCCGACCCAGATCAGGCCGCTCGCCTCGACGGTACGGGCGAACTCGGCGTTCTCCGACAGGAAGCCGTACCCGGGGTGGATGGCCTGCGCGCCCGTCGACTTCGCGGCGGCGAGGATCGCCTCGGTGTTGCGGTAGCTCAGCGCCGGGTTCGGTGGGCCGATGAGGACCGCCTCGTCCGCCTCCGCGACGAACGGCAGGTCCGCGTCGGCCTCCGAGTGCACAGCGATCACGCGGATGCCGAGCCGCTTGGCGGTCCGGATGATCCGGCGGGCAATCTCGCCCCGATTGGCGACCAGCAGTGACTCGATCATGTTTCCTCCCGGCGTCCGGATGGTGGGACGATGTCAGGGAATCATGACCGGTACGGTTCTGACGAGTCGGCTCAGGCGAGCAGCGCGGCCAGGGTCGCGCCGCGCAGCAGCTCGGCGCGGCGTCGCCGGTCCACCTCACCACCGAGGAACGGCGTCGAGTTCATCAGGCCGAACGCGGCGTGTGCGAGCACCCGCGCCTCACCGTCGGGCATGCCCGGGTGCAGCGCGGTGAGCACGGTGACCCACTCCTCGACGTAGAGCCGTTGCAGGCGCCGAATCCGGCGCCGCGGCTCCTCGGGCAGGCGGTCCAGCTCGTGCAGGTGCAACGCGATCACCGCCGGATTGGCCAGCGCGAACTCGACGTGGAAGTCGATCAGCGACTCCAGCACGCCGCGCGGGTCGTCCGAGCGCCCGACGACGCGTTCCCGGCCACCGGCCAGCAACCCCTCGCTGACCGGAATCAGCGCGGCGGCCAGCATGGCTTCCTTGCCGGCGAAGTGGTGGTAGAGCGCCGGACCGGTGACCCCGGCGGCCGCGCCGATGTCGTCCATCGACACGCCGTGATAGCCACGCGCCGCGAACAGACCTACCGCGATCTCCAGGATCTCGTCCTTGCGGGACCTGCGCCGGCCCGCACCCGCCGCACCCCGTGCCTGCTGCTCCACCGTCACCGGGCAAGCCTAGACCGCGAGGAGCCCGCAATGGTTGCCGGTCAGTTCCGTTCGCACCGGACCTGGTTGGCCGCCCCTGACCTGGCCAGGGGCGGCCCGCCAGGTCAGTCGTCCTCGTCCAGGTCGTGCCGGCGCTCACCGTACCGATGATCACCGACAGACACGGTCCCCTTGTCGTCCGGCGGCTTGACCCTCGACCCGGTCGAACCGGCACGGTCGCCGGCATGACTTCCTCAGCTCTGGGCCGGGACTTCCGGCTCCTGTGGTCCGCGGCCGTCTCGTCCCGGTTCGGGGACGCGCTGCGTACCCCGGCGCTGGCCCTGCTGGCCGCGACCGTGACCCGTGACCCGCGGATCATCGCGGCGGTCACAGTGGCCGGGCAGTTGCCGCCGCTGCTCTTCGGCCTGCTCGGCGGCGTGTACGCGGACCGCTGGGACCGCCGTCGGACGATGGCACTGGTCGACGGGGTACGCGCGGCCGTGGTGGCGGCGCTGGCCGTGGTGGTCGCGCTCAACCGGGTGAGCGTCCTGGTGCTGCTGGTGGCGGCGTTCCTGCTCGCCTCGTTGGGCACTCTCTTCGACTCCGCTTCGTTCGCGTTGCTCCCCGCGCTGGTGCCGGCGGACGCGCTGCCCCTGGCGAACGGCCGGCTCCAGGCGGGGTCGGCTGTGGCCGGTGGCTTCCTCGGAGCGCCGGCCGCCGGTGTCCTGTTCGCCGTGGCTCCGGCCCTCCCGTTCGCCCTCGACGCCGTCACCTTCGCGGCGGCCGCCCTGCTCGTGCTGGCCCTCAGTCCGGCTCCCGCCATCAGCCCGGGGACGGTCCGGCGGCGCGGCTCGGTGTGGAGCGAGATCGTCGAAGGGCTTCGTTGGTTGCGGGCGCACCGGACCCTGTGGCGGGTCACAGTGCTCGCCGCCGCGAGCAACCTGGCGATCAGCGGGATCATGGCGGTGCTCGTGCTCTACGCGCTGGACGTGCTGCGGGTGCCGCCGGCCGGGTACGGGCTGTTCGCCGCCGCCGCCATCGTCGGGGGCGTGGCGGGGGCGCTCGGGGCGGGGCGGCTGGCCGCCTGGCTCGGCACGGTGCCGGCACTGCGCGCGGTGCTGGCCGTGGAGACCGTGGCGCTGACCGGCTTCGCGCTGGCTCGGCATCCGGTGTCGGGCGGGGTCGCGCTGGCCGTCTTCGCCGCCGGCACCGTGGTGTGGAACAGCCTGGGGGCGTCGTACGGGCAGCGGCAGGTGCCGAGCGAGCTGCTGGGCCGGGTCGGTGCGGCCCAGCGGATGGTCGGTCTGCTCACCGCACCGCTCGGCGCGGCGCTCGCCGGGCTGGCCGCCGCGGCGTACGGCACGGCGCCGGTGGCGGGCGCGGCGGCGGGGACGTTCGCGCTGGTCACCCTCGCCGCGTGGCGTTCACTGCGGCCGGCCGCGCCCGCTGTGCTGACCAGCAGCCGCGCGGGCTAGCGCGGCGTCCGCTCCCGGTGCGACAGCCCGGACAGGCGCAGCGCGATACGCCGACGAGCCGGTGGGACGGCACCGAGCAGCCGGAGCAGGACGTCGCGGGCGGGCCGACGAGCCGGGGAGACGCCGGCCAACCTGGTCAGCCCAGCGGCGAAGCTGAGCACGTCCTCGGCCATCGGCCGCTGCCGGGCGGTGTAGTCGTCGAGCAGTGTCTCCGGGCCACCGTCGAGCACGTCCGCCACGGCGGTGCCGAGCGCGACCGCGTCGCAGATGCCGAGGTTCATGCCCTGCCCACCGGCCGGGCTGTGCACGTGCCCGGCGTCGCCGGCCAGTAGCACCGGCCCGGCTCGGAAGGTGTCGGCGAGCCGGTGGTGCACCCGGAACCGGGAGCCCCAGAGGACCTCGGTCACCCGGTCGGGTCGTCGCGCCGGGCCGCGCTCGTCGAGCAACGCCTGAAGGTAGGCCGCATCCGGTTCGGCAGGGGCGCTCGCCACGGCGGCGACCAACCGGACCACCCCACCGGGCAGTGGCGCCCAGACCAGCGGCCCGGGGCGGGCGAGGAAGAGCGCCGCCTCGTCGCGGGGCAGCACGCTGTGCACCCGCACGTCGGCGAGCACGAAGGACTCCTCGTCGCTGCCACCGGTGAAGCCGATGCCGGCCAACTGCCGGACCGTGCTGTGCAGGCCGTCCGCGCCGACCACGAACCGGGCCCGCAGCACCTCCCCGTCGACCTGCGCGAGCATGCCGTCACCGGCGTGACTGAGCCCGGTGAGCTGGCACGGCCGTCGTATCTGGACACCGAGTTCAGCCAACTTCTCGGTGAGCACGGCCTCGGTGACCGCCTGGGAGACCAGCAGCGCGTAGGGGAAGCGGGACGGCAGCTCGTGGAACGGCACCGACAGCAACACCCGGTCCCGGTCGCGCACTGTGAAGCGCGGCGTCCGCACCGCCTGGGCGATCATCGGCGCTGCGGCGTCGATCCGATCCAGCACCTCCAGGGTGTACGCGTGCACGACGGCGGCGCGGGAGGTCGTCGGCGGCGCGGCCAACCGGTCCAGCACTGTCACCTCGACCCCGCGCCGGGCCAGCGTCAACGCGGTGGCGAGACCGGTGGGGCCGGCGCCCACCACCAGGACGTCGGTGCTCGTGGGCAGCATGGCCACCTCCAGAAGACCGTTGCCAACATGCGTTGGCAAACGCTTGTTGGCAACGCTAGGGCCCGCTCGATTGCATGTCAACACTTGTTGGCATACGGTCGTTGGCATGACGCCGTCCGCCCAGTCGACCCAGCCCCGCCGCTCCGACGCCACCCGGGCGGCGATCCTGCGAGCGGCCCGGGAACGGTTCGCGGCGGACGGCTACGAGCGCGCCACGATCCGGGCCATCGCCGGCGACGCCCAGATCGACCCGTCGATGGTCATGCGCTACTACGGCAGCAAGGAGGGGCTCTTCGCGGCGGCGGCCGAGTTCGACCTACGCCTGCCCGACCTGACCTCGGTGCCGCCCGCCCACCTCGGTGAGGTGCTGGTCCGGCACTTCCTCGCCCGCTGGGAGGGCGACGAGACACTGGTGGCGCTGCTGCGGGCCGCCAGCACCAACCCCGGCGCGGCCGAACGCATGCGCGTCATCTTCGCCGACCAGCTCACCGCCGCAGTGGCCACGTTCGGCAGCGAGCCGACGCTGACCGCCCGACGGGCCGGCCTGGTGGCCAGCCAGATCCTCGGCCTCGCCTTCACCCGGTACATCGTCCGCCTGCCGCCCATGGTGGACACCCCGCCGGATGAGCTGGTCTCCTGGATCGCGCCGACGCTCCAGCGCTATCTGACCGGAACGCCACCGGGCTGACCCAACCTTTTCCCACCTCCCGTGCGTCTGCCAGATGACGCGTGCAGCGCGACGGCCGGGAGGGGGGCGGATGGCGCCGACGAGGGACGACGGACGCGACGGCTACCTCGCCTTCGTGGAGAACCACCAGCACCGGCTGCTCCGCGCGGCCTACCTGATCTGCGGCAACCGGCATCAGGCCGAGGACCTCCTCCAGGACGCGCTGCTGAAGCTGGCGCTGCGCTGGTCCTCGGTCCGCGACGGCGACCCCTCCGCGTACGTGCGGGCCATCCTCTACCGGGACTCGGTGTCGTGGTGGCGTCGTCGGCGGCGGGAGTGGCTCAGTGCCGCGCCGCCGGACCAGGTCGCCCACGACCGTGACGGCGCGTTGCGGCTGACGATGCACGACGCGCTGGGCCTGCTGCCACCGCGGCAGCGGGCCGTGCTGGTGTTGCGCTACTACGAGGACCTGACCGAGGTCGCCACCGCAGAGGCGCTCGGGGTGACGGTCGGCACCGTGAAGAGCCAGTGCCACGCGGCGCTGCGCCGACTCCGCGAGGTCGCCCCGGACCTCGCCCGCGATGCCCGACCGCGCCGGGGCTCGGCCGATCTGGCCAGCGGCCTGGAGGTGAACCCGTGAACGAGCAGGAATTGCGTCGACTGCTGACCGTCAGCGTCGAGGAGGTGCTCCCGAGCCAGCCGGCAGCCGCCGGATGGGAGCGGGCTCGGCGTACCCGGCGTACCCGGCGGGCCGTCGGAGTGGTCGCCCTGGCCGTGTTGCTGGTCGGTGGTGGCACTGTGGCGGCGCTGCGCCCACCCGCCGGTCCGCCACCGGCCCCGCCGGTCGGCCCGACGGTGACCCCGACCGTCGATCCCACCCACGCGGGTCCGGTGCAGAAACCGCCCGCTGAGCTTACTTTCCCTCCCGATCCGTTGGCCCGCCTCGGCGACCCGGCGACCGTGCCGCTGTCCGAGCGACCGGTCCAGCGGGCGCTGGCGCTGTTCCAGCCGCTGGACGAGGAGAACCGCGCGAACGGCCCGGTCCGGGTGCTCGGCAACGACGGCGTGATACGCAGCCTCGACGTGGTGACGCTGGCACCGACCCGGGACGCGGGCGGCAACGAGGCGGCCGCCCTGAAGCCGGGGGTGCTGTCGCCGGACGGACGGTCGGCCGCGTTCGCGCAGACCAAAGAGCTGATCATGATCGACCTCACCACGGCGGCCGTCCGCCGGATACCGCTCGACGGCTACCTGGAACTGGTGGTGTGGGCGCACGACCGGGTGCTGGTCGGGGGCGACGACCGCACGTACGCGGTGGATCGGACCACCGGGGCGGCCAGCACGATCGACGTGTCGACCTGGGAGTTGATCGCACCCGACCCGGCTGCCGGTCGGGAGGCCCCGTTGATCGAGGTGTACGGCGAGGGGACCGGCCTGACGCTCCGCAGCCGGACCGCCCGGGAGGGCAAACTCCGCTCCGAAGAGCCGGTCAACGGCTCGGCGTTGCCCTCGCCCTACCAGGTCAACGAGTTCTACGGCCGGGGCTGGTTGCACGGCGAACGCCTGGCCAGGGCAGCCTGGATCACCAGCAGCGAGATCAGCGGTGCCGAGGGGGTGGCCGTGCTCGACGCGCGGACCGGCGCCGTTCTGCACCTGCTCGACCTGGGCCGGGACCGCGCAAAGGGCTGCTGCGAGGTGCTGGGCTGGGACAACAAGGGCGCGGTGCTGCTCCGACTGCAACCGGCTGCCCTGGCCCGCTGGCATCCGGAGACCGGCGAGATCACCGGTATCGTCGGCGACCTGCGCGGCGTGTTCGCACTGGCCGGCTGAAACACCGTCCCCGCGCGACGTTCACCGTCACGCAGGGACGATCGTGCCGCTCAGGCGGCCAGGCCCCCCGGCTGGTCACCCTGGACGACGGGCGCCCGGACCAGGTTGCCCCACTCGGTCCACGAGCCGTCGTAGTTGCGCACCTGCGGGTAGCCCAACAGGTGCCGCAGCACGAACCAGGTGTGGCTGGACCGCTCGCCGATCCGGCAGTACGCGATCACGTCGTCGTCGGGGCTCAACCCCAACTGGTCGGCGTAGATCGCCTTCAGCTCGTCGGCGGACTTGAACGTGCCGTCGGAGTTGGCGGCGGACTTCCACGGCTTGCTGACCGCGCCCGGGATGTGCCCGCCGCGCAGCGCACCCTCCTGCGGGTAGTCCGGCATGTGCAGCATCTCACCGGTGTACTCACCCGGCGACCTGACGTCGACCAGCGGCCGGCCGGAGGCGATGTGCGCCATGACCTGCTCGCGGAAGGCCCGCAGCGGGGCGTCGTCGCGAAGCGGCACCGGATAGTCGGCGCGCGGACGAGCCGGCTTGTCGCGGGTCACCTCGCGCCCCTCGGCGATCCACTTCTGCCGGCCGCCGTCGAGCAGTCGCACATCGGCGTGGCCGAAGAGCGAGAAGACCCAGAGGGCGTACGCGGCCCACCAGTTGAAGTTGTCGCCGTAGAAGACGACAGTGTCGCCCCGGCCGATACCCTTCGCGGCACACATCTCGGCGAAGCTCTTGGCGTCCAGGTAGTCCCGGGTCACCTGATCGTTCAGCTCCAGGTGCCAGTCGACCTTGACCGCACCGGGAATGTGACCGGACTCGTAGAGCAGCACGTCCTCGTCGGACTCGACGACGACGAGGCCCTCGTCGCCCAGATGCTCGGCCAACCACTCGGTGGTGACCAGCCGCTGCGGGTCCGCGTACGACTGGAGGCGGGGATCGGGATCGTTCGGCACAGACATGATCCCCAAGGTACGCCGTTCAGGCGCGGCGGTGGGCGATCCGACCAGCGACCACTGTCACCAGGCAGGCCCCGTCGACGCCGTGCACCGCGAGGTCGGCCCGCCCGGCCGGCCGCAGCGTCGGCGCCACGGCGGTGGCCAGCACCAGCAGGTCGCCGCGCTCGACGGCGGCCCGCAGGGCGGGGTCGGCCAGGTGTTCCGCCAGCACCGCCGTCACCCCGGTACGGAGCAGCGCGTGCACCCGCTCACGCGGGGTTGGCGCGGGCGGCAGCGGACGGTCGTGCAGCAGACCCGGCCCCAGCGTGCCGGGCCAGCGGCGAACCCGGGCGTTGGCGTACGCCGAACTCAGCTCGGCCAGCGGGCCGACGGCCTCGATCCGGTCACCACTGATCAGCACGGCGTGCTCGGGCAGCGGCTCGCCGTCCGGGTCGCGGCGCAGCAGTGCCGCGGTGTGCAGGGTGAGCATGCTCAGTCGACGAGCGGGCCGAGTTGCGGGCGCTTCGCCGTCACCGTGTCGCCGGACGACCGACCGGTCAACCGCCGCTTCATCCAGGGGGCGAGGTACTGACCGGCCCACCGCAGGTCGGAGGCGCGGGCGGCCAGCCACGGCGACGGCGCCGGGTGCGGCGGAACCATCAACCACTCTTCGTCGCAACCGACCCCGAGGGCGTTCAACACCTGCCCGGCCACCCGGCGATGCCCGGCCGGGGAAAGGTGCAGCCGGTCGGTGCTCCAGAGCATCGGGTTGAGGAACGTGTCGTCGGCGTACAGGTCGACCATGATGGCGCCGTGCCGCTCGGCGGTCTCACCGACCGCCTGGTTGAGCAGCTGCACCCGGGGGGCGACAAGGCGTTGGCCGGGCAGTCGGGCCATCACGTCCGCGAACCGGAACAGGAGCACGTCCGCGCCGCCCGAGCGCAGTTGCCGGACCACCTCGTCGAAGCGGGCGACCAGCGTGGCCGGGTCGAAGGTGCGCCGCAGCACGTCGTTGCCACCGGCCGCGAAACTGATCAGATCCGGTTTCATCGCCACTGCGGAGGGCACCTGTTCGGCGACCACGCCGGGGAAGAGCCGGCCCCGGATGGCCAGGTTGGCGTACCGGAAGTCGGGGCCCGCGTCGGCGGCGAGCCGGGTCGCCACCAGGTCCGCCCAGCCCCGGTAGGTGCCGTCCGGGTACGCGTCGTCCATACCCTCGGTGAAGCTGTCCCCGACCGCGACAAAACTGCCCCAGCGCACCCCGCGCCCCCTCACGCCTTCGTTGCCTGCGGCGACCAGTCTCTCACCGCGGGAACGCCCGGTGCCGCCCCGAATCCACGACGTGTCGGAGGTCATTGCGCAGGTCCAACCTCGGCAGCCTGATCCCACGCGGGATCGCCGATACCGGGGTGCTCGACCACCTTGGATACCGCGATGTCGGCCGATGCCGAAATGGATCGCCGGGCCGGGCGCGCCCGCTCTAGGCTGCGCGGATGCTGCTACGCATGTCGACCCTGTTGCTGCGGACCCTGCGCGAGGATCCGGCCGACGCGGAGGTGCCGAGCCACCGGCTGCTGCTGCGCGCCGGCTACATCCGTCGGGCCGCACCGGGCGGCTACACCTGGCTGCCGCTGGGCAAGCTGGTGCTGGATCGGATCACCGAGGTGGTGCGGGCCGAGCTGATGGCGATCGGCGACCAGGAGGTGCACTTCCCGGCGTTGCTGCCCGCCGAGCCGTACCGCACCAGCGGGCGGTGGACGGAGTACGGCGACGACATCTTCACCCTCGCCGACCGGCGCGGCGCCGAACACCTGTTGGCGCCCACCCATGAGGAGATGGCGGCGCTGCTGGTCAAGGATCTGTTCACCTCGTACCGGGACTTCCCGGTGACGCTGTTCCAGGTGCAGACGAAGTTCCGCGACGAGGCTCGGCCGCGTGCCGGGTTGCTGCGCGGCAGGGAGTTCCTGATGAAGGACGCGTACTCCTTCGACCTGGACGAGGCAGGGCTGCGGGAGGCGTACGGGCGGCATCGTGCCGCGTACCAGCGGATCTTCAACCGGTTGGGGCTGGACTACGCGGTGGTGCAGGCGATGTCCGGCGCGATGGGCGGCTCCGCGTCGGAGGAGTTCCTGGCGGCGACGCCGGTCGGCGAGGACACCTTCGTCGGCTGCACCTCCTGTCACTACGCGGCGAACACGGAGGCGGTGGCCACCCGGGCGCCGAGCGCCGGTGACCCGAGCACGCGGCCGGCCGTCGAGGTGCACGACACGCCGGAGACCCCGACGATCGCGAGCCTGGTGGAGCTGGCCAACGCCCGTCGGTTGGGCGGTCGGGACGGCTGGACCGCCGCCGACACCCTGAAGAACGTCGTGCTGTCCGTCCGTCAGCCGGGCGCCGACCGGGCCGAGCCCCTGGTCGTCGGCCTGCCCGGTGACCGGGAGGTCGACCTGAAGCGGGTCGGTGCCGCACTGCACCCCGCACAGGTGACCGTCTTCGAGGACTGGGCCGACCATCCGGAGTTGGTTCGCGGCTACATCGGGCCGCAACTGCTCGACAAGCTGGGCATCCGTTACCTGGTCGATCCTCGGGTGGTGGCCGGGTCGGCCTGGCTGACCGGGGCGAACGAGCCGGGTCGACACGCCACCGACGTGGTGTGCGGAAGGGACTTCACCCCCGACGGCACCATCGAGGCGGCCGACGTCCGCGCCGGCGACCCCTGCCCGGAGTGCGAGGCGGGCGAGCTGACCATCCGGCGGGGCATCGAGATCGGGCACATCTTCCAGCTTGGTCGCCGCTTCACCGACGCCTTCGCTGTCGACGTGCTCGGACCGGCCGGCAAGCCGGTCCGGCCGACAATGGGCTGCTACGGCATCGGCGTCTCCCGGGCGGTGGCGGCCGTCGCCGAACAGCACCACGACGACCGGGGTCTCATCTGGCCGGCGGCGATCGCGCCGTGTGACGTACACCTGGTGGTTGCGGGCAAGGGCCCGCAGCTCGATGCGGCGCTGGAGCTCGGCGGGCGTCTCGCCGCCGCCGGCCTGCGGGTGCTGGTCGACGACCGCACGCACGTCTCGGCCGGGGTCAAGTTCACCGACGCCGAGCTGATCGGCATCCCCCGGGCCGTCGTGGTCGGCCGCCGACTCGCCGACGGGTACGTCGAGCTGCGCGAGCGGGCCGGCGACGGGCGCACCGAGCTGCCGCTGGACGGTCTGGTGGAGCGACTCGTCCACGAGGTACGCCAGGTTCGTGCAAGCCTGGTGTAGCTGCCGCGTCACGGGGTAGTGCTGTCGGATCGGGTGGAAACGTCTTCGGAGGCTCTCATGACCGGTTACCGGGTCAGTGACGTGATGACCAAGCAGGTCGTGTACCTGCCGGTGGAGACCACCCTGGACGAGGCGGCCAGGGTGATGAAGGAGGCAGACATCGGTGATGTGGTGGTCACCGACGGCGCCAGCCTCGCCGGCATGCTCACCGACCGGGACATCGTGGTGCGGGCCGTGGCGGAGAACAGCTCCCCTGCGGCCACCACCATCGGCTCGATAGTCACCCGCGAGGTCGTCATGATCGAGCAGCACTGCACGGCGGGTGAGGCGGCGGCGCTCATGCGGGATCGGGGCATCCGACGGGTGCTGGTCTGTGACAGTGACCGCAAGCTGGTGGGGATCGTCTCGCTCGGCGACCTGGCCATGCAGCTCGACCCCACCAGCGCGCTCAGCGAGATCAGCGAGCAGTCGCCCACCGTGTGACCGGGGCCGCCGCACGACGGCGGTAGCCTCGACGCATGGCTGACATGCCGGCCCGACTGGCCGAGATCGTCGACGAGTTCGCCGCCGCGCCGCGAGACCTGGTGCTGGAGCTGCTCCTGGAATACTCGGACGTGCTCCCGACGCTGCCGGAGGGCACCGCGGAGCGCGAGGGCATGGAGCAGGTGCCCGAGTGTCAGACGGCGTTCTTCCTGCGCGCCCGGGTGACCCCGGAAGGCACCGTGGAGACGCTCTTCGACTGCCCGCCGGAGGCGCCCACCACCCGGGCGTTCGCCGGGATCCTCGCCGAGGGGCTGGCGGGGGCGAGCGCCGAGCAGGTGCTGGCCGTGCCGGACGACCTCTACCAGCGAATGGGGCTGGCGCAGGCGATCAGCCCGCTGCGGATCCGCGGCGGCACGGCGATCCTGGGCCGCCTCAAGCGGCAGATCCGGGAACAACTCGCCTGACCGCGAGGTTGCCACCGATCATGGAGATCGAGATCTACGCGGACGTCATCTGCCCGTGGTGCTACATCGGCAAGCGCCGCCTGGATGAGGCCCTGGCCAGCTACGAGGGCGAGGTGACGGTCCGCTACCGACCGTTCCAGCTCGACCCGTCGCCGGTGCCGCAGCCTCTGCCACTGGTGCAGGCGCTGGCCGGCAAGTTCGGCGGCCCGGAGCGCGCCCGGCAGATGGTCGACCACGTGGCCCAGGTCGCGGCGGCCGACGGGCTGCGGCTCGACTACGACCGCGCGGTGATCGCCAACACCTTCGACGCGCACCGGCTGGTCTCCTGGGCTGCCGACCAGGGCAGG
Source organism: Micromonospora sp. NPDC005324 (assembly GCF_040607155.1). Taxonomy (NCBI): domain Bacteria; kingdom Bacillati; phylum Actinomycetota; class Actinomycetes; order Micromonosporales; family Micromonosporaceae; genus Micromonospora; species Micromonospora sp. NPDC005324. Next base: position 55,813 of record NZ_JBEXGE010000026.1, on the reverse strand, counting down.
GCGGCCGAGATGGTGGAGGCGCTCTACCAGGCGCACTTCAACAACGGGGTCGACGTCGGCTCGCGGGAGGCGCTGGCCACCCTGGCCGGCGAGATCGGCCTGGACGCGGCCGACGCGCGCCGGTTCCTCGACTCCGACGAGCGCGTCGCCGACGTCGCCGCCGGCCTGGCCGCCGCCCGCGATCTGGGCATCACCAGCGTGCCGACCTTCGTGCTGGCCGGAAAGTACGCGGTCTCCGGCGCACAGGAGGTGCCGACGTTGCTCGCCGCGCTCACCGAGGTCGAGCAGCGCGAGTCGGCCGCCCACTCACACTGAGTCACCATTGGCCGGGCGTTCGGCATCGATGATCACGATGTTTCACGTGCAACAACATCGATGCCGATACCTGGTCAGACCAGCCTGGCCAGCCCTTCCACCACCTGGGCACCAGGCAGCGCGCCCAACGCCGGCCCCGGCAGCGCGATCTTGCTGTGCCGTACGCCGGACCCGACGATCACGTGCGGTGTGGCGATGACCCGGGCGTCCACCAGGATCGGCCACTGCGCCGGCAGCCCGATCGGGGTGATGCCGCCGTACTCCATGCCGGTCAACTCGACAGCGTCGGTCATCGGGGCGAAGCTCGCCTTGCGGACGTCCAACGCCCGGCGGGCCACACCGTTCACGTCGGCGCGCGTGGTGGCCAGGACGATGCAGGCCGCGTAGCGGACCACGCCCTCGCGCTTGCCCGCCACCACTACACAGTTTGCCGACACGTCCAACCCCACCTCGTACGCCGCACAGAACGCCGCGGTGTCGGCGAGGTCGGCGTCGATCGGCGCGACCAGTACGTCGTTGACGTCCACCGGAGCGTCGGCCGGCCACTGCGCGATGGCCTCCGCAACCGGTGGGGCGAGCAGATCCAGGCGGGCGCGGGCCGGTCCGGTCTTCAGCGTTCCCATCACGGGCTCGATCCTCGCATCCGCGACGCTGAACCGCCCGGCGGCTCCCCGACCGCCCGGCGACGCCACCGGCCCGGGCCGGATCGATCCGGCGCTCAACTGCCGGCGAGGAAAGCGTTGTCGCGCATGAAGGAGCGGTCGCGGGCAGCCGCCAACTCCTCCTCGCGCTGGGCCTTGGCCCGTTGCAGCTCCAAATCCTCGAACGCGTGCCGGACACCCAGCCGGATCACGCCGTAGAGGAAGACGAAGCCGAAGACGTAGAGGATCACAGTGATGACGACAGCGAACATGGCGTCACGGTAAGGCGAACGTGAACCGTTGTTGCTCTCATTTCCGGCCGGTTCCCCCGTACGTGTCGGCGGGTCACCTCGACCGGACCAGGTCCAACACGGTGAGCAGCGCGAAGAACGCGATCACGATCTCGTTGACGATCCAGGCGTGCCCCTCGGCCCACTCCCGCATGCGGATCAGCACCCGCGACGCCCTGCTCCCCAGCAGCAGCAACGCCAGCAGAGGCAGCGCGAGCAGAAACACGGTGAGCAGCACGAACGGCACCAGGTGCCACCACGGCAGGTCGTGTCGGGCCACACTTGCCCCGACGGTGGCCATGGTCAGGTCGTCGGTGGGCGTCGCCACGAAGAGCAGCGCACCCAGCCGCAGCGCCCGCGCCGGACCGGCGTGCTCGATGCTGCCCAGCCAGCGCGGCGGTCCGGAGCGGTCCCGGCGTACCCAGATCAGCACGGCCAGACACACCAGCAGGGCCAGCACCACCAGGTCGATGACGGGACCGCGATCGACCTTTCCGGCGACGGCGCTGGCGTCGGCGGCCACTCCGCCCACCAGGCGGGTGAACAACCAGGCCACCGTCACCCCGGCGGCGACCACCAGCCCCGCCCCGGCGAGGAAGCCCAGCGACGCCGCCCGGGGCCGGTCCGACGAGGCCAGGAAGACCGCCACCACCAACTGCGTCCCGGCGACCATGACCACGGCCAGCGGCAGGATGGTCAGGAGGTTCATCGCCCGCCATCCTTCCGGCACGAGCAGGTGGGACGCGGCCGAATCCGCGGATCACCCGGCCTGTCGCACGCCTGGGCCCACCACGACCCGGCCGGCAAGCAGCGCCCCGAGCAGCGCCAACCCCGCGGTCACCACGAGCGTCGTCGTGTAACTGGCCGGGCCCGGCGCACTTCCCGCTGCCAACACGGCCCCGGTCAGCGCGAGCACTGTCGCCGCGAAGAGAGAGTCGCTCAGTTGCAGTGACGAGCTGTTGCGGCCCTGCTCACCCGGCGCGGACAGCTCCAGGGTGAGCACCGACAACGACGGATAGAGCAGCCCCATGCCCAGACCGGCAACCGCCCAACCGAGCACGGCGACGGCCACCGGCAGCTCAGGCCGGACGGCCAGCGCCACAATGGCGGTGCCGACGGTGATGCAGCTCAACCCGGCGCGCGGCAGGCTGGCCCGCGACGCCGGCACCGGAATCCGGCCCTGCAACCACGAGCCCGCCGACCACGCCAGCGCGCCGACCGTGAGGACCAGCCCGGCCGCGGTCGGCGAGAGGCCCCGTTCCCGGGAGAGCATCAACGGGATGACCACCTCGGCGCCGACGAAGGCCGCCGACGCCAGACCACGCAGCCCCACCACGGTGGGCAACCCTCGCGCGGCCCGGAGGAACCCCGCCGGCAGCAGGCGCGGGGCACAGACCAACAGGCCGACCACGGCGAACGCGACAAGCACCACTGCGGTGGCGCCGCGCTGCTGTCCCCCGATGTGCAGCAGTGCGGCGCTCACCGCGGCCCCGCACGCCCAGCCGATCCGTGCCGCGGCACCCGTCGGCGGGCTCGTTGCCGCACTCCGGCCCAGGGACCGCAGGCCGGGATGGATCAGCAGCACCGCCGGCACGGCCACCGCCGGCACCGCCAGGAAGACCCACCGCCAGCCCAGGTACTGCACGATCAGGCCGGCAACAGCCGGCCCGACCAGCGACGGTACGACCCACGCCGCCGCGAAAGCCGCGAAGATCCGCCGATGCAGCTCCTGCGGGTACGCCTGCGCGACGATCACGTAGAGCGCCACCGAGAGCAGCCCGGAGCCGAAGCCCTGGACGACCCGCCCGATGACCAGCGCGCTCATCACGGGGGCGGTCCCGGCGATCAGCAACCCGACCACGAACCAGGCGACGCCGTGCCACATCGGCCCCCGAGGACCCCGGGCGTCGCACCAGATCCCGGAGACCACCATGGCCAGCACACCGGTGGCGAACGGGCCACCGAACGCGATCCCGTAGAGCGCCAGCCCGTCCAGGCTGCGCGCGACGGTCGGCATCGCCGTACCGACCGCCAACGCCTCGAACGCGAGGAGTGAGATCAACGCGACGCTGCCCACCGTCATCGCTCGCAGCCGGGGTGCGAAGAGTCCGGATGCGGCGGGTGCGGCGGTGACGGTTGTGCTCGGCATCGACCGAGCATGCGACTTCAACCAGGATTCATGTCAACCGTACGGTGACCCGGCTCTCGTCAGGCGTCCTGCAGCGCCTCCCCGACACCGCGCACCAGACCGGAAAAATGCTGGTCTGCCAGCAGGTGACCAGCGGTGATCACCACGGCGATCGGCCACTCGATGACCTGTAGCGCGGCGAGCACTCCGAGCCCGGCGTAGTAGACGACCTTGTCCGGCGGCGGCACCGCCACCTCACCCAGCATCGGCAGGTGCACCCGCCGGCTGTACATCGTGACGTTCTCCCGAGAACCGTTCAGATGTCGCGTCAGCGTGCTCATGCCGGCCTCCCCATGTCCGGTGATGGTCGTCGGATTCCACGGCCCACCCCGTCCATGCGCCGAGCGACGGCGGAAAATTCCGCCGCTCAGGGGGCATAACGGATGGCAGGTCGGGAAGCCAGGCCGCCGGACGTGAGTGCGGTGGGAGGACGACATGGCGAAGGTCAGGACGAGCGGCAACAGGGAGCCGGGCCGGCGCCCGTCCAGCCGTACGCCTCGATGACGGCGGCGGGTCGCGCTGCCGGCCGCATCCTGCCCTCCTTCGGCGTGCCGCACCTGGTCGGCGAGGCGTCCCGGTCGGTCAGCTCGGCCGCGACCCGGCTGGCCCGGACGGCCGGGCTGACGCGGCGTCGGGTCTGGTCCCGGCCGGGCCGACACCACATCGAGGTGCACGGTGTGTGTCAGGACGGCGGAAACCGGCTGGCCCGGCAGGTGGAGGGCGCGCTGGAGCGGATGCCCGGCGTGGTCTGGGCCCGGGTCAACGCACCCTCCGGTCGGGTGGTGGTCGCCGTCCAGGACCCCGAGCCGACGTTGCGCGACCTGATCGCCACGATCGACCGGATCGAGCGGACCTGCGACCACGAGCCCGACCCGGAGATCCCACCGCCGCACCCACCGGAGGAAGGGCCGCGCACCCCGCGCACTCTCGGCGCGCTCGCCTCGGACGCGCTGGGCCTGACCATCTCGGCGGCCACCCGGATCCTGCCGTTCGCGCCGCTGCCCGGTGAGGTGGCCGGCCTGCTCTCCGCAGTGGATCTTCAGCCGAAGCTGCACCAGTTCATCGGCAAGCGGCTGCGCTCCGACCCGCGCGCCGACGTCCTGTTTCCGCTGGCTGAGGCGGTGGTGCAGGGCTTGACCGGCCGCTGGACGGGGATCGTCCTGGACGGCGCGCAGCGGATCGTGCAGTGGGGTGAGGATCGGGCCCAACTCTCCGCCTGGGAGAAGGCCGAGCCGCGGCTGACCGGCGACGCGGAACGGGCCACCGCCCGCTGGCCGGTGGTCGAACGTCCGCGGCCGAAGCCGGACGGCCCGGTCGAGCGGTACATCAGCCGCATGCTCGCCGCGGGCACTGCCGCCGGTGCGGCGGCGGTGCCGTTCGCCGGGCCGAAGCGGGCCATCGCGCTGGGCCTGTCCGCGCTGCCGAAGGCACCGGGCAGCGGTCGCGAGGGGTACGCGGCCCAGCTCGGCCGGATGCTGGCCCGGCGTGGTGTGATCGCGATGGACCGGAGTGTGCTGCGCGAACTGGACCGGATCGACACGCTGGTGCTCGACGCCGCGGTGCTCGGCTCGGACCGGGGCGTACTGGCCGATCTGGCGCCGGCGCCCGACGCGGACGTCGACCAGGTGGCCGAGCGGGCCTTCGCGTTGTTCGACCCGGACGACCCGGCCGCTTCCCGTACGGCGGACGGCTGGCGGCTCGGGCCGCTGGACCGGATGCCTGCGAACGACCCGGACGCCATTCCGGACGCGGCCCGGCTGCGCTCCGCCGGCGGCCAACTCCTCGGCCTCGCCCACGGCGACCGGCTCGCCGCCCTGTTGCGGGTCGAGCCGGAACCCGCGCCCGGCGTCGACGGCCTCCCCGCCGCCGCCCGACATGCCGGCCTGCGGCTGGTCGTCGCCGGCGACGACGAGCAGCGCTACGGGTTCGCCGACGCGATACTCCCCGGCGGTGACCAGTTGGCCGAGTCGGTACGCGCGTTGCAGCGCGACGGCGCGGTGGTGATGCTGGTTTCGGCGGACCGGAAGGCCCTCGGCGCGTCCGACTGCGGCCTCGGGTTCGCCGCGCCGGAGGACCTGCCGCCGTGGGGGGCGCACCTGCTGGTCGGCGCCGACCTGCGGGTGGTGGCGCTGGTGATCGAGGCGACCGGGGTGGCCCGACACATGGCCCAGCAGAACATCCGGCTGGCCATGGCCGGTACCGGCCTCGGGGCGCTTGGCGCATTCACCGCCCCACCGGCCCAGCTGCCGCACCGGGCCCTCGTCGCGGTCAACGGTGCGGCCGGGCTGGCCTTCGCCAACGGGGTCTGGCAGGCACGCCGGTTGCACGACCAGTCGGACACCCCGGCGCCGGTGGCAACCGCCTGGCACCTGATGCCGGTCGGCACCGTGCTCGACCATCTGCGCTCCACCCCGGACGGTCTGGCCAGCGCCGAGGCGCAGCGCCGACGCCACGGTTCCGATGGCAACGGCGCCGCGCCCGGAAGTGGTGGGCTGCTGCGTGCCTTCGTGGACGAGTTGTCCAACCCGCTCACGCCGGTGCTGGCCGCCGGGGCGGTGCTCTCCGCGTCGTTCGGCTCGCTTGTCGACGCGGCGCTGGTGGGCAGCGTGGTCGGTGGGTCCGCCCTGATCGGGGCGGTGCACGAGCGCAACACGGAGAGGTCGCTGGCGGAGCTGCTGTCGCGGTCGGCGGTGACCGCCCGGGTCCGCCGGGACGGTGCCGAGCAGGTTCTCGCCGCCGAAGACCTGGTCCTCGGGGACGTCATCGCCCTCGAACCGGGCGACTCGGTGCCCGCCGACTGCCGGGTGCTCGAGTCGGTGGGCCTGGAGGCCGACGAGTCGTCGCTGACCGGTGAGTCGCTGCCGGTCGCCAAGTCCAACCGGCCGGTGGTCGCCGCCGCCATCGCCGACCGACACTCGATGCTCTACGAGGGCACCACCGTTGCGGCCGGGCACGGCACCGCCGTCGTCGTGGCGACCGGCAACGACACCGAGGCCGGGCGCAGCCTGGCACTGGTGCGGCAGGCACCCCCCACCAGTGGGGTGGAGGCTCGGCTCGGCTCGTTGACCAGCGCCGCCATCCCGTTGGCGGCCGGTTCGGCGGTGGCGGTGGCCGGCGCGGGCCTGCTTCGAGGCGTACCCCTGGCCGAAACGGCGGCGACCGCCGCGAACCTCGCCGTGGCGTCGGTGCCGGAGGGGCTGCCGTTCCTGGTCAGCGCGGCGCAACTGGCCGCGGCCCGGCGGCTGGCCGAGCACGGCGCGTTGGTGCGCAACCCGCGCACCATCGAGGCGCTCGGCCGGGTGGACGTGCTCTGCTTCGACAAGACCGGCACCCTCACCGAGGGCAAGCTGCTGCTCGCCGGGGTCGGCGACGGCGTCGGCGACCGGTACGCCCCGCTGGACCGGTTGGACGAACGGCTCCGGATGACGCTGGCCGCTGCGCTGCGGGCCACCCCCGCCGCGAAGAGCCCGGAGGAGTTGGCGTTGCAGACCGACCGGGCGGTCCGGCGGGGCGCCGGCGAGGCCGGGGTGGTGGAGCAGACCGGTGCCGCCGGTTGGCGGGCCGCCGGAGGGCTGCCGTTCGAACCGTCCCGCGGCTACCACGCGAGCATCGGGCAGACCGACGGTCACCTGCTGTTGAGCGTCAAGGGTGCTCCGGAGACGGTGCTGCCGCGCTGTTCGTCCCGACGCACCGACGGTCGTCAGGAGCCGCTGGACGACGCCGGCCGCGCGGAGCTGGAGCGGATGCTCGCCGACCGGGCCGGGGCGGGAAACCGGATCCTGGCCGTCGCGGAGTGCCCGGTGAACGACCCGAAGGTGACCGACTCCGACGTCCGAGGGCTGACCTTCGTGGGTTTCCTGGCCCTCGCGGACGGTGTCCGGAAGAGCGCCGCCCCGGCGGTACGCCGGATCCGGCAGGCCGGCGTGCACACCATCATGATCACTGGTGATCATCCGGCCACCGCCGAGGCGATCGCCGCCACCATCAGCGAGCACGACGAACAGCGGGTGGTCGCCGCCGCCGAACTCGACCAACTGGACGACGACGCGCTCGCCGAGCGGTTGGCCAACACGGACGTGGTGGCCCGCTGCACCCCGGCGCACAAGGTGCGGATCATCCAGGCGTTGCAGAAGTGCGGGCGGACCGTGGCGATGACCGGCGACGGTGCCAACGACGCACCGGCGATCCGGCTGGCCGACGTCGGCATCGCCCTCGGCCAACGGGGCACCCCGGCCGCCCGCGCCGCAGCCGACCTGGTGGTCACCGACGACCGGCTGGAAACCATCATCGCCACCCTCATCGAGGGACGGGCGATGTGGTCGTCGGTGCGGCACGCGCTGAGCATCCTGGTCGGCGGCAACCTCGGCGAGATCGCGTTCAGTGTGCTCACCGCCGCGGCGACCGGACGCTCCGCGCTCACCGGACGACAACTGCTGCTGGTCAACCTGCTCACCGACCTGGCGCCGGCGCTGGCCATCGCGGTCCGGCCACCCGCGTCGGACCGTACCGACGCGCTGCTCCGGGACGGCCCGGACACGGCGCTCGGCGAGAGCCTCACCAGGGAGATCGGGCTGCGGGCGGCGGCCACCACGCTGGGCGCCACAGCGGGCTGGACGTTGGCCCGCTACACCGGACGCCGGCAGCGGGCCGGCACTGTCGCCCTGGTCTCCCTGGTCGGCACCCAACTCGGGCAGACCATCCTGGCCGGCGGCACCAGCCCGGCCGTGCTGGCCTCCACGGCGGCGTCGCTGGGCGTGCTGGTCGTAGTGGTGCAGACCCCGGGGGTGAGCCAGTTCTTCGGCTGCACCCCGCTCGGGCCGGTGGGCTGGACCATCGGGGCCGGGTCGGCGCTCGGCGCGACCTTCGCCAACGGCGCGCTCACGAAGCTGATGGAACACCTCCCGGAGGCCCACCCCAGGGCCGCCGCTGGCTCCGAAGGTTGACTGGCGGCGTTCGCAGCAAAGTGCGTGATGTCCCTGAGTCATCGTGATGCCCCTGAGTCATCACGATGATCACAGCGAGATCGCCCCGGCCGGCGGCTTCCGCCGCTGTACCAGCAACTGACCTTCGACTGCGGCGAGATCACTCGGGGAAGGTGCTGGTGGGCCGGAGGTACCACCATGCGAACCACACCGCCACGATCGCCGGTGACCCGCTACCACTGAGTTTGCCCAGCTCACCAGCATCGCGCGGTGCCCGATGAACCCGACCCGACCGACCGAACCGCCGGTGCGGTTCGCCGATGCAGAAGAGATCAACCCGTTCCAACTCCTTCTCGATCTTCATGACCATGCCGTCGCTCGGGCGCCGGAGAATGGACTCGGTGGCGTCCTGGCGGAGTTGGCGTTGTCCGCTGCGATGGTGTCCCGGTGGAGTCGCTGGCAACCCTCGACGATCCACTCCGCTCTACGGGCGGGCGCGGACCTCACGGACATCGCGAATGCGACCGGTCTCGCCGCGAGCGACGTCGTCCGGCGGTGGCGGCGATGGGCCGATGTCCAGACGCGGCTGGACATCGGCGGACGTCCGTCCGTGGACCCCGCCGAGGTTCTGGCCATCGAGCGACGGCTCGGGCTGGAGGTGATTTGGTGACGCCAACCCGGCTTGCCCGAGACGTGAGCACGGTGGCGGTGGCCGGTATTGCTGCCTGGTCGTCGTGGAGTCACATGGTCGCCGTGGCGTTGAGGTTCGGGGAGCGTCCCGAGGTGGCGTATGTGCTGCCGCTGTCGGTCGACGGGATGCTGGTCGTCGCGTCGGCGGCAATGGTCGAGGACAAACGCGCCGGCCGGAGGGTGCGCTGGTCGGCCCGTACGGCTTTCGCGGTCGGGGTGGCGGCCAGCGTCGCGGCGAACATCGCCGCCGCCGAGCCCAGCCTCGGCGCGCGGATCGTGGCGGCGTGGCCAGCAGTGGCGCTGCTGCTGGTCGTGGAAATGCTGACCAGAGCGCAACCGGCCTCGGGCAACGACCTTCGAACGTCAGACACCGCCCAGCCGCTTGCCTGCGACGCTGCGTCTCCACCGCTGGAGTCTCATCCGTCGGACGTTGTGCCTGAGGCGAGCCAGGCGCAGCTGGCTGGGGCCGCCGACGGTCCGGCGACGAGTCAGGTACCGCCGCCTCTGCGTCGAACCGGGCGACGCAAGCGTATGACTGGACGCGCGGAGCGGACGGCAGATGTCGTCGCACGGCTGCAGGCCGAACGTCCCCAGGCCAGCGTTGCGGAGCTGGCTCTGGCCGCCGGCGTGTCCGAGCGTCATGTCCGGCGCCTCGCGGCGGTCAAGCCTGAGGACGCGGGGATGGCTCTTGAAGGTGTTGACAACCCGTGGAACGGCCTCTCCTAAAAATTTCTATTTGATCCATCTTGTGCTTTTCATCCATCAGACTTTCAGCTGAATCTTGCAAGATCAAGAAATTGAGGAGTTCGCAGAATCTGACAGGAGCCGGTTTATTAGTGCGGGAGAGTTCTCGTCGCTTCGGTGCTGCGGTCCCATCCGGGCGGGCGTTCAGTCCGGTTGACGGCGGGTTGCCAGAAGCGCAGCGGCGAGGCGCTCATCGTCGGGGTGATGTAGCGCGGCGGCCTGAAGCGCACTCCTGGCTTCGGCGAGCCGGTCCGCGAGTGCCTCGGCGAGTGTCAAGGCCGCAGTCACGAACTCGCGCATCACGGTGTCGCGGTGCGGTGCGAGCCACAGGTATCCGGCGTGGTCGGCGATCGGCCCGCGGTAGACGTCGGCTGCGCGCCGTAGAGCGGCGATGCGGGCGGCTGGCTCGGTGGCGGATTGCGCTGCGGTGATGACGTCCCGCATGGTCCACAGGTCGACGTCGAAGGCGTCGCACCGGCCAAGAAGGACCGCCGTGGCCCTGCGCAACACACAACCTCAAGTCGCGGCGTCCACAGAGCGGGGCCAAAGGCAGCACGACGCTCCAACGCTTCAGGTAATGATTCGGCTACGCACGGCTAGACGAGGCCGATCCCCAGCGATAGCCTGGCCGCGCTGAAACAGCAGCCCGAGATCTTCACCGGAGGCAACTGGATGGCGCGTAGGTCTCCCTCGCCGAACGAGTCGGAACGCTGGCAACGCCAACAGGCACGAGAACTCGAGCGGCAGCAGCACGCCACCGCAGCTGCGGCCAAGGCCGCTGATCGGGCAAAACGAGACCAGCACATCGCCGACCAGAAGCGCGAGACCGAACTGCGGACTACCCAAGTCGAGAACCGGGCACGGCAGCTGCAGGCGATCCTCACCTCTGGCCTACACCACACCGCTCGAATCGACCTGACCTCGCTTAAACGCCAGCCCTCGCAGCAGCCCTTCAACCCGGGCGACCTCGCCGCGGTTGCCGCCCAACCGGCCTGGGGGCAGTTCGAGCCGCCGCAACCCGGTATGGTCAGCCGGCTCCTCGGCGGGCAGAGCCGCTACCAGCAGCAGCTCGCCCAAGCCCGCGCCGCCCATCAGCAGGCCATGCAGGCATGGCAGGCCGCCGATGCCTACCGGCGGCGGCGGCTCGACGCGGCACGCAGCAATCATGACGAGCGGGTCCGGCAACATCTGGCGGAGGTTGAGGAGCACAACCGACACGTCGAGCAACTGATCACCAGCTACCGCGCCCGAGACCGAAAGACCGTCGAGTCGGTCCTCGGGCTCGCCCTCAACCAGGTACCCCTGCCAGAAGACTTCCCCCGGCGCGCGGAGATCACCTTCAGTCCCCATCAGGCGCAGATCGTCGTACGCATGCAGCTCCCCGGGCGCGACGCTGTACCCACCGTGCGTGGTTACAAGTACGTCCAGATCCGCGACGAGATCCAACCGGTCCCACGACCCACGAAGGAGACCAGCGAGCTGTACCGATCGCTCGTCGCCCAGGTAGCGCTCCTGACGTTGCACAACCTGTTCGAAGCGGATCCGCAGCTTGCCAGCATCGGGTTCAACGGCCACGTCGACGCGATCAACCCCGGAACCGGCCAGCGCGAATACCCCTGCCTGATCAGCCTCAACGTCGAACGTGAGTTGTTCGCCCAACTCGTCCTCGCCCAGGTCCGCCCCGAGGTGTGCCTGCGCCACCTCAACGCCCTCGTCTCGCCGCACCCGTACGAGCTGGAGCCGATCACTCCGATCCTGGACTTCGACCTGACCAAGTTCTCCTTCGTCGACGGCATGGATGCCGTCTCCACGCTCGACTCACGCCCCGACCTGATGAAGATGAGCCCCACCGAGTTCGAACACCTGGTCCGGCAGATCTTCGAGGCGATGGGCGTAGAAAGCTGGACCACCGAACAGAACTACGACGACGGAGTCGACGCCGTCGTCGTCAATCGCTCGGCTTTGCTCGGCCGGCTGAGCATCGTGCAGGCCAAACGCTACAAGGATGCCGTGGGCGTCAGCCACATCCGTGAACTCGCCGGCGCCATCGAAGAGAAGAAGGCCGGACACGGCATCCTCGTCACCACCTCATGGTTCACACCACGTTCGTGGCAGAAGGCCCGCGAACACGGGCGGATCGAACTCATCGACGGCAACCGCCTCACCTACCTGATCAAAGAGCACCTCGGCAAGGACGTACTGATCGGCATCAAGCGCCCTCGTACCGCGACCACCGGACCAGACGGTGCCAGCGCGGCAACCGCCAGTAGCTGAGACAGGCGAGGGAACGGCGCAGCCCGAACCGAGCAGTCGCATCAGGGCGGTCTCAGCCGTTGACCACTGGATCCAACAAAGGGCTGGGTGCACCGTGCCAAGTGATGGCTAGTACGTCTCGGGCACGGGTCGCGGCGACGAAGAGCAGCGACCGGGCCTTGCGTTGCTCGAGCTCATACCTCTGCGGTTCGGACCGGCGGTAGCGCTCGATGTAGGGACGTGGGATCGCACCCTTGCGCACCCCGATGATTGCCAGCCGCTGGTACTCAAGACCCTTGAACCGGTGCATAGTCCCCACGTGAATCTCTCCGTCGCCGCGCGGTCCGTCTTTGGTGAGCTCGGCGCAGGTCAGGCCGCCCTGTGTCTCCAGGTACTCGATGACCTGGGTCAGCTGTTCGTGATCCGCGACCGCGACCGCGACGTGGCCGGACGGGTCTTGGCGGGCGCCACTGTTGTCGGTCGAGATTTCGTCGCACCATCCCTGTAGCAGGGTGCCGACGCCGGCCAGTTCGTCCGGCCAGTTCTGATATCCGATGAAGGTCGGTGTGGGGCCATGCAGGACAGACCGGTATCCGGAGAGGTTCTCGATGCCGTCGTCGAGATCGTCGTAGACGGTTTTGTTGCCCTCGGCGATCCGGAGGGCGTGTTCCAGGATCTCGCGGGTGGTGCGGTAGCTGAGTGTCAACCGACGTGAGCGGCCCCGAATGTTGATGCCCAGAGCACCCAGGGAGACCTGGTGGTCATAGATCCGCTGGTGGGTGTCGCCGGCGATGAAGAGGTCATTCGGGCCTGGCTCAACCATGGCGCGCAACATCTTCCAGTGAGCGGCGCGCAGGTCTTGGGCTTCGTCTACTACGACGTGCCGGTAGCGGTACGCGGGAGGCCGAGAGCCGGAGCTGTCATCAGCCGTCGGAGGTGAGTTCCGGTACCGCACTGCTGCGGCAGCGTGTTCGATCTCGAAGCGGGCGGCGCGTTCGGCGGCCTGGCCCCAGGTCTCGGCGCCGAGCTTGTCGAGGCGAGCGGCGAACTGCTCGATGAGCTTCCAGATCTGGCTGCGTTCTGGGCGGGTGAGTGCGCGGCCACGCCCGCCGCGCCGCGCGCTGAAGTAGTCCGACCGGCTTCTCAGCGCCTGGCCGAGAATAACCTGCTCCCATTCGTCGAGGAGAAAGTCGGCCTCCCAGCGCTGTTCGTCGAGTTCGAGGAGGAGATGCCGCATTTCGGTCATAGCCGCCTGATCGCTGATGCGCTTGCGGCGGTTGCGCTGGTCGGTGTTCTCGCCGATGACGCGGGCGGCGAGCTGGTCGATGTGCATGACGTCGACCCTCGCTAACAGCTCCGGTTTGCTTATCAGAGAAGTGAGGCGGAGCCGCAGGTCGGCGGCGAGGTTGGCGGTGAAGGTTGTGAGCAGGATCTGCGCACCGTCCTCGGTCAACTGCTCGGCGAGATGCTTGACCCGGTGCAGCGCGACGACGGTCTTGCCGGTGCCCGGACCGCCGGACACCCGGGCCGGACCGGTGTATTCACGCCGAGCGGTCTTGGCCTGGGTCGGGTGCAAGTAGTGTTTCCAGCTACGGAAACTGCCCTCGTCCAGGGCCGCCTGCACGTCGTCGTCGATCGACGAGACATTGGTACGGCTGACGGCGGTGGAGATGTCGGCGAGGTCCGGCAAGGTTGGCAGTTTGACCGGCCGGGTCACCTCTTCGAGCACTGAGTCGATGCTCATTCCTGCCGCGAGTCCGTAGAGCACGTCCTTGGTCAGCAGTGGTGCACCCGAGACGAGTCGGTCCAGTTCCTCGTCATTGGTGACAGCCAAGGCCAAGTCGATGAGCTGCTCGGCAACGCCGAGGTCGCGGAGCTGGTCGGTGGTGTAAGCGCCGAGTAGGGGCGGCCGGTCTGGGACCTGATCGGGCTCTGGGCTGGGAGCCGGCGTCGGAGCTACATCATCGGGCTCGGCCGGGGTGAGCGTGATCCCTGCACGACGCAGGGAGCTGTCGCCCATCACTGCGAGGTCGACGAACTCGAGCTCTCCGGTGACTCGGTTGACCGCGACCTGGAGTTCGTCGTACACGTCCTTGCGGTGCCGGACCGCGATGATCAGCCAGTGCTGGCGGCCACGCTCGTCGGTCTCGACCGGGATGAGTAGCGCCCGGTACGACTGGTTGATCTTGGCGCGGTGGATGCGAGAGTCGCCCTTAAGCTTCTTCAGGTCCAAGCCAGGCTGGTCCGGGTTTTTTCGAAACCGGTGGCAGAAGTCGTAGAACAGTCCCTTAACCGTCCGGTCGAGCTTGTAAAGCTCTTCCTCGGCCTTGTAGTGCAGGCTGAGTCGCGCGGTCATGACTCGGAGTCTTCCATGTCGGGCAGCAGGTCTTCGAGTTCGTCGAGGTGTTGAAGCCACTCGGCCGCGGTTCGCATCGTCCAGCCTTCCTCGGCGTATGCCTCGTCCCGGTGCCGTGCGTCGGTGTCATCACCGTGCAGGGCCACTACTGCGATCTTGAAGTTCGGCAGGAGCCAGGCGAAGTCGACCTGCCAGCGGCCGGCGCCGAGTTCGTAGCCGAACACGGGTGCGCGTTTACCCCGGTCGGCCAGCCTGCGGGCGAGAATACCGAGGTCACCGCCGTGTTCCAGCTCATCGTCGAGGATTTGCAGAATCTCGTCGTCCCACTGCTGGTCCCGCGGTCCGGACGTCGCCGCAGCGCGTTCGTCGAAGCTGGCCGTCGGCTTCGGCGGCGGGCCGTTCAGCGAGTCGAGTTCACCGACGCCGCCGCAGACGGCGAGGGTGTCGAGGTCGAGTTCGGCGGCGGTGCTGTAGGCGAGCTGGACTCCGTCACCGCCGGCGTACGCGAGGAACTGGGTGAGGTTGGTCCAGTAGAGCCACGAGCGCCAGCGCCGCCAGTGGCCATCGCCGGTGAGTGCGGCGTCACGGTCGTCGAGAGCCGCGAGCGCCGTCCAGCGCGGGTGGTCCGGATCGTTGGCGTCGAGGGTGACGATGATCGGCAGCCCGCACTGATCGTGCGCCCGAAAAGCGTGCAGCGTGGCGTCCGGGTCCCCGACAGGCGGGGGCTGTTCGGGCTGGCCAGCGGTGATCCCGTTGAGTTCGGCGCGGAGCGTCCGGGCCAGTTCCCGGCGATCGGTCGTCGCCGTTAGTAGAGCGGTTCCTGGCTCGGCCAGCAGCCCGGTCACCATGGCACCCGCCGCTGACGCCCACCGTCGCTCGTCGGGGTCTCGCAGGTAGGCGATCAGGGAGTTCACCGGGTTGGTGTAGATCATGCCGGTCAGCTGGGCCCGGTTGCCGTCGAACTCCTCGAAGGCATCTTTGGCCTGCTCCTGCGCCGTTCCTGAGTACGGCGGCCAGACCGGCCGGGTGGAGGTCGGCCGCTGCTCAAACAGCTCAATGTCGGACCAGGTGACCTGGAAGACGCGGTGGCCCTCGGCGCGCAGGGCGGTCCGCTGCCGGGCGTCCGACGCGATGCGGTTGTGCTCAGGGGTGGCGTGGAACCGGAAGCCCTCCAGGTAGACGGTGACACTCTGGCTGGGACCGTCTACCCGGTTGAAGGTGAAGTCGGTCCTGGTCCGGCGCAGTTGCTGCTGGGCAGTCATCCGCCAGTGGACTAGGTCGGTGCCGCGGGCAAAGCGCAGGTGCCCGCTGGCGTGGCCGTCCTCGTCGAGCGATACGTCGTCGGTAACCGACACCCAGCCGCGCAGCAGGTCGAGGAAGCGCTGTTCGAGGTCGGATTCGAGCTGGCCGTCCAGTCCGATCTTCCGGGTGTTGGCGACCGGTTCGGTCTTCCACCCGTCGTCGTCGAAGAGCAGTGAGCTGATCATCCGGAGCGCGGTGTTGCGGGAGACAAGGTCCTGCTGCGGTTCAGGGGTGTACCGGTGCAGGCAGCGATGGCAGGCCCGGCGCTGCTCGTCCTTGCACTTACAGCCGAGCAGCGCGGTGTGTGCCTTCAAGAGCACCTTCTGGAAGTCTTCGGCCTTAGTGAGCCGGTCCAGGTAGCCGGTGCCTCCTGGGAGCCGGTCGTAGAGGACCAGGAACCAGCGGCGTTCTCCGCTCGCCTGGTCCGGCATAGAGGCGACGGTGGTGTCCAGGTGCTGCGGGTCGCCGCCGAAGTGCAGGTCCACGCCCATCCGCAGCGCGGCCCGGAAGGAGTGCACCCGGGTGTCGACGTCGGCAGCCGCGGCCGGAAGCAGGATGCGCAGCGCCTCTGTCCGCAACTGGTGGGCGAGCAGGACCTTCTCCTGCGTGATGTTGTCCGGCTTGCCCCGGCGCAGCGGGCACCACGGGCGGTGATTCTTCAGCTGCGGGTTACGCGCCTGGGAGGAGGTGAGAGCGTCCGATTCGAGATTGAAAACCGGCTGGCCGTCCGCGCTCGTTGCCCCACATCCCGTGCAGACGTGGAACGGATTGATCCGTACGGTGTGCCCGGCGAAGTCGTCCCGCGGCGGCGCGTCATAGCGGGCCGGCCCGACGTTGATGCGCCGGATCATCGCGCGCCGGCAGTAGTCGACGCCGAACGTCTGGTGGGTGTGCCGCCACGAACCGGGGGCGATCTCGTCGTCGGGGAAGTCGACCGCGTCGACGACCGTGTAGAAGCGACGGTCGCGTTCGTCCTTATCGTCCCGGATCCGGGCGTCTTCCCGCAGGTCACGCGAAGTCACGGTCGACGGTTCGACGACCTGGAAGAGGCAGCCGTCGTCGGCGATGTAGGTGCTGTCGCAGCGGGGGCAGGCAGACCGGTCGTGCACAGCGTCTTCTGTGCGGATGTATCCGCAGCCCGGGCAGACGCGCCAGTGATGCCACTCGGGCCGGCCAGACGTGATGATGTCGATGCCGGTGATCTGGTGGCGGTAGCCGTTGACGTAGAAGGTGTTGCCGGGGGCGAACTCCTCCAGGGCGTATCGGCGGGGCCGCTGGTAGCTCACCGGCTTCGACTTGTAGCGGGGCGTCTTGCCGTCCTTCGGGCTCACACCGTCCGGCCCGTACAGCGTGGCGTTGAGTGTGGTGACCGTATCGACCAGGGCGTAGTTGGGCAGCAGGCCAAGATCGCACAACGCACCCTGCGCCGTGGTGTTCCCGAGGTCCATCAGCCGTTTGCCGAGCGCCCGTCGCTCGGCATCCAGCATCGCCTTCTCGTCCGCCTCGTCAGGGTCGGAGTCGTGCAGCTCGTCGTACGCCTCGCTGATCGTCCGGATCCGGGCCCGCAACCCTTCGTCCTGGCGCCGCCACTCCCGCTCGGCTTCCTCCAGCGCCGCCCGCAGGCCGTGTGACGCGTACTCGATAAGATCGTTACGTGCATCTTCGGTGACACCGCGTGGCAACAGGTCAGCGCCGTCGTCGCGGGGAAACAGCCGGAGGAAACCCTCCACGAGTTCGGCAGCTTGGGTGACGGCGACCTCGATCAGGTCGACGAGATACCCGGACAGTCCGAACAGCGCGTTCACCCGGTCCGGCAGCGCCCGCAGTACAACGCCGTCAGCGCGGGCAAGGCGTCCGGCCGCGGCCAGGTCGAGAAGGTGGGCGAGGTACTGCCGGCGCAGGATTTCCACCGCGGACAGGTAACAGCCCGGCGGCACGATCGTCCCGGCGATGAGTTCCTTCGGCTGATCCAGGAAGTACAGGTCACGCCGAGAGCGGTCGGCGATGGTCAGCAGGAACGCGTTGCCGGTACGCCGTCCGGCACGTCCGGTCTGCTGGGCATAGCCCGCTGGTCGGCGAGGCAGCGCGGCGAGTACCACGGCGGAGAGGTCCCCGATGTCGATACCCATCTCCAGCGTCGGGGTACAGGACAGGACGTTCGGGTTCTTGAACGCCACTACGCCCGTCTCGTCGGGCTTGCGGCCCTGCTTGAACGCCTGCTCGACCCGTTCCCGCTGCTGCCGGGTGAGCATGCCGGTGTGTTCGGCGGTGTTCACCTGATAGGTGCCCGCCTGCCGGTAGAGCCGGCGGTAGTAGTCCTGGGTGTAGTCACGGTCACGCTGGTGGCGCCCGAGTTCCATCGGCCGGTTGCCTGCGATTAAGCGGCCGGTGCGGCACCGATAGGCCGGGCACCGCTGGCCGTGCCACTGGTCGAGCAGCGTCGGATGCACCGTCTGCTCCCAGAAACAGACCGGGCAACGTACGAAAGCCTCCCGCACCTGGCTGTCGTCCAGCAGCAGGGCTTCGATGTTGCCTGGTTGCAGGCCGTAGATGCGGGCGGAGGAATCATTCGGGGTACGAACGGACAGCAGCCCAGCCGATGTCAGCTCGGGCAGCAGCCGGTACCAGAACTCCGGGATGACCTCCCGCGACAGGCCGAGGGTGCGGCCCGTCCACCGCTCATACCAGGACAGCCGGCCGGAGGCCACGTCGAAGTCACTGCCGTTCTTCGGCGCCGCGAGCAAGAACTTCGGCGCCGCGACCCGGTTCGGGAACGCTCGCATGCCCTGCGGACGCTGTCCCCAGATGAAGTACCGGCTCGTCCCGGCCTCGTCGATGTACTTGCTCAGCCACTTGTGCGAGACAGCGCCGCGGCTGCGAAGCCGTTCCAGAAATACCCGGACGAAACCCAGGTAGGTGGCGTCGTCGGCCTCCATGATCGGCAGGCCATCCCGGCCCAGATCGAGGTGGACCTCCTTGACCATCGCCGTGACGGCGGCCGGATCGGCGAGGTGGATGTGCGCCGCCGCGGTGCGGGTGAGCTCCAGCGTGCGGCCGTTGCGGGAGCGGAACCCGAACTCCATCAGCGTCTCGAACGCCAGCCGCTGCCCGATCAACTGCCAGGTTGCGATATCGCCACCACGCCCACGGCCGGACAGCAGGCGGTCGACACCGAGCAGGCCATGCAGATCCGGAGGTACGACCGCAGCGAGGGTCTGCGGATCGGTCGTCGCAGACACCACGTCGGCGATCAGGTCGTTCAGAGCGGTGGCGGACTCCTGGCGCAGGTGCGCGGCGAGCAACGCCCGCAGCGAGAAGGTGTACGACCGGTTCGCCACGAAACCGGCCCGGTGCGCCGCGTCCTGGACCGAGTCGTTGAACATGAGGGTCTTGTCCTCGAACGCCTCCTTGTCCAGCTCGCCAGCGGTGAACATCTGCGTGATAGCCGCCGCGGCCAGAGCGGCCGCACCGGTGCCGAGGAAGCGGATGGCGTTGCGCTCACCGCACGCCGGGCACCAGTCCTCCGCCGCGGCCGTGTTGGCCGTCGAACCAAGGTTGACCAGCAGGAACGTCGAGTCCCGTGCGGTCAGCGCGGGTTGCCCTTCGTCGTTGTAGTCGGAGCCGGGGTCCGGTAGCCGCAGCCGCTGCCGGACGGCGTCCAGCACCATCAGCGTCCCGCCAGGGCCCTGTGCCGCCGACGGTGCTCCGACACGCTGGCCGGCGTCGCGCATCGTGTTGCGGCCGGCGCCCTCGGCGGCCTCCCGGTCGGTGGCCGCGATCAGGTAGCGGATCCGGACCTTGTCCTGCCCCGTCGAGGCCCGGCGGATCTTGTAGCTGTCGAACTGGACGTCCCAGTCGTCGCTCTCCGGCGAGAAGACCGCCCAGCCGGAGCGACCACACTCCCGACAGTAGACCGCCGGCAGGAACAGGTTCGCGGCCTGCCCGGCGGTCGCGGTCGTCACGGGTACTGTCACCACGCCCTGATCGGTGCCGGGATCGCGGGTCCCGGCGACGTCCCACCGGAACTCCGCCTTCGGCCACGGCAACACCCCACGCAGCAACCGGGTCACCGCCCGAGCCCACTGGTGCACCTCGACATGCACGAACGGCCGGAGCTCGCCGGGCGGAGACTGAGGATCACGGGCGTACGAGAGCAGCGCCACGAACCTGGCCAGCGCCGCGGCGGCCTTCTCCGGCTGCTTAGTGATCGCCGACGACCAGCTCTGCGCGCCGGCACGCCACATCAGCCGCAGCACGTCCGGGCCACTCTTCACATCGCCCTCAAGAGCGATGAGCAACGCCTTGGTGAATAGGTGCCGTTTGAGTCGCCTTCCGAGCTCGATCTGATCCAGATCGTCGATACCGGTCACAGCATGCGCCAGCAGCAGGAGCGCATCGTCGCCGCTGGTTGGGTCCGGCAGAGCGAGCAGCTCGTCCGGCGTCGGGGTCGGCAGGATCACGTCCTCGTCCGGTAGCTCCCCGATATCGCGCAGTGGGATGAACTCGTCGATGGTGAGGCGATCCTCACCGACGATCGCCTCAGCGGTGAACGGGGTGCCGAACACCGCTGTCGCCACCTTTAGCAGATCCTCGGTGGCGCGCTCGTCGGACGCCGAGGCGAGCGTCGCCGAGGTGGCCACCGGGCAGATCGGGCCCAGCGGGCGGCCCTCCTCGCCGGCGCCCACGACGGATGCGAGCCGGCGCAGCAGCATCGCGACGTCGGTACCCTGCGCGCCGTCGTAGGTGTGGAACTCGTCCACCACCACGTAGCGAAGGTCCGCGTCCTGCCACAGCGGCGCGTCGTCGACCCGCTGAAGGAGCAGGTCGAGCATCTTGTAGTTGGTGATCAGGATGTCTGGCGGGGTCAGCTGCATGTCCTGCCGCCGGGTGTAGACCCGTTCGTACTGGATCGCGGCCCGGTCACCGATGTAGAGACCGGCCGTCAGGGCGCCCATCTCGTCGCGGTGCCCGAGAAGCAGCTCGTTGATCCGCTGCGCCTGGTCGGTGGCGACCGCGTTCATCGGGTACAGCAGCAACGCCTTCACCCCGGACCGCCCGGCCGCCCGCTCCCGGCGACAGTGATCGAGGATCGGGTAGAGGAACGACTCCGTCTTACCGGAGCCTGTGCCCGTGGTGACCAGCGTCGGCTCCGGCACGTGACCATTCGCCGAGCTCAACCGGGCAAAGGCCCGAGCCTGATGGGCGTACGGCGTCCAGCCCTCCCGCCGCCACTCCAGATGCTGCTCCCAACCAGGCGTCGCCGTGGTGAAAGGAGTCCTGATCCGCAGGAACGGCCCACGGAACATCCCCGACGTCTCGTTGCCGAGGAATCGGTGCAGCGCCTCCCGGGCGCCCTCGTCGGCCAGCGCGTACGTGGTCGAGAGGTATTGCAACAGGCTCTCCTTCAGCCCACGCGCTTCCAGGGTCGGCCTCACTGCTTCGCCGCCTTCCGCGTGACCGGATCCCACTCACCGCGGGCAATCGCCGCATCCAATCGAGCCTGGAACACCGCGTGCGCCGCCGTCATCTCGGCTACCCGATCCGCCTTGTAGAACGGCGGGGTATAGCCCTCAGGCGGCGGAACTTTCCTGGGCTCGGACCTGTCGTTCTGGTATGCCTCAAACTGAGCCCAGGTGGCCTTTGTCTGTCGCTGACCGATTGTCCGGGCGTTACCGGCAAGCTTCCAGCCGTCTGCGTCGAACCATGTCACCGCTTCATACTTCTGCAATGCAGGAAAACGCCCGCGGTAGGCGGCGACTAAGGCGTCGGCGCTCATCCCTACCCAGACCGCGACCAGCGCGTCGACTTCAACCAGCGCGGCTCGCCGGGCGCGTTCGCTACGCAATGGTGTCTTAGGCTGCCACTTGGGTTCCACGTCGGCCAAGGCCGCCAAGCCCGGCCATTCGCAGGCCCACGTTTCGGCCGAGGGCCAATCCGGCTCGAATAGCTCCTCCCAAAGGCTGGAGTAGGCCGACGTAAGGCAGTTGAGGCGAAGTGTTCTCAGGAGGAGCGCTGAGGCGAGGGGGTGTTCAGCCGAAGGCGCCGGAAGGCTGCCTGCTCGGCCGACATCGAGGTGCTTCGTCCCCGTGATTCGAAGGAAGTAATCGAGAGGGATCGAGGACCACATCCCCGAAAGTAGTGCCGTTGTGTAGCTGTCGTTGATCCAAGCACTGCGAACACTGTGCGTATGGGCTGCGCCTGGTGGCACGATGGCATTGTAAAGACCTCGCTCAGTGTTGGAGTAGATGACTTCTCGCCATGCCACGCGAATGAAATCGGTATATGGTCGAAGAGATCTCTGCTCGAGGATGGCCTCGACCTTTCTTGGGTCGACGTCACCTTGCGGAATGTCCTCAATTTCGGCGATTAGCGACCGCGCGTCGCCCTGCGCCTTGTCGTCCGAGCGAAGACGTGCCAGTTCGGCGTGATCGATCCACTGATCATGAGCCTGGCGATACGCTTCCTCCCGCCCAAGGACTGGCACGTATTCAGTGTCAGGAACGAAATCAATGGGCAGGCAAACAATGTTTAAGCCATAGGGATCGTTGCTGTTCGCGTCGTGGCGCTTAAATGCCGAAGTGGCGAGGCCCAACTGGGTCCCTTTCAGGACGACCTCGCTCCAGCTCTTCGGCTGATACTCCCGTCCGGTATTTGGATCCACCCGGTTGTAGTCGATCAGATTTGCCTTCTTGGCTCCAGAGCTGTGAAATCCGGGGGAGATTTGTGGACTCAGCGCACTGAGGCGAATCGGATACGAGGCGAGCGCCTCGATTGCGGGGATCTCAGCGGTGCTTACAGGGAACAGCAACCGTGCTTGGTCGAGCGGCCGGCTCTCCTCGTTGAGTACCCGTCGCCAGACCGCGAGAACGTCCTTGTTCACGGTCACGACCCGGCTCCGGTGGGGTCGTTCATCGAACTCGCGATTCATGAACCGGATGCCAGGAACGTCCCCGGAACCGTCGTGATCGCCGGAGAGCCGCAGGGCGTCAGCCGACACGAGCCACGAGAGATGGGCGAACTCGATCGGCTTGGTGTAGCCGTAAATGTGGACGCCGAAATGAGCGGTGTGGCCAACCGGCTCAGGGAAGAAGCGCTGACCGGCGTTGACGAAGTCGCCGTGGATGCGGAGCCGGTGATACGCGGCGGCTCGCAGAGGCCCTTCCTTCTCGCCGGCGAAGTGGGTGTCCGGATGCAGCATGCCAGCGGTCCCTCGGCGCGACATGTGCGCCCAGATCTGGCACATGAAGGCACGGTAGAGATCCGGCTGGGTACCAGCCAGCAGCGGATACATCTGGGGTGCCCCGAGAAGCGCCACCGCCGCGCTGTTGTTGGTCAGTTCGTCAAGGACGAATGCCTTGATGTGCGGTTTCGTGAGTAGATCGCGGCGACGGCGTTCCTTGTCGGACTCGGATGGCCGGTCGGCGAGTTCGAACCAGGGCTCGTACTCGGCCATCACCGCGTCGAAGTCCCAGCGGGGCCGAACCCAGGGCGGGTTGCCGACCTGGAGGTCGAAGCCGCCTCGTTCGGCGAAGATGAGTGCGAACTCCAGCTCCCAGTGCAGGAAGCCCTGCCGGTCGGCGATGTCGCGGACGACCCGCAGCCACGGGAACCGGTCTTCCGGCGGCTTGGTGTCCATGTTCAAGAATCCGGACAGGGACTTCTCGAAATCCTTTAGCTTGTCGAGCGTGTCGTACGCGTCGAGGAAACTGTTCTGCGGGACGTCGGCGGTGCCGAGGACTGCTTCGAGGAAGTCGAGCCAGTCGTCGAGGTTCTTCAGGGGGATGACTCGACGGAGCGCCGGCGCCGAGGACTTCGGGGCCTTCGCGGGCTTCTTCTGGGGCTGCTGCGTTGCGGGTACTGGCTCGGGCTCCAGACCCCAACCAAGTTCGTCGAGGGTCGTCTGGTCGCCGTCCATGGGGAAGAGCGTCATTGGCCGCGAGATCATGCGCCGGGCAGGTGGCGCCGAGGGCGCAACCGCAGTGGATGTCGCCTGCTGCGGCAGTTCGGCTGGTGGCTCAGTGCCGGGAACCGTGGTGTCGATCAGGCTGGCCAGGCTGTCGCGTGTGATGCTGCCACGGACCTCGTACTCCTCGTCGGTGCCGTCGAGCAGCCCGGCCTGATCGGACGGCCAGAACCAGAGGGCACACCAGGCGTCCATGACCAGCTTCAGCCGCCAGTACGGGGTGTCGACTGCCTCGAAGAGGTCCCGGAGCACGTCCTCCTTGGGGGTTGATCGCTCTTGCTGGTGCAGGAAGCCGTACTCGGGTTCGTCCGTCCCAGCTCCCCAGATCGGGATTCGTCGGGCGATGTTCTGCTCGGACATGTCCATCCGCTTGACGACCGCGGCCCAGAGGAACTCGACTCGCCGGGCGGCGTCGCGGAGCCGGGTGAACTGGGACGGCTTCTCCTGCTGCGGCTGTTGGGTGCGGGTGACCAGTTTCGGGGTGCCGTCCGCCTTGAGATGTGAGGTGTTCCGCGTCGGCCGCTGGAGGATGCCCTTCTTCCAGTCCGCGAGCTTCTTGTTCTGGTCGGTAGAAAGCTGTTTTGCCTCGGTGTTGCCGGCGACAGCGGCCCAGCCCGGCGTGGGCAGGAGGAATTGATGCACCGCGTCGGCCGGCAGCGGCTGAGGGTTGCCGTCCTCATCGCGCATCGGAAGCGGAGTCGGGGCCAGGGTTCCCTTGGCCTTGAGCCACTCCTTGGCGGTGGAGCAGACGTCGTCGGCAGCGTAGATCGCGCGCCGGGCGCCGATGAGCGAGTTCCCGCGCCGCAGATGCAGGCCGAACCAAGGCGCGAGCATGCCCGGGTGCATGGTATTGAGCCACAGCGAGACCTCGGCCAGCTCGACGCCGGTCGGGTTGAGGTCGACGCCGTACGCGTTGTGCAGGGCGATGTAGGCCTTGACCCGCTGCTTCTCGGTGAGCATCTGCCCTGACGGGATGGACCGCCCCAGCTCGTCCTGTCGCCGACGCAGGTACTCCTCGGCGACCTGGTTGATAGCCTCGTTCAGGAACGCGCCGGAACCGAGCGCTGGTTCGCAGAGGCGGTACGACAGCAGCTCTGCTGCTCGGGTCTTGATCGTATTGCCGTCGGCGTCGCGTTCCTGGTCGAGCCGCTCCTTGAGCGCCAGCTCGACGGTGACCTTCGTCAGTGACTCCGGCGTGTAGTACGAGGCGGAGGTCTCACGCTCACGGCCGGACAGCCGGTAGACGAACGAGCCCTTCGCGTACTTCTTGACGCCGCGCAGGCCGTGTCGGGCGTCGGCCTCGTTGTAGCGGACCAGCGTCTCGTCCGGGTAGTCCTGCTGGCGGTGGGCGGGCACCAGCCAGGAGCCCTCGTCTGGGTTCCCTTCGCGGGCGACCTCGCAGAGTTCCTCGTCGGCGATGATGCCGGTGTAGGACATCAGGCCCTCGTAGACGGCGCCGAGCTGGTTGATGCCGAGGTTACGGTAGGAGACGAAGCCGCCGCGCTCGCCCTTTTTGCCCTGCTTCATGGTGAGCAGGCGCAGCACCTGGTGCAGGGCGGCGTTCCGGGGCCGTAGGTCGAGCCAGCGCGGATCTTCGTCCTCGTCGCTACGCGGGTCGAGGGTGCGGGTGCCGATCAGCCGGATGGCGCCCGGTTCGAGCAGGGTGCTGCGCAGCGCTTCGAACCGCAGTCCGTGATCCTCGCTGCGGCGTTCGGCCTTCTCCTTGCGGGTCGCCTCGTCATCGCCGGGGAGGTCGTCGTCGGGTTCGGTGCCGTACTGCCGGTGCCCGAAGTTGACCTTGTTGAACAGCAGGTCGAGGGACGCGTACAGATGGAAGCCGTTTCTCGACTCATCCTCGACGAGCTCTTCGTCGAGGGCGCACAGCTCCCGCAGCCGGGCCATCGAGTAGCCGCTCTCGTAGCTGCCGTCGTCGGTCGGCAGGATGCCCAGCTCGGGCCGGGTCTCGGCGTAGAGCAGGAAGAGGACCCGGTAGAGGTATCGCAGGCACTCGCGGGTCAGCTCCCGGGCGAACGGCAGCTTCGGGCTCTCGATGTCCTCCGGGCGTACGTTGTTGCCCGGCTCCGCCATGCGGAGCAGAACCTCGTTGGCGAGGATCTCGACGGAGCGTTGCAGGCCGTGCCGCAGTTCCTTGGAGACGCCGACGGCGTTGGTGCTGGAGTTCTTCAGCAGCACGTCGATACGGCGGGTCGGATCGTTGTCGCCGGGGCGCAGCATGTCGCGGCTGAACAGGGCGGCGATGGTCGACAGTTCGCCGGTCTGGGTCCGGTCGTAGCGTTCCAACGCCGTGTCGAGGTTCGCGGCAAGATAGCGCCCCTCGGCCCAGGTGCCGCGATCGGCGAGGATGATCACGCCGCCGTGCAGCAGCAGGACGAAACGCGGGTGGGTGCCGCCGGGACCGCCGATCTCGCTCTGGAACAGCCACGACGCGAGCGCGGCGCCGCTCTCGTACTTTTCTGATCCGCTGACGTGCAGGGGATGCAGCAGGCGTCCGGCACCGTTTGGGTCGAGGGCCGCGTCGGCGTTGCCTGTCCAGCCGCAGTCGATCGCAACGATCTCGTCGGTGTGCAGCGCGACGGTAACGGTGTGGTCGCGGCCGGCCCGATGCGCGACGAGTGTGACCGGTGCAGGGTCGAAGCCGAGGGCTCGCAGTACCTCCTGGTGCCACTCGGTCAGGCGTTTGCGCCACTCCGGGTTGTCGTAGGTGGCTAGACGGATCGGGCCGTCGCCGTCGGCCTCAGCCGCAGCGGCGAAGTAGCGCCGGCCGTCCTCGCCGAGGTAGCTGCCGCGCAGACCACGGATCAGCTCGCGCGGCGTACGACGGGGGTCGTTCTCGTCGCCTTCGCGCCCGGTCCATACCGCGAAGATCCCTTTCCGCAGGTCGGTGTCCAGGTCCTCGGCCAGGTAGTGCGCGGAGAGGTACTCGCCCCGGTTGGTGAGTGAGTCGTAGTCGCGGCTCATCCCTGTGTCCCCTTCACCCCGTCGGCGAGCGGTTCCAGCACTGCTAAGAGGCGCAACATCGGCGCCCCGACCGATTCCAGCGATGCCACCAGCTGAATCAGGCGCTCGGCGGTGCTGTCGACCTGCCGGTGATCCGGTCGCGGCCCGGCGAACAGCGCTTCCTGCTTCCATTTGCCGACCTTGTCCCGGTAGGGCTCCAGCGTCCGCTTGATGTCGGCACGGTAACCGCCCTCGATCTCACCGAAGTAGCGGCGCGCCTCCTCGATCGCCTCCGGCACCATCTTCGTCAGCCCGTCCAAGTCCCGCGGGACGGCGCGTGCCGGCATCCGTGGTCCGAGACCGAACTCGGCCAGCAGCTCAGGAGTAATCTCGACGGTCCTGGGGTCATTTGGCAGGCCGGTGGCCGCCATCCACTTGACGATGGTCGGCCGGCCGAGCCGGTTCGAGGCGATGCCCTGCACAAGGAAGACCGGCTCGGTCACGGCTGCAGCCAGGACCGGCGCCTCGTGCCGGCCGACCTCGACGAGCACTTTGTCGGTGAGCCAGTCCAGCACCGGATGTACGTCGGTCACGTAGGAAACCGTCGGCCACTGCGAGTCTGAACTCTCCCGCGCCGCCGTCAGCCGGGCATCGGCGAGTTCCTTGGAGAAGGTTATACGCAGACGCCCGGGAGAATTCGGCCCCGGCAGGATCTGCTGCTCCTTCAGGTACGACCTGGGCAGCGACCGCAGCCGGTAGAGCAGATCAGCTGGCGGCTCGAAGGCGATGGTGCCGTTGTCGTCGCGGTACAGCGACAGCTGGTCCTCGGGGTTGGGCCGGCAAATCTGCCGGAGACCCTCGTCGAAGTAGTCCGCGGTCGAGGTAAAGAGCGTCAACACCTCCGCTCTGAGGACTTCCTTGCGCTCCGGGACCGCGCCGACCTGACCGACGAGCTTGGCGAGGAAACCGTTCCGGCCCGCTCGGGACTTCTTGATCGACTGCTCCACGGTCCGGCCAGCGACCAGATCCTTGATCAGGCGATCTTCTTCCTCTTGCGCCCGGTATAGGCCGGTCACTGCCTCTGCCGAGCCCTCGATCTTGTGGGCCTCGGCCTCGCGGGCCAGCAGCTTCTCACCGACCAGGCGGTCGTCCAGGGTGCGTGCGGCGCCGGACTCCGGATCGGTACGCCACGGCAGGTCGCTGGTGAGCACCAAGGCCCGGAATTGCGGCGAGTGCTTCTGCCCGTAGCGGTCGATGCGGCCGTTGCGCTGCTCGATTCGGATCAGTGACCACGGCAGGTCGTAGTGGATCAGGATGTGGCACTGCTGGTGAAGGTTGACGCCCTCGGAGGCGAGGTCTCCGGTGAACAGCATCCGGACTGGGGCGTCACGCAGGCCGAACGCTTCGACGATGCGCTGTTGCTCCTCATCCGAGGTCGACTCGCGGTGCATGACCTGCACAGCGCCATTGAAAGCCGTCCAGGGTTTGCGGTCGGTGACCTCGGCGTTGGCTGGAAACCCGAGCACGGCGGGAACGGTCTGGGCCAGCCAGGTGAGCGTCGGGATGCGTTCTGAGAAGATCACGACGCGGGTGTCCGACCCCGGTCCGACGCCGAGTTCACGCAGCTGCGCCACCAGGGCGGTCAACTTTGACGCGTCGTCGTCCTGGATGTGCCCAGTCAGTTCCTGCAGCGTCAGGAGCGCTGTCCGCTCCGCAAGGCGCGCCTGATCGCCCGGCTTCTCGGCCAAGGACGTAGCGATCGTCTTCAACCGCGTCCGGATTGTCGCCAGCAACGCCCGGTGCGAGGAGAGGAACGACTTGAGCAGCTGATACGGCACCAGCTGATGGGTACTGACCGAAGTACCGCCCTCGGCCGGGATCCACCGCTCGATCAGTTCCGCGAAGACTGCGGTCTCTGCCGCGCTGGCCTGAACGTGCACTGGCGTCGACGGCCCGCGATCCGGCCAGGAACCGGTCAGCGAGTCGCGCACCTCAGGCGAGGTCTTCGTCCGGCGGATGTAGAGATGCTCAAGCTGGTCGACATCGTAGTTGCTCGGATCGGCGATCGCGGCCTCGTCCAGCATGTGGATGAGCTCGGCGAACGACTCCGCTCGGCCGTTGTGCGGCGTGGCTGACGCGAGGATCAGCGCGTCGGTCTTGCGAGCGAGCAACCGGGCCAGCTCGTTGTTCTGGGTGCCCCGGTTGACCAGGTTGTGTGACTCGTCGATGACGACTGCGTCCCAGTCGGTCTGCTCCAGGTGATGGGCGTAGGCGGCGCTCTTCAGCGTGTCCACCGAGATGATCGCCCGCTTGAAGTACGCGAACGGGTTACGTCCCGCCGGAATCTCACGCTGCACCCGCTGGATGCCGATCGAGTCCAATCGGACAAGCGGGATGGCGAACCGCGTCCACATCTCCCGCTGGAACTGCTCCAGGATGTGCTGCGGCGTCACCACGAGGATCCGCTCGCCGCGACCGCGTCGGATCAGTTCGGCCAGCAAGATGCCGATCTCCAGGGTCTTGCCCAGGCCCACCACGTCCGCGATCAGGATCCGAGGCTGCGGGTTCTTCATCGACAGCGCCAGCTCAGCCGGCCGCAGTTGGTGCACCTGCGGATGCATCAGGAACCCGTCTGCGAGCGCGAGCCCGTGCTCGGTCTGGGGCAGCGCAGACTTGCGGAATACCGCCTCCAGGAACAGCCGGGCCCGCCGGTGGTTCGCCGAGTCGTCTGCCACCAGCTTGGTCTCGCGCGGATCGAGGATACGGATGTCGTCGAGGCTCTGATAGAAGATCGCTTCCTCGCCGCGGACGAACGGCGACACCCCCGTGACCTCGATCATCCATCTGTCGCGCCTGGTGAACGTGCTCTTACGTACCAGCCACTGCTCGTCACGTACGAGTACCTGCGACCCTGGCGGGAAGCCGGCCGACACCTTGCCCTCGCCGGTTGCGGTCTCGGCCTCGATATTCACTCTTGCCCCGCTCCTCGTTCTGCTGTTCGACCGCCGTACACCCTGCTACAGGGTCGGTTGGGCCGCGTAGGCGGCTCGCAACTCCGCCGCCACCCGGCTGGACGCCGGCCGTCGCGGTGGACGCTCCCGAGGCCGAACCGGTGGCTCGGGGGCCTCGGGCTCCGCGATCTCTGGCGCCCCCGCTTCCACCGGCTCGGGAGTTGCCGGAGGCACATCGAGCGGCCCATCCGCATCCGAGCCGCCCTCAGCACTCAGCTCGTCGAGCCTTGCCTCGATCGACGGCGACGGCACTTGGCCCTCCCGCAGACTCGGATTTCGGCCGGCGGTCCTGCGGATGAGAGCCAACCGTGCGTCGGCCGGGCTGATGGAGGCGTCCGCCAGCAGTTCGGCGCAGGCGGCAGCTACATCGGGGGTCGTCGGACGTTCCTCGGCCTTGAAGGCGAGCATCTTTCGCAGGAGCGGGAGCAAGCGGGCGGGGACTCCAGTGAGATTCGGTTTGATCTCAGGGTTGGTAATCTGCCAGACGATGGCCTGCCATGACGGCCCGTCGTACGGGTAGTGTTCGGCCGCCGCGTACAGAAGAACTGTACCCAGCGCGTAGACGTCGGCCGCCGCGGTGACCCGCGGGTTCCCGCCGGCCTGCTCGGGCGGCATGCACCGCACCGAGCCGATGATCATCCCGCTGGTCGACAGGGAGTCGTGCGACGACGAAGCATCGACGAATGCCGCCAGACCGAAATCAATGATCACCGGGCCGTCTGCGCCGAGCATCACGTTCTGCGGCTTCAGGTCCCGGTGTAGGAGGCCGGCAGCGTGCACCGCCTCCAGTCCCTCCGCAACGAGCGCGCCAAGGCTCGCCACCAGAGCCACGGGCAGCACCTCGTGCTCGCGTACGTACTCCTGCAGGGTGTAACCCGGGACGTACTCCATCGCCAGCCAGGGACGGTCCGCGTAGGGGTCCGCTTCCAGGAACCGGGCGATGCGATTCGTGCCGATCACCGTCCGGGCGACGGCGGCCTCACGTTCGAACCGGGCGCGGGTGACCGGATCCAGCCGATCACTTCGGATGACCTTCACCGCCACGGGCGAGCCAGCCGGCGAGTATGCGAGGAACACCTCGCCCATACCGCCGCTGCCGAGCTTTCGACTGACCGCGTATCGGCCGATGTGAGACGGGAGTTCACTCATTCGACATTCTGCGCTTATCCGCCCATCCTGCATCCAGCCCCCACTCTGCTCAGTCTGCCGAAACGGCACACCGACTGCGAGCCACGACGCGCCCCATGACCAATCAGCGACGTCGCTGTGGCTGAAAAGCCGACGTTCACACCTCTTCAGTCCCTTGACCTTGACCTAGCCGCCTCGTCGTTGCGCCGGCTGATCGAACGGAAGGCGCGTCATGTCACCAAATAAAACGTGGGTTCGGCAGGAGCGCCTCTCCCACTCGGAAAAGTCGGCTTTATAGCCATATGCACTGCTTTAGGCGTCGGCCTTTCGAATGAATCTTGCAAGATCACAAAGTTGAGGCGTTCGTAGAATCTGACAGAAGCCGTTTTGGTTAGTGCAGAGACCTTCAGGTCGTTCGTGGCATCGGCGGTGGTGAGGGCGGCAGTCAACCCAGCCGAAGACGGATGGTGGCAGCGGCGGAGGCGAGGAGTTCGTCGTCCGGGTGGTGGTGGGCAGCCCTGTCGAGGACGGCGTTGGCTTCGGCGGGGCGGTCGGCGAGCTCCTCGGCGAGGTTGACGGCCGCGGTCAGGAACTCACGGGATACCGCTTGCTGGTGTCGGGCGAGCCAGAGGTACCCGGTGTTGGCGGCGAAAGGTCCGCGGTAGACGGAGATCGCGTGGCGTAGGGCGGCGGTGATGGTGGCGGGGCTGGTGGCGTGTTGGGCGGCGGTGATGGCGTCGCGCATCGTCCACAGGTCGACGTTGAAGGCGTCGGTGTTGAGGGTGTAGTGGTGTCGGCGCAGCCGCAGGTAGGTGTTGTCCCCGCTGATGGAGCGGAAGATTTGGCGCAGGTTGTAGGTGTAGGTGTGCAGCCGCTGCGCGGCCAGGCGGTGCGTCGGCTCGGGGAGGAGGTCGCCGAGGATCTCGTGCTGGTAGGCCGATCCTCCGCGCACGATCAGGTAGACGAGAAGCTCCATCGCCTGTGGGCGGATGTTCTGCCCGTCGGGCACGCCGAGGATGGTCGGTGTGCCGAGCACCTGGACCCGAATCCGGTTCGCTTTGACATCGATCTGTCGGCCCATGGGGTGGGCGGATACTCGGCTGCTCAGCGGTTCAGTACCGTGACCGCCCGCGGAAGTGATAGCGGGAGGGTTCCCCGGTCGCGAGTCGTTCACGGCGGGGCGCCAGTGACCGTCCTCGACATCGCGTGTGAGGACGCGTTGCTCATTGACGCAACGGTACAGATCCCGTCGGCCTGTCGGTCCGGTCGAATGCGTACCGACTGCTCGACGGTCGGACACGTGACCGTCGGCGGTGCCAGATGGTCTCAGTTCCCCGCCTGGCTGTGCTGCCGCTGACTTCCCCCGGGATCAGACTCGATGTCGGGGTGGGTGTGTCCGCGGTCTTCGCACTGCTGCCACATCTCGTGCAGGTGCTGAAGCATGCGGGCGGTTGCGGGGTGATGGGGGTGGGCGCGGAGGTGCGTGGTGATGGTGTCGGCGAGTAGGCGTCGGGCGGCGCCGCAGTGTCCGAGGTCGCGCAGGACGAGGGCGAGGGTGGCCTTGATGGCGAGGGTGGGGTGGGCGTCAGGCCCGACGGTGGTGATGAGTTGGTCGGCGAGGTGTCGGTACGCGTGGTAGGCGCGCTGATTGTGCCCGGCCTGCCGGTGGGCGGTGGCGAGCGTGTGGACGGCTGCGAGGGTGGACCAGGCGGAAGGGCCGTGCAGGTTGGCGCGGCTGTGGTGAGCGGAGCCGGCCCAGCGGATAGCCGCTGCCGGGTTGCCGAGCCGGGTCAGCAGCTCCGCGTAGAGCTGGGCGGCGTCGGCGTGTGTCGGGTCGGCGGTGGTCGGGTCGGCGGTGGCGAGGGCTTCGCGCAGTGTCTCTCGGGCGCGTTGCGGGTCGGTCGCGGCGAGGGAGCGGGCGGATCGCAGCCGTTCGGCGAGGGCAGGACCTGGCTGGCCGGGTGTGGGGGCGGGGGCAGCGCGCCAGGTGAAACGCAGGTCGGTGGCGGTAGATCCGACGGTAATGCGGGCGAGGACCCGGCCTGCGTGGACGGCGGCGAGGTTGGTGCTCTTGGGTTGGCCGGGGGCGGTGACGATGGCGGGTGTGTGGCGCAGGATCGCCCGGCCGATCGTATCGGCGACGAGTGCGGCGTCGAGTCCGTGCCGCCGGCAGTTATCCGGGCACTGGTAGACGAGCCGGTTGCCGGCAGGAGTGCTGGTCATGAGCTGTTCGCAGGTGCGGCAGTGCAGGAGCTCGGCGGCTAGGAGAACCGGTGGCGGATCCCCGGCGGGCTGGGGTGGGGGCGGTGGCGGGGCGGGTGGGGCCGGCGGTATAGCGCTGGCGGTTCTGGTCTTGCTGATCCATTGCTGCACGAGGCGCCGGTCGAGGTTGAGTTCGCGGGCGACCGCGGTGATCGGACCGCGGTGTCCGCTGTCGCGCAGGGCGGTCACCTGTTGGATGGTGGCGTCGATGAAGTCGTGGGAGTACTTGCGGGGGTAGGCCATCGGCTGGTTGTTCCTCGAACAGATGCGTCAGGGGCGGGAGTGGGTGACGGCAACCGCCTGGACAGCGCGGCACGGAGCCGGCCGGGCAGGGGCGGTCGTCCACCGCGACGATGGCGCCGCAGGTCGCTGGGCGGGTTCCGGGCGTGACTCTTGCTGGCAGTTCCTGCTATCTGGACCTCATCGCCGGCCCGCTGCTGGCGGGTTGAGAGCCATCTGGCCGGGGTGCGGCGGGGCGAGCGGGGTTACTGAGCCAGGTGCCAGGGCGGGAGCCGGGGTCGCGGCGCATGGGCTGCAGGACAGGCCCGTCGGGCAGGGTGACCGGCGGTCGTGGACTGTAGCCGTGGCGGGTGTACAGGGTGTGGGCGTCTGTGGTGGTGTCGGTCCAGGAGGGCAGGTCGATGCGGTCGAGTCGACTGCGGTGGTGGGTGAGTATCGCCGTCGCCCGTCCCGCGCCTCTGGCGTCGGGGTGTACGGCGAGAAACGCCAGGTGGTAGTGCGGTTCGGTGGGCCGTGACGCGGCCAGCAGGGTGTCGAGCTGGTCGAAACGGTCGGCGTGCGGACCGGCAGCGTCGAGCAGTCGGCTGCGGTAGTTGGCCGGTGGTGGGATGGGCCGGTAGCGGTGGAACCCAACGGTGGCGGCGGTCAGGTCGTCGGTGACGTGGCTGTCGCCGTAGAACATGGCGTGTTCCACCCAGATCGCCAGGACGTCAGTGAGCACTCGACGTCGCACGGCCGGGTCGGGTACGAGCCATGCGGCGAGCGGGGTGGGGTGCAGTGCGGCGGCGATCAGCGCGGCGACGGGGTCGTTGTCTGCCCAGCGGGCGGCGCGGATGCGCATGTCGGTGTCCATCGGTGCGGTTTCCTTGTCCGTCGGGTGGCTAGCGGTAGGCGGCGGTGGCGAGGTCACCGACGGCGGCGTCGACGGCCATGGTGATATCGCGTACCTGCCGGTGGTGCTGTTCGGCGATGGCCCGCAGTTGAGCGGTTAGGGCGGCGGTGTCCTCGTCGAGGTAGAGGTGTTCGGTCAGGCCCAGGACGGTGACGAGTCCGGCGAGGGCGGCGGTGTGGTTGTCGGGTTGGTCGCGACCGACGGCGAGGTAACGCAGCCGAGCCCGGGCGACGACCGCCCACTTGGTGTCAGTAGCGAGGTACCGGTCGGCTCGGGCGAGGCCGCCAAGGCGGCGATGCGTGGTGTGGCGCAGGATGCCGCCGGCGTGCAGGCCGGCGCGGGTGCGTTCGTACAGGTCCTCGGCGAACCAGGTCAGCCATCCCCGCAGGGGTGGGGCGGGGTTGGCGTAGCGGATGGAGGCGATGGCGGTGTCGGCGATCAAGTCGCCGACGGGCCGGTCCAGGTGCAACCACAGCCGCTGATGCCCGCCCGGGCGGCCGTCGTCGAGGGCGATCCGCCCGGCGAGGAACAGGTCGATCAGGACCGCGCCAGCTATGCCGAGAGCGAGGGCCTGGCGGTGGACGTGAGGTTGGCCGGTGTCATCGTTATGGCCGAGCAGGAACAACTCATCGCGCAGCGGCAGTCGGGGAATCGACGCGGTCATCGCCGGCCCCTATCGCAGCCCGGCAGCGTACTGCCGCAACCGGGCATGGACCCCGCCGTAGGCGGCGGTTGGGGCCGGCAGCAGCGTCTTGTCGACGGCAGCGAGGACCGTGTAGTTCGGGTCGCACACATTCCCGATCGGCGCCCGCCCGGCCTGCGACACGAGCTGGTAGGCGTCGAGTTCATCCAGACCGGTCAGCGTGCTCGTCCAACCGACCAGATCGCGCTGGGCGATCCGGTAGGCGTCCTCCAGGGGGCGGGCGCAGCCGACCGACATGATCTCCCGGTCGGTCTCCACCCGGGGCCAGACCGTCGAGGTGCGCTTGATGACCTCGATGATCAGCGTGGTGGTCGTGGCGATCTCCACCCCGACCCCACAGGCTTCACCCTCGCCCTGGCGGGCGTGCCCGTCGCCAAGGGCGAGCATCGCCCCATGCACATGCACCCCCAGGTAGAGGGTGCTCCCGGCGCGCAGCTCGGGGGTGTCAAGGTTTCCGCCATGGGCGTCGGGGACGATCGTGGAGCGGGCCTCGAACCCGCCCGGAGCGACGCCGATCGTGCCGATCATCGGGTCCAGGGGCAGGTCGACACTGTGGTCACTGCCCGTCGCGTGGAAGCGGACCGTCCCGGCCTGCCGGTCGATGTCGTACACCCACACGCGCTCTTCGAGTGGCGGCTGCAGGGTGGCGGTGTGCGAGGTCGAGGTGAGCGCCCCAAAGTGCGGGAACGTCGACGAGACACCCCAGTCCCGGGTGGGTTCGATGGCGGCGAGGTGGATCGCGAGGGTGTCGCCAGGCTCAGCGTCCTCGACGAAGAACGGCCCCGACACCGGATTCAGGTACGGCATCCGGCACACCCGCGACGGCAGGTCCGCCGGACCGCGCACGAGACCGCCGAAGCAGTCCTCCGTGAACACCCGCAGCACGTCGCCGGAGCGGACGTGGGCCACCGGCATTCGGCCGCCGAAGGTGTAGGCCAACTCATCGCGAGCCGGACGGTAAGTGATCGTGTCCATGCCGGTCACACCCGCTCCACGTCACGCGCCGGTGCCTGCGCGGGCGCCAACCCCGATAGCACGGGCCGGCGACCGGCCAGGTACAGGCCGGCGAGAACGACCATGCCCAATGCGAGCCAGGCCAGACCGAGGCGCTGCGCGGCGATGTTCGCGTTGACCACGACATAGGCGAGGATCGCGAACCCGATGCCGGGCATGACGAGGTGCGCCCACCAGTTGCGGCTGCGCTGGCGGATGAGGTGGTATACGACAACGGAGACGTGCAGGACCAGGAACGCGACCATCGCCCCGAAGTTGATCAGCGACGACAGCAGGGTGATTCCGTCCGCGCGGGTCGCCAGGTACAGGCCCAGGGCGAGGGACACGAACCCGGTGAGCAGGGTGGCGTTGATCGGCACGTTGCGGCGGATCGACACCTTCGCCAGGAACGCGGGCAGTTGCCGGTCGCGGGCCATCGCGTACAGCAGCCGTGAGGTGGCGACCTGCGCGACCATCGAGTTCGGCAGCCCCCAGGCGATGGCCGTCGCCACCGCGCACAGGGTCGCCAGCCAACTCCCGCCGGCCACGGCGGCGGCGTCGTAGAACGCGGTCCCGTTCGGGTCACCGTTCGCCAAGAGACCGGCCGGGTCGGGGACGAGCATCGCGGCCAGCCACGTCTGGACGATGAACAGCACCCCGGCCAGGATCAGGACGGCGGCCATCGCGCGGCCGATCTGCCGGGAACCGCCCTTGGTCTCCTCGGCCAACATGCTGATGCCGTCGAAGCCCAGGAACGACAGCACCGCGATCGACACCGCCCCCGCGACGAGCGACCAGGTGAACGTGTCGGCGTTGTAGAAGGCGTCCCAACTGAACCGACCCCTGCCCGAGGCGAGAGCCCAGCCCGCGATGGGCAGGAAGATCGCCAGGACGATCAGCTCGCCGACGAGCATGACCCGGGTGACCACGGCGGTCATCCGGATGCCGACGGAATTCACAATCGTGTTGACCGCGACGAACCCGAGCAGCCACACCCACACCGGCACCGCCGGGACCGTCGCGTGCATCGCCACGGACGCCACCAGATACAACAGCCCTGGCACGAGCACGTAGTCGAGCAAGATCACCCACCCGGCGAGGAACCCCACCGGTGGGCTGATGCCCCGACCGGCGTAGTTATAGACGCTCCCGGACATGGGGAACGCTTTGACCATCTGCGCGTAGGAGAACGCAGTGAACACCAGCGCCACCACCCCGACCGCGTAGGCGAGGGCGACCATGCCGCCGGAGCCGGCGTACACGCTGCCGAAGATCGCCATCGGCGCGATCGGCACCATGTACACCAGCCCGTAGGCGACCAGGTCCCGGAACCGGAGCCTCCGAGCCAACTCCTGCCGATAGCCGTATTGGGCTAACTCGTCATGCTCATACATCAGCGAGCCTCTCTTTCCCCATCGATCGCTCGGGCGCAGCGCCAGATGGTGGGCGGCCACCCGGCTTGAGTGCGATGCCGTCAGCGCCTGCGCGTCCGGCCGTTTCTGGATCGCGTGCTGCCAGGCAATGCCCTTCGAGCAGGCGATCATCGTCGTGATCGAGGGTCGCGTCCGCAGCGACAAAGATCGACCCCCGTTGGTGGGATCACTGACCCACCGGTACTCCACGGATTACGGGGAGTACTCGCGCGGATGGCTTCCGTCACAGCGATGGTGATCGCTAACGTGCTACCCACAGCGGCCCGGAGGCGGAGGCGGGGATGGCGAGGAGCGCGCGTAGCTACCAGCGGGAGGCCGACGAGCTTCGCGCCAGCTGCTGGACGTACCGGCAGATCGCCTCGCACTGGCGGAAGCGGTACCGGTTCAACCCGCGGGTGGCCTTCCGCCTCGCGCACGGCCTGACGCAGGCCGATGTAGCGCGGCGTTGGAACGAGCAGTGGCCCGACGCGGACGCGCCGAAGACCGCCAAGCAGATCTCGTACTGGGAGATTTGGCCTGGCCCGGCAGGCCGGGCACCATCGTTGAACACGCTGAACAAGCTGGCGTTTCTCTACCGGTGCGCGGCCGGCGACCTGCTCGGCGGCGAGGACCACAGCCACCTCGACACAGCGGCCCTACGCGCGAGCGAACCGGAGCCGCACGCGGGCCGATTTACCGGCGAGCGCAGCACCGGCGCTCCGCTGCCCGACGGCACGGTCCTGACTCGGGTCACCGATCGGATCGTCGAGGACTTCGAGATCCTGACCGACACCTACCGGCATCTCGACTACCGGGAGGGCTCAGGACGGGTGAGCGCAGATGTCAGCGCGCACCTACACCGAATGCTGGAGGTCAGCAACCGCACGATCAACGCCAGCACCCATCACCGGCTACTGCGCGCCGCAGGCGACGCCGCCCAGCTCGCCGCATGGTTCGCCATCGACGCTCAGCGCTACCAACAGGCACATGGCTTCTGCCGGCTCACGATCTCACTCGCCGAAAAGGCGAACGACCGATCCCTGCACTCCTATGGTCTGGGGGTTCTCAGCCAGATCCACCTGCACCGTGGCGACGGGCGTACCGCCCTCAGCCTGCTGGGCACCGCCCGTGACGTCGGCGGACCGAGCATGCCGGCCGCCGTCAACTCCTGGCTGGGTGAGGCAATCGGCGAAGCACACGGCCTCCTTGACGAGCCTCGCCGAGGAATGACCGCCTTGGCCGAAGCCGAACGGGTCTTCGACGGCGTCAGCGCGGCCAACACGCCCGTCTGGCTGAGCTTCTTCAACGCCGACTGCCACGCCGCCCGACTCAAGGGTCGATGCCTGACCCGGCTCAGCCGCCCCACCGACGCGACCCGCTCGCTCTACGAAGCGTTGACCCTGCTGCCCGCTGACTTCGTCCGGGAACGCTCCGGTACCTTCATCGACCTCGCGGTCGCGTACACGCAGATGAACCAGGTCGAGCAGGCCTGCCATGCGGCCACCCAGGCTGACATTCTCGCGCGCCGGACCGGATCCGAGCGCAACCGCAAGCGCCTACGGCAGCTCCTGATAGACCTGCTGCCCTGGGCCGGCCTCGACTGCGTGCAGAGCCTCTACCGGCAGGTGCTGATTAACTAGAGCGCGTGCGTACGTCGACCCGCTCCGACCCGCTGTGAACCGCCGCTCCTGGATTGAACTGGTCATCCTGTCCGCCCTGTGGGGCGCGGTGTACCCGCTCATCACAGTCGCTCTGCGCGATCTGTCCCCAGCGCTCGTCGTCCTCGGGCGGGTGTTGCTCGCGGCGCTCCTGTTGCTTCCTCTCGCGGTTCGCCGGGACGCACTTCGGCCCGTTTGGCGCAATCCTCGGGCGATCATTGAGACGGTGCTGGTGCAGTCCACGGCGCCGCTGCTGCTGCTCACCTACGGCCAGCAATACGTGTCGGCGAGCGTCGCCGGCATCCTCGTCGGCGCGCAGCCACTGTTCGTCGCGCTCCTCGCCCTCCGCTTCGCACCCGGTGAGCGCCCGCAAGGCTGGCAGGGCCTGACCGGGGTGCTCCTCGGCCTGGCCGGCCTGATCTTGCTTTTCGGCGTCGACCTGCGTGGAGGCCGGATGGCGCTGCTCGGCGGCGCGCTCATCCTCGTCGCGGCGGTTTGCTATGCCGCTGGCGCGATGCTGATCCATCGCAGGTACGCCGAGGCTCCGCCTCTCGGTGTCGCCACCTCCGCCATGCTCGTGACCACCGCGGCCGTGGTCGTGCCCGCCTCGGCGACGGTTCCGAGCAGGTTGCCCGGCTTGGAAGCGACGATGGCTTTGCTCGTGCTTGGGGTCGCGTGCACGGGCGCGACACTCGCGCTTTTCTACAAGCTCATCACCCAGATTGGACCTGCCCGCGCCGCGCTCGCTTTCTATCTTTCACCCGCGTTCGCCGTCGCCTTCGGCGTGGCCTTCCTGCGCGAGCAGATCAGCGTGGCTGCGGTCTTCGGGCTCGCGGCGATCGTTGTCGGGTCCGTACTCGCCGCACACCGCAGCGAGCCGACGCCTCCGTAAAGCCCGTCTTACCCCTGGACACGGCTCACGTGTGGCGATCCCGGGGCGCCCTCGGGCGCGTTGGCGCAGCCTTCGCATATCGCCTCGGGCCACCCGATGGGAGACAATCGAGCCCGTGAAAGGCGGGCGTGAAGCGGACAGCGAAGTGGCCGCAGGCAGCCGCCCCGATCTCGTGATCTTCGACTGTGACGGGGTGCTCGTCGACAGCGAGTCGATCGTCGCGGGTGTGCTGGCGGGACAGCTACGACAACTCGACGTCGAGATGACCGACGAGGAGTGTGAGCGGGAGTTCGCCGGCCTATCCCAGGACAAGGCCACCGAGCGCGTACTCACGCTACTGGGAAGGTCCGCCCCGGCAGGATGGTTCGACTCGCTCACTCGGTCCGTTGACGCGGCCCTTCGCGCTCGGGTACGTCCAATGCCCGGTGTGCTGGACGTGATACGCCTGCTCGATGTTCCGTTCTGCGTGGCGTCGAACGGGCGCCCCGAGAAGGTGGCCCTCACGCTGCGGGCGAGCGGGCTCGCGCGGTACTTCGAGCACAGGATCTTCACCGCCGCCGACGTGGCTCACGGCAAGCCGGCCCCGGATCTGTTCCTCTTGGCCGCTAAGCGCTTCGGGGTGGACCCGCAGCGTTGTGTGGTTGTCGAGGACAGCGCGTCCGGGATCGCCGCCGCCAGGGCGGCTGGCATGCGCGTACTCGGCTTCGTGTCGGCAGATCAGACGCTCGACGGCGCTGACGCGCTCTTCACCGACATGGCGGAGTTGCCGGACCTGCTCATTTTGCCGATGAGCTGACAGGCCGGGCATCACCGCTCGGCAAGGCCGACAAGGACATCGACCGGCCTTGGCCGCATAGTAATGTCGGAGCATGGGTTCTACGGCGCGTAAGGTTTCGCTGACGGGCATCAAGCCGACGGGCGAGCCGCATCTCGGCAACTACGTTGGGGCGATCCTGCCCGCGCTCGACCTGACGGACAGTTACGAGTCGATGTACTTCATCGCCGACTACCACGCGCTCACGACGGTCCGTGACCCCGCTCTACTGCGGCACTACACCCGCTCGGTCGCGGCGACCTGGCTGGCTGCGGGCTTGGACCCGGACCGGACCACCTTCTACCGCCAGTCCGACATCCCGGAGATCTTCGAGCTGTCGTGGGTGCTGTCCTGCATGAGCGCCAAGGGGCTGATGAACCGGGCGCACGCCTACAAGGCGGCGCGCGACCGCAACCGTGAAGCCGGTCGAGAAGACCTCGACGCGGGCGTAAATATGGGTCTTTTCAACTACCCGGTGCTCATGGCCGTCGACATCCTGATCGTGGAAGCTGACGTGGTGCCAGTAGGCCGCGACCAGCTTCAGCACGTCGAGTACGCCGCCGACATCGCAGGTTCGTTCAACAGCATCTACGGCGACCGGTACAAGCTGAAGATCCCGAAGCCCGTCGTGCCCGAGGAAGGCACCGCTCACACGCTGCCCGGCACCGACGGCCGGAAGATGAGCAAGTCCTACGGCAACACGATCCCGCTGTTCGCCCCGGAAGCGGCCTTGAAAAAGGTGATCCGCCGGATCACGACGGACAGCGTCCCTCTGGAGGCGCCTAAGGAGCCGGACTCCTCGTCCTTGTTCACGCTATTGGAGCGGTTCGGTGACCCCGCCGTGGTGGCCGAGACCCGGGCTCGCCTACTCGCGGGCGGGATGGGTTGGGGCGAGGTCAAGGCGCAGTTGACCGAGGCGCTGAATGACCGGTTCGCGCCGATGCGTGACCGGTACGAGGCGCTTGTGGCGTCGGGCAGCGAACTCGACGACCTGCTGGCGCACGGCGCGGACAAGGCGCGCAAGCAGACCCGGCCCGTGCTGGAACGGGTCCGCGACGCCATCGGGATCAGCTGAGCTGACTCTCCTCTTCGAGGAAGCTAACGACGCGTTCGGCGCAGTACCACGCTGTGGTCCACTTGCCGGGCACCGCGACGAGAAGGTTGAGCGCTCTGCTCCAACCAGCAGGGGGACTGCGAAGGTCCGCCACGAAGCTGGTCGGATCCGCCCGAGCAGTGGAAGGTTCGCAGACGGTTCCCCACTGCAAGCGGAGCTGGGCGTCGGACGAGTGCAGCCCGCGCCGGGTAAGTGCCGTTCGCATCCGCGCGTATTCGACCTCGTTCGGCCCGTACTCGCCGTTGATGCTCGGCAGCCCAATGCGCGCATCGGAGCGATCGGGGCTGATGGCCAGAAGGTCACCGTCGAGCCAGTAGGTCAAGGCGGTCGGACGAGTCCCGGCGTGCCGACCCCAGGCGATGCGGCGCTGCCGGAGCGTGTGCGCGACGCCCGCCTGGGCCAGCAGGTTGGGAATGTCGGCGCCGGCCGCCAGCACGATCAGGTCCCACCTACCGCCGTAGTCGTCAACAGTTGCCAGCCCCGTGTCCGGGTTCTGCCGCAGTTTGGCCCGACACCGCGGCAGCAGCGACACACCGGAGTCGCGCGCCAGCGCGGTCAAGCGGGCGTGCAGGATGTCGAGGTCGACGCTGAAGTCCGGGATGCGAAACGCGGCAGCCGGCGGACACGCCGCCACGAAGGCCGAGCGGTCTGGGTTGACCTCTTCGACGTCGATGCCCAGATGCTGCCAGGCGGTGCGGTACCTGTCGACGGCCTCAGCGGTGCTGAACAGCGCGTAGCCGCGCGGCTCGCCGACCCGGGCGGGGTGGAGCAGTTCGTCCGGCCAGTCGTTCCGGTGCTGCCAGCAGGCCTGGGCGACGTCGGGTAGGACCGGCGCCAGGACAGCGCCGGAGTGCAGCTGACCGAAGTTCGCCAGCGAGGCCCCACAACGCCCGTCGCCGACACAGGCAACGTCGAACCCTCGCCGGGCGGCGCTGACGGCGATGGCGAGTCCGCACAGTCCGGCTCCGATGACAAGAATCTTCTTCCTCGAATCAGGCATGAGGTGGCGTTCCTCCTCCGTCTGGGGTCGAGACGGCGTGGTCGCGAACGATCGTGACGTGGTACCGGTCGGCGAAGCGGCGGATCAGCTCAGCCGGCGCGTGATGGTGGTCAACGCGGCGTCGTAGCTGGGGCGGAGACAGACCCAGTCGGAAGCGGGCCGCGCGGCGGTGAGCGTGCAAATTGTTCCGATCGGTCAGCAGGCACTGGAGATGAGCCCTCAGAACGGCTGGGATCGGAGGATTTGTCTGGCCGTCGGCGGCGACACCGCCGAGGCTCGGCACCTTAACGGTAAACACGGTAAACGTGGAGTCGGGTGCCACCTCGACGGCCGAACGCAGCTCGTTGGCGGCGTGGTCGAATGACCACCCCGGCCAGGGCTGCGGAGCTGCGTCGGCTGCAGCTTGGCGCAGGACGGGCAGGAGTAGCGCCATTCCGGGTATCCCGGCGCGGGCGTAGGTGATGACCTGGCGTCGTTTGGCCAGGCCGTACGGTGTTTGGTAGAGGCCGGGAGCGAGGACGGCGGTGGTGCTGGCGGCGATCAGGTGGGGCTGGGCGGCGCACTCCCGTAGGCGGTCGCGCAACCGCAGCACGGTGTCGGTCGAGGCTTGGACGCTACGCCGCATGCCATCGACGCCGCTGCGGTCGAGGACGAGGTCGACCACGACCACGCGCGCCGAACCGCCGAACCGCTCGCTCACGGCGGTGACGACCCTGGCCTGATCCCCGCGATCGCTCAGCTCACCGGTGATCCACCCAATGGCGGATGACTGGCGGGTGCACGGTGAGCGCGTCACGGCGATCGTGTCGATGCCGGCGGCCGACAACAGCGACACCAGCGGCCTACCAAGGCGGCCGGAGGCGCCGAGAACCACCACCGCCGGCTTCACGAGGCGCACTGCTTCCACAGCGTGGCGTACCGGTTGAAGGTTTCGCAGAACTCGGCCCGGACCTCGCGCCACGGGCCCGGCTGGGCGTCGCGGCCTGCGAACGCCTCCCTGGCGGCAGCGGTACCGGCAGCGTCCCAACCGCTGGCCAGCTCGATTGCCGAGAGCAGCGCCGGCTGGCTGTCCCGGTCATCGCTCATCACCCGCGCGGCTACCTCGTCCGGAGCCATGTTGAGGTGGATGCTCGACGCCGGGATGCTCTTGGACATCTTGGGGTAGCCCGCGAGGCCCTCCAGCACCCGGAAGTAGAGGGCACCGATGTTTCCGGTCCAGCCAAGGCCCAGCTCTCCGGCGTTCGCCTGGCGGTCGAGAACGAGGCGGGCGAGGTCGGTGAAGTACGCCTCCTCCATTCCGGAGACCATGAGGACGTGCTTCGCGCCGTGGTCGAAGGGGCCGAGCACGTCGGCCACGGTGTACAGCGAGTCGGTGACCACCCCGACCTCGCTGCCGAGCAGGCCGTGGTCGGAGTACAGCTCCAGCAGGCTCTCACGGTGCTCCTGAAAGTCGGCCCGGGACAGGTAACGGGCGATGCGGCCGGCGCGGACGAGGTTGGCGTGATCGAGGTGAGAGCGCAGTTCGGTGGCCTCACGGTCGAGCCCGAGCGCGACGAGGAAGGCGATCATCTGGTCACGGACCTGGACCAGGGTCGACCAAGCGACGTTGCGGGAGTTCCACGCACCGAGGTCGGAGACGATAACCGTCATCGGTGCGCGGAGGCGCCGCTGGAGTTCCACCGCGCCGAGCATCACCGACAGGGTGCCGGCGGTCGGTGCGTTCGTCGGGCCGAACCCGGTGACGATGGCCGTCGAGTCGCGCACGTCAGGCTCCAGTACCGGCACGGCACCGTCGATGTGAGTGAAGCGGATCGCGGCCGGTCCCAGGTGCCCGGCGACAGCCTCGGTGGT
Organism: Micromonospora sp. NPDC005324; assembly: GCF_040607155.1. NCBI lineage: Bacteria > Bacillati > Actinomycetota > Actinomycetes > Micromonosporales > Micromonosporaceae > Micromonospora > Micromonospora sp. NPDC005324. The sequence continues at coordinate 11,221 of NZ_JBEXGE010000026.1, read as the reverse complement.
GGGCTGATCCATCGGGATGGCTGGCATCTGTCCTCCTTGGTGTGGGGTTATCGGCTCTCGGACAACGCCCTGAGCAGGCGTATGGCTCCGCCGGAACGTCGGGTATGCCGTACGCGATCGAGCGAGTCGTCGGTAAGGGCACCGGGGCCGACGATGAGCGCGGCGTTCAGCTCGACAAGGCTGGTGGCGGGCGAGTCGTCACCCGGCGCGAGTGCCTCGGCGGCGAGCGCGGCGTTGGCGGCGTGAGTCGGTCGATGGGCAACGGCGGTGCGCCACGCCGTTGCGGGGCCGCTCTTGGCGCGAGTGGTCGCATCGACCAGTTCGGCCTTGACGCGCGCAAGGCGGACGGTGCCGACACCGCAGTACTCGTCGACTGTCTCCCCGTCGGTGAGATCGGTGGAAACGACCGTTCCGGCGGCAACATCGGGGCGGATGGCTTGGAGCGCGCGTGCCGACAGCTCCACATCAGGGTGGGCGAGACCGAACAGGAAGCGGGACGCGCTTACGCACAGCGTCGCCACCGGCATGAAGAAGCTCGCGGGATTGATCGCGTCAAAGACGCCGTCGTACCTGTCCGCGTAACGGGGACAGAAGAGCGGGTAGGGGACGAAGGCAATGTTGTGCCGTTGCAGCGCGCCCGGTATGCCCGCCGGGTCGATGACCGGCCTGATCCGTAGGACGTCGAGGATGTCGGCGGCGCCGGAGATGGCGGACACCGAGCGGGAGACGCCTTTGACGACGGGGGTGCCGGCTGCGGCGGCGAGGATCGCCGCGGCGGTGCTGACGTTGAACGTCTTGAAGTGCTCCTTGCCGCTGCCGGCGACGGCCACCGTGCCGTCCGGCACGGCGACAGGTCGCGTGACGTGTCTGCGGAGCACCGGATCGAACTCGACAACCTCGGTCCACCAATCGAACAGATCTGACGCGCTGAGGTGACCGTCCTGGATCAGGCCGGTGCACCATCGACGCCATCGCTCGTTCGAGGTCGTTGAGCTGTCCTGGAGGAAGGAGCGGAGCACCTCCCGGCTGAAGTCGGAGGGGACGTTGTTCGTTGCTGGGGCGGACCTGGCCGCCGTGGCGCTGGTCATCTGCTGTCTCCCGTCGAGGGGTGGCAGGACTGACGGAGACGATGGGATCCGTGCGCCTGACTCCCGGCACCGGCCGGCCCTTCGGCAGCCCGGGGTGAATCAACCTGACCCACACCTCCGTCGATCAGTAGCCTTCCGCCAACGCAGCGTGAGATAAGGGGTGTCGGTGTCAGCCGCTGTCAGCCGACAGCACCGCCCGGAGACGCAAGGCCCACCGATGGCTGGATTAGGGTGGGGCCATGACCACGGACGCCCGACGCGCCAGCGAGTGGACGATTCACGGCGAACGCATCATCGATGACACGCGACGCGCGGTACTCAGCATCGCCGACGTGGAGCTACCGGACGGCGTGCGTTTCGAGCAGTACGTACTGCGGGTTCCGGCTGCCGCGATGGTGGTCGTGCTCGACGATGCCGACCGGGTCCTGATGATGTGGCGGCACCGGTTCATCATCGACCGCTGGGTATGGGAGCTGCCCGGCGGCTACCTCGACCCGAATGAGGACTCGGCCGTGTGCGCCGCCCGGGAGGTTGAGGAGGAAACAGGCTGGCGGCCCAAGAGCATGGAGCCGCTGATCGCGTTCCAGCCGATGGTGGGAACGATCGACCAACCGAACGTTGTCTACCTCGCTAGGGGCGCCGAGCCGACCGGCGCGGCACCGGACATCAACGAGACCGAACGGCTCGGATGGATTCCGCTGGCGGAGGTGCAACAGCGCATCGGAGCTGGCGAGATCGTCGGCGCGGGCTCCGTGACGGGTTTGCTCGCGACTCTGCTGGCAAAGGCCTCCGGGCGGATCTAGACAGACCGTAGGAGCGGCTGGACCCGCTCGCTGAACTCGCTCACGGCGGAAAGCTCCTGGTACGGGCTGAGCCGATCCGCCAGATCGGCCAGGTAGTCCCGTGCTCGGCGCGAGGTCAACTGCTCCGCGGCCGTGGCCGCCTGCACACCCACCACAGCCGCCTGCTCGGGATCGCCGCACTGCACGTGAGCCACCGCCAGGAGCGCCAGGTTGAACTGGCGCCCGCGGGCGTACGCCTGGCCATCCATGTCGAGCGAGCGGACCGCGAAGCGTGCGGCCGTCTTGCCTTGCCCGAGGGCGGTGAAGCAGTGCCCGAACTTCGCCGACAGATACGCCTCGTCGAAATAGCCGAACCACTGCGGATCGCTGCCGCGATCGGCGCGGTCGAACGCGCGCTCAGCCCGGTCGAGCGCGGCGGCACATGCCGCCTCGTCGCCGCCGACCGCGTGGCCCTGCGCTTCGAGTACCGCCGACTCCGCCTCGATCGCCGCGACCCCGGCCTGAGCCGCCATCAGACGGGCCGCACGAGCCAGGTCCACCGCCTCCGACGAGGCACGAAGGTAGGCCGCCTGATGGCTCATCGCCGCCAGGATCTCCGCACCCAGCGGCCGGTCGCCCGCCGTGGCGGCCAGACGCAACGCCTGCACCATGTACCGCTGCGCGAGCCCGTGCAGGCCGGCGTCGTACGACGACCAACCGGCCAGCTGCGTCGCCTCGGCAGCAGCGGACATCAGGGCTCGACCTGTCCGCTGGTCGTACCGGCCACGCAGAAGCCCAGCCACCTCGGTGTCCAAAAACCGCACCACACTGTCCCGGACTCGCGTCCCGCCGTACTGGTTGTCCAGTGACCGGTAGACGCCGGTGACGCGCCGTACCGCTTCGATCTCTGGTTCCCCTACGAGGCCTTCACCGGCGCTAGAGGGTCGCTCGTCCAGCGGCGCGGTCAGCCAGCGTACGGCTGGTGAGAGATACGCCGCCGCGCTGAAGCCGACGCCTCGGAGCAGTTCCCGCCGTTGCATATCGTCCCGCCACAGCTCGGTCGCGACGGCAACACCGCGTTGCCAATCCGCTGCGAACTCTAGCCCCGGTATCGCGGTCGGACCGGCGGTGACCGCGCCTGCTGACGCCTTGCCGACGTCGGCTGACACCACGGATGCCAACGCGAGCAGTTCACCGCCCGCGCCCAACGCAGCCTCGAGAAGCGCCAGCACGGACGGGCTCGGACGCTTCAGCCCAGCCTCCAGATCCCACAGGTAGCCGTGAGAGCAGTGGATCTGCTGGCCAAGCCGACGGAGTGACAGGTGCCGCTTCAAACGCAGCGCCTTCAGAAACTCCCCGAACGCTGGATCGATAGCTCGCCGCCCAGGCATGGCATGCAACCTCCGAGAGTGGGTCGGCTAAACACGCGCGGCCACATCACTGCCATCGATGGACGCTACCTCTCCGGACAGCGACCGCGCGACAGCCATCAGTTACCACCCCGCCAGGCGTGGACCTGGCACGGCGGACCTGATGAATCCGCTCAGCGATTGAGCGCCCGAAGCCGTCGAGACACGACAGCCCGCTGCGAAGTCACGCAGGTTGCACGTTGCCACTGTCGGCTGAAAGTGACGGCAACAGCCCAAAGTCCATGTTGCCGAGCGACCCGAAATCCTATCGAAAGGCTTCATCCGCGATGTCTCCAGTCATCTACTCGACCGTGTCAGCAAACCTCGCTGATCTATACGCATCAGGTCATTCCCAGATCGACAGCAACGGGCTTGACCTCCCGTTGCGGGTCCCGCCGGGTCTCCTACTTGGCGTCCCGCTTCAGCAGGACCCCCGAACGGACCCTCCGGTATGGCTCACAGCCCAGGTCGGGGCGGCTGTCAGCACTGTCTGTCGTGCTGCGACAGACCCTCTGACTGGGTCTCTCCCCCTGGGGATGGTGGTGGCTTATGCCTGATCCGCTGCTTCGAGTGCAGGCCCAGCTCACCGATCGCGACCTCGTGCTGCTCGGCTGGCTGGCCGACCACGGGGTGCTCACCTCCTTCCAAATCGCCGAAGCCCTCTACCCGTCGATCGACTACGCCCAAGAGCGCCTGCGTGCCCTCATGAAGAAGTTGGGGGTGGTGGACCGGTTCCGGCCGCAGAAGCCCGACGGCGGCTCCTACCCGTTCCACTACGTGCTGGCGCAGCTCGGCGTCGAGGTCGTCGCCGCCCAGCGCGGCGACGACCTGCCGCGTAGGGACCAAGCCCGGCGCAGGCGGTGGCATCTGACGAGGCGGGCGAACCTGCCGCACCTGCTCGGGGTCAACGGCTTCTTCACCGCCCTGGCCGGACACGCCCGCACCCATCCCGACAGCGAGTTGGTGCGCTGGTGGCCGGCGGCCCGTTGCCAGCAGACGGGTGCCTTCGCCGAACCCGGCGACGACGTCTCGGCCCTCGCCTATACACCCAGTTCACGGCCGGATGGGCACGGCATCTGGATCGACGGCGACCGCAGGGTGCCGTTCTTCCTGGAGTACGACCTCGGCACCGAACGGCCGCTGTCCCGACTGGTCGACAAGATTGACGGCTACCGGGACCTCGCGCACGTCACCGGCCGGATCTGGCCGGTGCTGTTCTGGCTGCACTCCCCAGCACGCGAGCGGCACCTGCATCAGGAACTCACCGCGGCCGGGGCCATGTATCCGGTGGCTACCGCCGTGCACGCCGAGGTCACCGGCATCAACCCGGCCGAAGCGGTGTGGTGGCTGCACCGCCGCCACGGGGCGCCGATGCGCCTGGCCGACCTTCCCGCCGCCGACAGCCGCACCACACAGGCCACCTGACCCACAACGGCGACCCACCCCTGGTGAGCCGGACACGCGCCCACACAGGCGGCGGCAGGGCCATCACGCCGCAGACCCCTGGACCGGCGGACGCGAGGGCTACTTCCCGAACCGCGATGGCGGCGGCGACCGGCACAGCGCGGCAAGCGAACGCCCCAGCCACTCCCGCCCGGCGGGGCGCGGACCATACCTCTGCTCCCACGGTGACAGCAACGCTTCGCAACTGTCAGCGCCGCTCTCCGACGCCCCGCGTGAGTTCCCGTGAGCCGCTGACAGTCCGAAACGCTTCCCGGTGACAGCGCTCAGAGGTATCGTCCCCGCCCTTTCACGGAAGCAGAGCGACCGCCTTGAGTCGCCGCTTTCGCATCAATCGGACCGATCGCGCGAATCCGCGCAGGAAAGGAAACCGCATGAACGAAGGACTCCGACCCCCGCAGATTCACATGCTCTTCGGAGGACTGTGGCCACCGCGCCGTATGACGACGAAAACGCCGTCCGGAGCTATCCTGACGAACCGTATCCCGGTACCGCCACCAATCACGGCGGTGCGAAACACTTCCCCATCAACGAAAAGGAAACGACGATTCCGATGCGTATCGCACGCGTCGACACCATTTCCATGACCGCCGAGGAACTCGATAACGCCGCCGAAGCCCTCGCCGTCCTGCTCAACCACTTCCGGCGCGAACACCCCGACCTCGCCGCCTGAACTCCCTCGCCCCAACGCCGGGGGCGGCCCACCTGCGCGTGGGCCGCCCACCGGCCGACCCACCCCAACCCCGCACGGAGGAACCACCTTGACAGGCAAGCCCACCCCCACCAGCGCACCGAAGCGACGCGGCCGACGCGCCCCCACGAGCACCCAGCCGGACGGTCCGACCGGCCCGTGCCGGGTGTGCGTCTACATCCGACGCTCCACAGACGACGAACACCAGCCCTTCAGCCTGCTCGCCCAACGCACCGCCCTACACAAGTACGTCGACAACCACCCCGGCTGGGTCATCGTCTGCGAATTCGAAGACGACGCCTCCGGCGCCACCACCGAACGCCCCGGCCTCAAGAAAGCACTCGACGCGGCGAAAGCCGGCATGTACGACGTCCTCCTCGTCTACCGAGTCGACCGATTCAGCCGCAGCCTCGCCCAATTCGTCGACCTCGCCGCCACCCTCGACGCCGCCAACGTCCGATTCACCTCCGCCACCGAACCCGTCGACACCGGCGGCGCCATCGGCCGCATGATGCTGCAATTCCTCGCCGTGTTCGCCGAATTCGAACGCAACATGATCATCGACCGGGTAAAGAGTGGCATGACCGCGAAAGCCAGCAAAGGCCAATGGGCCGGCGGCACCCGCCCCTACGGCTACCTCGTCGACAAAGACACGCAGCGCCTGGTCCCCCACTCGGACGAGGCACCGATCCTGCGGGACATCTTCCGCCTCTACACCCGCGACCGACTCGGCACACGCGCGATCGCCAGCGACCTCAACGAGCGCGGTGTCCCCAACCGCACCGGCAAACAGTGGTCCGGACACACCATCAACCGGATCCTGGACAACCCCGCCTACCTCGGGGACATCGCCTACCGCGACGTCTACGTCCCCGACGCCCACGACCCGCTCATCGACCGAGACACCTTCCGCCGCGCCCAGGACATCGCCAACGCCCGCAGCGACGTCCAAACCCAACGGGCCATGTCCGACTCGGACTACTACCTCACCGGCCTACTGACATGCCCGCAGTGCGGACAGCGCTACATCGGCACGTCCGCCAAGGGCCGCACCCGCCGCTACCGCTACTACACCTGCTTCACCCGCACCCGATACGGCAAACACGCCACCTGCACCGCCCCCCGACTCCCCGCCGACGACCTCGATCAGATGATCCTCAAAGCCCTACTCGACTTCTACACCACCGCCGAACCCGTCCTCGCCGCCATGATCCAACGCGCCCACGCCCAACACGACACCACCAACGGCGACCGTCGCGCCGAACTCACCGCCATCGCCCACCAGATCACCAGCACTGAGAACGCGATCGACCGCTACCACACCGCGTTCGAGAACGGCACCATGGACGACGCCACCGCCGGACCTCGCATCCGCGACCTCCGCCAGCGACTGACCCAACTCCGGACCCGGCACACCGAACTCGACGCTGGCCTGACATCGCAGCCCGAGCCCCCGCCGCCCGGCACCGTCGCCCGGATCCGCGACCACCTCAGCGCCATCATGACCAGCGGTAGCGCCACCGAGCGCAAGGCCGCAGTCGAAACGCTCATCGCCGAAGTTCAACTCACCGACCAGGGAGTCGTACCCGTGTTCAAGATCCCCACAGACACGACGATGCCCCCGCCCGAAACGGACGGGGGCACTTCAGGAGTACCACCGGTTCGCACAATGGTGCGGTCGGTGGAGCCCAGGGGACTCGAACCCCTAACCCCTGCCTTGCAAAGGCAGTGCTCTGCCAGTTGAGCTAGGGCCCCGTGAGGTGCCGCGGCGACGACTGCTCGCGCCGGGCCGAACGTCAGCGCAGGTCGGGCGCGGTGGTCGCCTCGTGCCACAGGGCACGCTCGTCGTTCGACGCCTTGATCTTGTTGAACACGACGGCGGCCACACCGACGACGCCAGCCAGAATCAGCAGCTTCTTGAACATGGGGCGACCCCTCGCGCTCGACTACCGTCGGACGACATGCGGTGGGGCTAGATGGAATCGAACCATCGACCTCAGAGTTATCAGCTCTGCGCTCTAACCGACTGAGCTATAGCCCCGCGTTGCGACGAGCAAGATTAACCCATCCGCTCCGCCGGCCCCAAATCGGGGTCCGCGCTTGCGAGCCAGGCCGTCGCCGCCTGCAGAAACCTACCCGAGTACGGGACGCCGGTGCTACCGCTTTCCGCGGTGCCCCGGCGTCCCGGTCACTCAGTCCCGCTCGGCGAGGGTCAGTTCGATCCCGCCGACCAGGTCGGCGCAGACGTTGTAGACGAACGCGCCCAGGGTGGCCAGCGCGGTGAACAGCACCACGTTGACCAGACCGATCAGCGCCGAGCTGAGAATCACGCCCTTGGCGGTGATCTGGAAGCCGCTGGTGCTCTGCCCACCGCCGGCGTTGACCAGGTCGCTCAGGCTCTCGTTGACGCTCTGGAACACACCCATCGCGTCCAGCGCCAGGTAGAGCACCGAGGTGGCGACCACCACGACGATGAAGAGCACCACCGACACCGCGAACGCGAACTTCATCACGGACCACGGGTCGATCCGCTTGAGGTTCAGCCGGGCCCGACGCGGCCCGCGGGAGGCGGCCGAGCTGACCGACGTACGCGCCGCACGCACCGCGTCACCGACTCGGGCTGCCCCGACGGCGGACGCGGTGCCGATCCCCGGTGGCAGGCCACCGCCGCTGGCCGGGCGACCGGCAGTGGCGGCTGCCCGCGCCGAGTCCGGCTGCGGCTGGGTCATCCCGGGTGTGATCCGCGGCTGGGTGCCGGTGGACCCGGTTGACGTCGCCTGACCGGCCCGGAGACCGATCGGCTGGGTGGCCGCCGGACGTGCCGAGGGTGCCGCCGCCGGACCCGGAGGATTGGCGGCGGCCGACGTCGGCGCCTCGGCGCTGGGCGTCTCGGTCTTGTCGCCGGACTCGCCATCGTCGCCCGGCGGGGGTGTCATTCCGGGAGCCCTGGTGAACTTCGGGGCAGGCGCGTCGGCGGGGACCGTCGCCCGGCCCACGGCCGCGCGGCCGGTCGCTGGTGTGCCGCCCTTGGCGGCCTCCTCGTCGACCGGTTTGGCCGAGGTCCCTGTGTTCCCCGACTTCGCCTGTGTCTCCGTCATTCAACTAGTCCTGTTCGTCAGGCTCGTCGGCATTGCGAGCAATCGCCACGATAGTCACGCCGTCCGGGAGGTCCATCAGCTTGACCCCCATTGTGTTCCGGTCACGCGTACGCCGTACAGGCTTCACCGGAGTCCGAATGACACCACCGTTGCTGGTGATCGCGAACAGTTCGTCGTCCGGATCGATCACCACCGCGCCAACCAGACCACCGCGCCGTTCGGTGATCTTCGCAGTCAACACGCCCTTACCTCCCCGGCCCTGCACCGGGTATTCCTCGATCGGGGTTCGCTTCGCGTATCCCCCGTTCGTGGCCACCAGCACGTCCAAACCTTCCCGCACGACTTCCATGGCGAGCAGGACGTCGTCGTCCGTGAAGCGCATGCCGATCACGCCCGAGGTGGCCCGGCCCATGGGCCGCAACGCCTCGTCCGAGGCGTTGAACCGGATCGCCTGTGCCTTCTTCGAGACCAGCAGCAGGTCGTTCTCCGGCGCAACCAGCGCAGCACCGACCAGCTCGTCCTCATCGCGCAGGTTGATCGCGATGATGCCGCCGGAACGGTTGGAGTCGAACTCCTCGAGCCGCGTCTTCTTCACCAGGCCGTTCTTCGTGGCCAGTACCAGATAGGGGGCTACCTGGTAGTTCGGGATCTCGATGATCTGCGCGATCTGCTCGTCGGGTAGGAAGGCGAGCAGATTGGCCACGTGTTGGCCCTTGGCTACCCTACTGGCCTCCGGCAACTCGTACGCCTTGGCCCGGTAGACGCGGCCCTTGTTCGTCAAGAACAAGATCCAGTCGTGGGTCGAGCAGACGAAGAAGTGGCTGACGATGTCGTCCTGCCGCAGCGTGGCGCCACTGACACCCTTACCGCCGCGCCGCTGGGAGCGGTACAGATCGACCTTGGTCCGCTTGGCGTACCCGGTGCGGGTGATCGTGACGACCACGTCCTCGCGGGCGATGAGGTCCTCCATCGAGACCTCGCCGTCGAACGGGATGATCTGCGTCCGCCGGTCGTCGCCCCACTTGGTGACGATCTCGCCCAGCTCGTCCGAGACGATCTTTCGCTGCCGCTCGGGCTTGGCGAGGATGTCCTTGAGGTCGGCGATCTCGATCTCGAGCTTCGCCAGGTCGTCGACGATCCGCTGCCGCTCCAGGGCGGCGAGCCGGCGCAGCTGCATGTCCAGGATCGCTGTCGCCTGGATCTCGTCGATCTCCAGCAGCCGGATCAGGCCCTGCCGGGCGTCGTCCACTGTCGGCGAACGCCGGATCAGCGCGATGACCTCGTCGAGCGCGTCCAGCGCCTTGCCGAGGCCGCGCAGGATGTGCGCCCGCTCCTCGGCCTTGCGCAGCCGGAACGCGGTCCGCCGACGGATCACGTCGATCTGGTGCTCGACGTAGTAGCGGATGAACTGGGCCAGGTTGAGCGTGCGCGGCACCCCGTCGACCAGGGCCAGCATGTTGGCGCCGAAGGTCTCCTGGAGCTGGGTGTGCTTGTAGAGGTTGTTCAGCACTACCTTCGCGACCGCGTCGCGCTTGAGCACCAGGACGATCCGCATGCCGGTACGACCCGAGGACTCGTCGCGGATGTCGGCGATCCCGGCGAGCTTGCCCTCCTTGATCAGCTCGGCGATCCGCTCGGCGAGGTTGTCCGGGTTGACCTGGTAGGGCAGCTCGCTGACGACCAGGCAGGGGCGGCCCCGCTTGTCCTCCTCGACCTCCACCACGGCGCGCATCCGGATCGAGCCGCGACCCGTGCGGTACGCGTCCTGGATCGCCGTGGTGCCCACGATCAGGCCGTGCGTCGGGAAGTCGGGGCCCTTGACGATGCCGAGCAGGGCTTCGAGCGTGGTCTCCTCGTCCTCCTCCGGGTGCTCCAGGCACCACTGCACCGCCGCGCCGATCTCCCGCAGGTTGTGCGGCGGGATCTTGGTGGCCATGCCGACAGCGATGCCCTCGGAGCCGTTCAGCAGCAGGTTGGGGATCCGCGACGGCAGGATGGTGGGTTCCTTGGCCCGGCCGTCGTAGTTGTCCTGCAGGTCGACGGTGTCCTCGTCGATGTCCCGCAGCATCTCCATCGCCAGCGGGTCGAGCTTGCACTCGGTGTATCGCATGGCGGCGGCCGGGTCGTTACCCGGCGAGCCGAAGTTGCCGTTGCCGTCGACCAACGGGTAGCGCAGCGACCAGGGCTGCGCCATCCGGACCAGCGCGTCGTAGATCGAGGCGTCGCCGTGCGGGTGGAACTGACCCATCACGTCACCGACGACACGGGAGCACTTCACGTAGCCGCGGTCCGGACGGTAGCCGGAGTCGAACATGGCGTAGAGGATCTTGCGGTGGACCGGCTTGAGCCCGTCCCGGACGTCCGGCAGCGCCCGGCCGACAATGACGCTCATCGCGTAGTCGAGGTAGGAGCGCTGCATCTCCACCTCGAGCCCGACCGGTTCGATCCGGTCGTGTGCGACCACGGCGGCGGTGGTGGCCTCGGCGGGGACCTGTGGCTCGTTCGGTGTGGACTCGGGAGAATCGGTCACTGTATACCCTTATCAGACTCAGAGTCGTTTTCGTGCTGTGGATAACCGCTGTGGATACCGGCCAAGCTGTGGATAACTCTGTGGACCGGTGGTGGGGGGGGGGGGGGGGCCGCCCCCCCGCCCCCCCCCGTCTCCAAATGTACTTTAAATAACTCTTGTTTT
>NZ_JBEXGE010000025.1:0-108214 GCF_040607155.1 Micromonospora sp. NPDC005324 | reverse complement strand
CCCCGACGCTTTCAGCGCCAGGCACTTTTACTACGTTACCCGCTCGTTTCCGCCGTGTCAAACCGATATCTCGCGGTTCGTCGTGCTTCACCCGATAATGCGGGCACCATGTCGTAACCGGCTTGCGCCGTTCTCGTCATGGATTCGGTAGGCCGGCCGTCGCGGTTTCCCGCGACCCGCCCGGTGCCCTACCGGTTCGTAACCATACCCGGTCGGTTTCGCCGCGCCAAATCCGCCTCGCGGCGTTTCTGGTGGCACCTCCCGGTTGGGGGCTCCGGTAGGCGTACCCACCCGACCCCCAGGCCGTTGACCTGCGCTCCGGCCGTTTTGGGCTTTCGCCTGTTTCGTCCGTTCCGCGCTGGCAGAGAGAAAGTTACGCGTCCGGCGGGATGATCGTCAAATCCGCCGGACGCGTCCCCCGTCACATCGTCGACAGGCGGCTATTCGCCCAGCTCAACGCCCGCGAACGAACGTTTTCCTCGGCGCAGCACCAGGTATCGCCCATGCAGCAGGTCGGCCGGCGACACCCCGGCGTCCACAGCGGTCACCCGGTTGTTGTTGACGTAGGCGCCGCCCTCGGCGATCACCCGACGGGCCTCCTTGAGGCCACTGACCAGACCGGAGTCGCGCAGCAGACCCGCCACATCCGGCAATTCGCCGGAGAGGCGTACGAGACCCGCCTCCGTCAGGGCCGCGCGCAGGGTTTCCGGCGCCAGCTCGTCCAACGATCCGCGGCCGAAGAGCGCCTGGCTCGCGGCGATCGCCTGTCGGGTCTCGTCGGCGCCGTGCACCAGGGTGGTCAGCTCCTCGGCGAGCGCCCGCTGCGCCAACCGGGCCGCCGGCCGTTCGGCGGTCGCCTTGGCCAGCTCTTCCAGCTCATCCCGGGTCCGGAAGCTGAAGTACCGCAGGTAGCGGTCCACCTCCTGGTCCTCGACGTTGAGCCAGAACTGGTAAAAGGCGTACGGGCTGGTCATCGTGGGGTCGAGCCAGACGGCGCCGCCCTCGCTCTTGCCGAACTTCGTGCCGTCGGACTTGGTGACGAGCGGCGTCGTGAACGCCTGCACCGGCCCTGCGCCCCGCCGGCGTACGTAGTCGACGCCAGCGGTGATGTTGCCCCACTGGTCGGAGCCACCGAACTGGAGCTGACAGCCGTGCCGGCGGTGCAGCTCGAAGAAGTCGTTGCCCTGAAGCAACTGGTAGCTGAACTCGGTGAAGCTGATGCCGGTCTCCAGGCGGGCCCGCACCACCTCCCGCGCGAGCATCTTGTTCACCGGGAAGTGTTTGCCCACGTCGCGGAGGAACTCGACCACCGACATCTCGCCGGTCCACTCCAGGTTGTTGACCAACTGGGCCGCGTTCTCGCCGGAGTACGACACGAACGGCGCGAGCTGGTCACGGATGCGCTCGACCCATCCGGCGATCACGTCGGGCGGGTTGAGGGTCCGTTCGGCGCTCTCCTTCGGGTCACCGATCTGCCCTGTCGCCCCACCAACAAGCAGCAACGGGCGGTGGCCGGCGAGTTGCAGCCGGCGGGCCGTGGTGACCTGCATGAGGTTGCCGACGTGAAGGCTCGGGGCGGTGGGGTCGAAGCCCACGTAATAGGTGGCGGCAGTCCCGCTGTCGAGCAGCTCGCGCAGCTCGTCGAGGCCGGTCGAGTCCTGTATCAGGCCACGCCAGAGCAGGTCGTCGGTCAGGGAGTCCCGCCCGGGCGGCGGAGGGCTGCTGTCGGTCACGGTCACCGATTCTCCCCCATCCCCGGCACCGACCCGTACCGGGTTTGGCGCAACCCGCCCGGCTAGGCTTGCGCCCCGCTGATCGAGGAGGGATTTGCCATGGAGATTCCGGATCTGACGGGCGGTTTCGTCGCCCTGCTCGGCCTCACGTTCGAGGAGGCCAGCGCCGACCGGGTGGTCATCAGCTGGCAGGTCCGCCCGGAGCTGCACCAGCCGTTCGGCATCCAGCACGGCGGGGTGTACTGCTCGGTCGTGGAGACCGCGGCCAGCGTGGGCGGCTCCCTCTGGCTGGCCGACCGGGGCACAGTGGTCGGGGTGTCGAACCAGACCGACTTCCTGCGGGCCGTCCGGGACGGCGAGCTGAGGGCGGTCGGCACCCCCGTGCACCGGGGCCGCAGCCAGCAGCTGTGGCAGGTGGAGATCACCGATGCCGACGAGCGGCTGGTGGCCCGTGGTCAGGTCCGGCTGCAGAACCTCTCGCCCGCCTGAGCCACGGGACTCGCCGGACGGATCAACTGCGCGCCTCGTCCAGCACCGGCTCCGCGGCCTGGTCGGTGTCGGCGTCGCCGTCGGCTTCATCGGGTACGCGGCTGACCCGTACCTCGGTGATCGCCCGGTGGTCGATGCCAGCAACCACCAGCACCCAACCGTCCAGCGTGACGTCCTCCCCGGCGACGGTGGGGATGTGTCCGAGCCGGGCCAGCACCAGCCCGGCGACGGTGGTGTAGTCGCCATCCGGGCGCGACGGCAGCTCGACGCCGATGTCCGGGAGGTCGTGCACCGGGAAGGTGCCGGGCAGCAGCAGCGCGCCGTCGGGGTCGCGCCGCACCGAGCGCACATCCCGGTCGGTCTCGTCGTAGATCTCGCCGACGATCTCCTCCAGGATGTCCTCCAGCGTCACGATGCCGTCGACGGCGCCGCGCTCGTCCACGACGAGCGCGATGTGCTGACGCTCGGCCTTGAACTGGCGCAACGCGTCCACCACCGGTAGCGAATCGGGCAGCAGCATCGGCGGTCGGGCGATCTCGTCGACCGGGCGGTCGTCGGGCACGCCCACCAGGTCACGCAGGTGGATCACTCCGGCCGTGTCGTCCAGGCCGCCGTGGCGCACGACCGGAGCCCGGGAGTGCCCGGTGGCGGCCAGCACGAGTCGCGCGGCCTCCGCTGTGGTCCCGCTGTCGAGCGTGAAGACCTGCAACCGGGGTACGAGGACAGCCCGCAACCGCCGGTCGGCGATCTCGACGGCGCCCGCGATGATGATGCGCTGCTCCTTGGTGAAGCCGTGGTTGCCGGCGACGATGTCGCGCAGCTCGTCCGGGCCGATCTCCTCCGGCTGGTGTTTGGGATTGAGCCCGGCCAGGCGGACCACCACGTCGCTGGTGGCGCCGAGCGCCCAGACGGCTGGCCGGGTGAGGCTGGCGAGCAGGTCGAGTGGGCGGGCCACCAGCAGCGCCCACCGCTCGGCGGACTGCATGGCGATCCGCTTGGGCGCCAGCTCACCGAAGACCAGGGTGACGAAGGTCAGCGCGAGGGTGACCACCACGATCGCCGCCGTCTCGGCGGCGCCGCCGAACACCCCGAGCAGCGGGACCAGGGGTTTGGCCAGCGAGACCGCCGCGGCGGCGGAGGCCAGGAAACCGGCGAGGGTGATGCCGATCTGGATGGTGGCCAGGAAGCGGTTCGGGTCCTTGGCGAGCCGGGCCAGCACCCGTCCGGCGCGGCTGGTGCGCTCCAACCGCTGGATCTGGCTGTCTCGCAGCGACACCAACGCCATCTCGCTGCCCGCGAAGAGCGCGTTGATCACGACCAGGACTCCGACCAGGGCCAGTTGGCTCCCGTAGCTCTGCACGCCCGGTTCGCTCCCTCGTGGTGGTGGCACCGGCCGCTACGCGCGGCACCGGCCGGTCGGCGAGCCCGCCCGGCGTAGGCGTTCCTTTGCCCCGTCCGACGCCGGCCGAATCCTGCCCCGGCGACGCTACGCCGACTGGGGCGTCCGTGACGCTACGCCGACTGGGGCGTCCGTGACGCTACGCCGACTGGGGCTTCCGTGACGCTACGCCGACTGGGACGTCGGTGACGCCGGCAGGTCGAGGACGTACGAGTCGCCCTCCGGGCGGAAGCCGAGCCGGTGGTAGTAGGGGGCGACCATCCGGGGCGGGCTGACCACCCGGTGGAAGCCCCGTTCGGTGAACAGGTGGCTGCGCCGGTAGACGAACTCGCCCGGGGTGAAGTCACGGAACTTCGGGGTCACGTAGTCCAGGTCGATCTGGGCGACGCCGGACGCCTCGGCGTGCGACAGCACCACCCCGACCACCTCGTCGGCAGTGACCACGAGGAACGCCGAGCGCCCCGACGCGTCCGGGTCCCAGTGGAAGCCGGGGTTGAACCGGGCGATGTCGGCGGCGTGCACCCGCAGCGTGTGCGCGAGGAACTGGTCGCCGACGCCGACCTCCACCACCTGGTAGGTCTTCTCGTCGTGCCGGGTGGCGAGCATCCCGCGCAGGTACCAGATGTTGATCACCGCGAGCACGACGTTGAGCCCGACGCCGGGCCAGACCTCGATCGCGGCGTTGTAGCCGATCAGCACGAAGCAGCCGATGAGGTTGAGCGCCCGCAACCGCAGGATGCGCGACTGCAGCAGCGACCAGACCAGCACCGCGGAGCCGGCCCAGCCGACGAGATCCAACCAGTTCACGCCGCGAGACTAGTGCCCGCCCAGGTCAGGGCCGTCGGCGGGCAGCTCGAGCAGCCACTCCTCGACGTCTTCGCCGCGGCCGTTGGCGTACCCCGAGTCTTCACCGACCACACCGAACCCGCACTTGCGGAGCACCGCGAGGGAGGCGGCGTTGTCCTTGGCGGCGCGGGCGTACACCGGGCGGGGCAGCTCGCGCAGCAGGGCGGCCAGGGCCGCCGTGGCGTGACCCCGACCCCAGCGCTCCGGGTCGATCCAGTAGCTGACCTCGGTCCGCCCCTCGGCCGGGAAAGCGCTCACGTAGCCGACGACCTCGCCGTCGACCTCGACGGTGCGGACCAGGTTCGCCGGGTTGGTGAGCACCCGGGCCCAGTGTGCGGCGAACTCCCGACGGTCGGACGGGTCCTTGGGGCCGAACGCCGCCATCCGGTTGGCCTCCGGGTCCTGCTGGTGCAGGAAGAACTCGACGAGGTCGTCCTCACGGACCGGACGCAGCAGCGGATCGGAGGTCATTGGCCGAGGGTACGCAACGGCTGTGACACGAGGCGGCGGCGCGGAGTCAGCCGGCGACGGCGACGACCGCCAGCACGGCGGCGCCCAGGGAGCTCGCCACCGACAGCAGTCGACGCCACGGCACCTGCGCGTCGACCATCGGCAGGGTGCGCCACCGGGTCGCCGCCAGGGCCACCCCCGCCGCCGACAGGCCGGCCCCGAGCGGCCACAGCCAGGCCGGCACCACCGACCAGTCCCCCAACCGGTGCCCCAATCCCAGATAGGCGAACGCCCAGACCGCCGCCGCCAGCAGCGTCACCTGGTCCAGTTGGCGACGGCGGGCGGTGCCGAGCAGGGAGAGGCCGCCGAGGAAGGTGAAGGCCACCGCGAGACCGGCGCCGATCCACGGCAGCACCATCGACGCCGCTGAGTCGGCCTCCCTCTGTGGCATCCCGAGCAGCCGCAGCCCGATCGGCTCGACGCCCTTGTCGGTGTTGCCGAGCACCACCACAGCACGGCCGGTGGCCCGCTCGAAGCCCACGTAGGACCGGAACCCGCCGGTAGCGCCGTTGTGCCAGACCACCTCGCGATCGCCGTGCCGGGTCGTGAACCAGCCGTACCCGATGCGGGTGTCGTCGTCCTCGCGGAAGCGGGCGGTGGCGGCGTCTGCGCCGGGCGCGGTGCCGGCGAGGGTCGCGGCGAGCAGCCGGCCGAGGTCCTCCGCCGTGGACCAGGGGCCCGGCACCGGCCGGCGCGTAACCGGCTCCCGCCCACGCTTCGAGCGGCCGGCCGCCGGCCCGGCTGCCCTGGGCGCGGCCGGCCGGCAGGTCGTCGTCGCGGGTGGCGACGACGGTGGCCGTCATGCCGAGCGGCCCGAGCAGCCGGGCGTGCAGCAACTCGGGGTACGCGACGCCGGCCTTCGCGGCGAGGGCGTGACCGAGCACTGACGGCCCGAGGTTGGAGTAGTGGACCTCGCCGCGCTCGTCGTCGTCGGTGCTGACCCGGTCGGCGGCGCTGCGGATGGTGTCGACGCCCTGCCCGGCGTAGGGGTTTCCGCCGGAGACGTTGGACCAGAGGATGCGTGCCCACCCCAGCGGCGAGCCGGGGGCGAGCCGGGGCAGGCCGGCGCGGTGGCTGGCGAGTTCGGCGAGCGTGACGTCGCGTGCGGGGCCGGTGACCTCGGGCCAGGCGCTGCCGAGCCGGTCGTCGGGGCCGACGACACCGGCGGCGACCTGGTCGGCAAGGAGCATGCCGGTGAGCGCCTTGGTGACCGAGCCGATCTCGAACGGGGTGCCGGGCTCGACGGGCTGACCGGCGGGGTCCCGGTCACCCAGGCCGGCGGTGCGGATCCGGCCGTTCTCGACCAGGGCCACGGCAAGCCCACGGCGCCCCGACGGATCGGGCGTGGCCGACCGTGCGGCGGCGGCCAGATCGTGATCGCCGGTGGTCTGCGCGCCGAGCCGGGGCACCCGAGGCATCAACGCCACCCCGACCAGGCCGGCGATCAGTGCGATGAGGAGGGTGGTGACTGTCGTCCGGCGCATGGTGGCTCCTCAGATGGGATCGTCGGATGGGCGGCCGAGCCGCGTGTGCTCAGCGGCCAGCGGCGGTGAGGATGGCCAGCAGCGGCACCACGCGTTCGGCGGGAACCGCGTACCGACCTCGGCCGGCGCTGCGCAGCCAACCGGCGGCGGTGATCTGGCGCAGGTGGTGATGCAGTTGGCCGGTGGTGCCCAACTCCTCGATCTCGGCCAGCTCGCTGGTGCTCTGCCGGCCGCCGATGATCTCCCGCAGCAACCGCAGCCGCACCGGGTGGGCCAACGCGGAGAGGGTGCTGGCCAGCTCCGTCCAGTCGGCGGCGAGCAGGTCGTCGACAGTGCGGCCGTACTGCCAGTCGTAGTGCTGGCCGGCGACGCGGACGGTGCCGGTGTAGAGCACCGCGCCCGTCCCGTCGGGTGGCAGACGCTGTTTGAGGCCGTCGAGCGCCCAGAAGGTGCCCTCGGGCGCGGGCGGCGTCGGCGGTGCGGTGGCGAGCCGTTCGCTCAACGCGGCAACCTGTGCCTCCAGCGCGGCGAGCCGGTCTTCCACGGTGTCCATACGTCGATACTACGAACATACGTAATTACGTGCAAGTGCCAAGTCGACGCGCCGCCGGGACCGGCGCGTCCGGCCGTTGCGGCGCGGCCGAGCGGTCGACAATGACCTGACCGACCCAGGGAGCGCGGATGAACCGACCTGTCGTGGTGGGCGTGGACGGATCGCCGTCCAGCCTCGTCGCCGCCGAACACGCGGCGCGGGCCGCCCTGCTCCGGTCCCGACCGCTGCTCCTGGTGCACGGCTACCTGCATCCGGCCGGCTACGGGGTGCCGCTCAACCCGTACGACCTCGGGGTGCCGGCGCCGTCCGAGGAGGCGCAGCAGATGTTGGAGCGCACGGCGGCCGAGCTGACCGGTCGGTGGCCCGGCCTCGCCGTCGAGGTGCGCCAGGTCCTCGGCGGCCCGGGGGCCACAGTGATCGAGGAGTCCCGGCGGGCCGAGCTGGTAGTGGTGGGCAGCCGTGGCCTGGGCGGGTTCACCGGGCTGCTGCTCGGCTCCGTCGGCGCGCAGGTGGCCGCGCACGCGCACTGCCCGGTGCTGGTGGTCCGCCCGGACGAGCAGCCGATCCCGGTGGACGGCCCGGTGCTGGTGGGCGTGGACGGGTCCGAGCCGTCCCGACTCGCCGTGGGCCTCGGCGCCGACGAGGCGGCGCTGCGGGACGTGCCGCTGGTGCTGGTGCACGTCGGCCCTCCGGACGGGGACCGGACGGTGCCCGAGGAGGTCGAGGAGTCGCAGGCCGCGCACCAGGCCGAGGCGGTGCGACTCCTGGCCGACGCCTCGGCCGCGGCGCGCGCCGAACACCCCGACCTGGTGGTGCGTGAGCATCCGGTCCGGGCGGCCGGCGCGGCCCAGGGGCTCGTCGAGGCCAGCGGCATGGCGTCGCTGCTGGTCGTGGGCACCCGGGGCCGGGCCGGGTTCGCCGGTCTGTTGCTCGGGTCGGTCAGTCAGGCGGCGATCCAGCACGCGCACTGCCCGGTGCTGGTCGCCCACCCGGTCAGCTGACCGGCGCGCCGTCACCTCGGCCGAGCATCTGCAGGAAGTCGGTGGTGAGGGCGAACGGGTCGGCCGGCCCGGTGGCCGGTGGCCGGCGCTCGATCTGGTCGGCCAGCTCCCCGGCGGCGCGCCGGATCCGCGCGCGCAACGCGCCGTCAGCGGTGCCGTCGGACCAGTCCTCCGGGGCGGCGAAGACAGCGGTCGGGACGACCACCGACCGGAGGTAGGCGAACATCGGGCGGACGGCGTGTTCCAGTGCCAACGAGTGCCGGGCGGTGCCGCCGGTCGCGCCGATCAGCACCGGCCGGTCGACCAGCGACTCGGAATCCAACACGTCGAAGAAGGACTTGAACAGCCCGTTGTACGAGGCGCTGAAGATCGGGGTGACGGCGATCAGCCCGTCCGCCCCGGTCACCGTGTCGACGACCTCGCGCAGCGCTGCCGGCGCGAACCCGGTGAGCATGTTGTTCACCACGTCGTGGGCGTACTCGCGCAGGTCGACGACGTGCAGCTCCACGTCGGAGCCGCGCCGGACCACCTCGTCGCGGGTGGCCGCGGCGAGCTGGTCGGCGAGCAGCCGGGTCGACGAGGGCTGGCTCAGCCCCGCCGAGACGACGGCCAGGGTGCGGCGGGTCATCGGGTCGCCCCCTCCGGCGCCTTGCCCGTCACGTCGTCGACGGCGTGCACGGTGCTGTCCTTGGCGCCGCCCGCGGCGGCGATGAGCGAGGCGTGCGTCGGCGCCGCCGGCACGTGCGCCGGACGCAGCGCGGCGAACTCCTTGCGCAGCACCGGCACGACCTCCTCGCCGAGCAGGTCGAGCTGCTCCAGCACGGTCTTCAGCGGCAACCCGGCGTGGTCCATCAGGAACAGCTGCCGCTGGTAGTCACCGACGTAATCGCGGAAGCCGAGGGTGCGGTCGATGACCTGCTGCGGGCTGCCCACTGTCAGCGGGGTCTCCCGGGTGAACTCCTCCAGCGACGGCCCGTGCCCGTAGACCGGGGCGTTGTCGAAGTAGGGCCGGAACTCCCGGACCGCGTCCTGCGAGTTGCGGCGCATGAAGACCTGCCCACCGAGGCCGACGATCGCCTGGTCGGCGGAGCCGTGGCCGTAGTGCGCGTACCGCTGGCGGTAGAGCGCGATCATCCGCTGGGTGTGCTCCTTGGGCCAGAAGATGTGGTTGGCGAAGAAGCCGTCGCCGTAGTACGCGGCCTGCTCGGCGATCTCCGGGCTGCGGATCGAGCCGTGCCAGACGAACGGGGGCAAGCCGTCGAGCGGGCGCGGCGTCGACGTGAACGACTGCAACGGGGTGCGGTACTTGCCCTTCCAGTCGACCACGTCCTCGCGCCACAGCCGGTGCAGCAGGTCGTAGCTCTCGATGGCCAGGGGGATGCCGGCGCGGATGTCCTTGCCGAACCACGGGTAGACCGGGCCGGTGTTGCCGCGGCCCATCATGAGGTCCACCCGCCCGCCGGAGAGGTGCTGGAGCATCGCGTAGTCCTCGGCGATCTTCACCGGGTCGTTGGTGGTGATCAGCGTGGTGGCGGTGGACAGCAGCAGCCGCTCGGTGCGCGCCGCGATGTAGCCGAGCATGGTGGTCGGTGACGACGGCACGAACGGCGGGTTGTGGTGCTCGCCGGTGGCGAAGACGTCCAGACCGACCTCCTCGGCCTTCACCGCGATCGCGACCATCGCCTTGATCCGCTCATGCTCGGTCGGCTCCTGGCCGGTGGTCGGATCGACAGTGACGTCACCGACGGTGAAGATTCCGAACTGCATGACCAGCTCCTCGCGTGTCAACCGGGTGCCGTCGTGGTACCCGGACGCAGCTCACAACTTATTTGACGACGCAACTATTCCGTCGGTGGGACGTCTCGCAGTGGCGCCGGTCACGCCCGTAACCG
Source organism: Micromonospora sp. NPDC005324 (assembly GCF_040607155.1). Classification (NCBI taxonomy): domain Bacteria; kingdom Bacillati; phylum Actinomycetota; class Actinomycetes; order Micromonosporales; family Micromonosporaceae; genus Micromonospora; species Micromonospora sp. NPDC005324. Next base: position 98,307 of record NZ_JBEXGE010000025.1, on the reverse strand, counting down.
GACATGGCGTCGGAGAACCCCTCGGTGGCGGAGGCCCGGTCAGCCGCCCGCCACCGAGGGCAGCACCTGCACCTCAGCGCCGTCCTTGACCGGGGTGGCCAGACCGCCGGAGTGCCGGCAGTCTTCCCCGTCCACGAAGACGTTGACGTAGCGGCGCAGCTCGCCACGCTCGTCGCGGATGCGCCGGGCCAGCCGGGGGTACGCGACGGCCATCTCGTCCAGGACCGCCCGCAGCGTCCCGGCGGCGGTGACGTTCAGCCGACTCGCGCCCCCGGCCTCGCCGCGCAGCGGGCCGGGCAGCAGCACGGTGACCACGCTCAGACCTCCGCGACGCGAACGCAGAGCACATCGGGCAGGTGCGCCGCGACCGACGACCAGGAGTCGCCCTCGTCGCGGCTGGCGAAGACCGAGCCGGAGCGGGTGCCGAAGTAGACCCCACCGGGGCTGGCGTCGTCGGCGCACATCGCGTCCCGGAGAACCGCCGGATAGAACGGGCCCTCGGGCAGCCCGACCGACAGCGGCTCCCACTTGCCGCCGGCGTCGGCGGAACGGAACACCCGGCAGCGGTGGTCGGTCGGGAACCGCTCGCCGTCGGCCACCAACGGGAAGGTCCACACCATGCCGCCGCGCCCCGGGTGGGCCACCATCGGGAAGCCGAAGTCGCTGGGCAGCCCATCGGCGATGGAGGACCAGGTGCGGCCGTCGTCATCGGAGCGGTAGACGCCGTGGTGGTTCTGCGCGTAGAGCCGCTCGGGGTTGCCCGCGTCCCGGGCGACCTTGTGCACGCACTGGCCGAACTCCGGCCACTCGTCGGGCATGAAGTAGGCGCGGATGCCGGTGTTGCCCGGCGCCCAACTCGCCCCGGCGTCCTCCGAGCGGTAGACCCCGCCGGTGGACATGGCGACCAGCAGCCGAGCCGGGTCACGCGGGTGCGGCAGCACCGTGTGCACGGCCTGACCACCGAAGCCGGCCTCCCACTGGGGCCGGTGCGGGTGGTCCCAGAGGGAACGGACCAGCTCGAAGCTGCGGCCGCCGTCGGTGGACTTGAACAGTGCCGAGGGCTCGGTGCCGGCCCAGACGACGTCCGGCTCGTCGGGGCCGGCCGGCATCAGCTGCCAGACCCGCCCGAGGGAGACGCCGGTGTCGGCCGGGAACGCGACCGGCGCCTGGTCGGGCTCGTCCCAGGAGGCGCCGAGGTCGTCGCTGGTGGCGACGCTGGGGCCGAAGTGTGAGCTGGTCATGCCGGCGAGCAGCCGCGGGGTGGAACGACGGGTGTCGACAGCGACCGCGTAGACACCGGTCATCGGAAAGTGCGGACCGGTGATCTCCCAACTGCGCCGGTCGTCGGTGCTGGTGGCGAGAAACAATCCCTTGGCTGTGCCGATCGCGAGCAGCGTTGCCATGACGTCCTCCGAACCGTCGGTGAGCAGGTCCGGTGATTATGGCCACACCCCCCGACAACCTCCGCCACCCACACGCCGGGGGCGCGCTCAGCGCCGGATGCGGGGCACGTGCCGGCGGTACGCGCTGACAGTGGGGTCGCCGTCGAGCCAGAACCGCCACTGCAGGTCGTGCGCGCCGGTCACGCCGACCCGGGGGCCCGCGACCACCGTCTCCGGCGGCACCGGCCGGGCCGGGGGGCGCAGGCGGACCGGGCCGTCACCGAGCAGGTACGCCCCGTACGCCTCGCGGTCGATGCCGAGCGCGGAGCAGAGCCGGGCGGGCCCACGGGCCAGATCCACGTCGCGCCGGATGGCCGGCCGGCGCTCCCGTGCCGTGGCCAGCCCGTCGACCACCTCACCGGCGCGCAGCAGCACGGCGGAGGCCTCCCCCTCGACCCCGGTGACCACGTTCACGCACCAGTGCATCCCGTAGGTGAAGTAGACGTAGGCGTACCCGGCGGGGCCGAACATCACGGCGTTGCGCGGGGTGCGGCCCCGATGGGCGTGCGAGGCGGGATCGCCGCCACTTCCCGCGTACGCCTCGACCTCGGTGATCCGGGCGGTGACCCCGCCGGCGTACAACCGGCAGCCCAGCAGCCCGCGCGCCGCCGGCAGCAGTGGGCCGGCGAGCAGGTCCGCCAGCACCGCAAGATCGGCGTCGGTGGTGGGGTCACCGGGCAACAGGTCCATGACCCGAACGGTACCCAGCGTTCCGCCCGCCATCCCGCCGCCGGATCCGGCCGGGTCACCGGAGGCCACCCGGTGTTCACCGTCTCGCCATTTCAGGAGCCGAAACCCGCCTCGGGACCGACGGGTGTTACGGGTGCCGTCGCAGGGCGCGACGGCGCATCCGGAGGGGAAACAACAATGACCGTACGCAGAATCCGTCGACCTCTCATCGCCATCGTCCTGGCCGCGGCCGGCGCCTCGCTCGTCCTCGCCCCGTCGGCCAACGCCAACGCCCCGCTGCGGGCGGCTGCCGCAGTCGACGGCGCCCCGCTGACGGCGGTCGCGCTCAGCGGCAGCGGCAAGATCGACGCCAGTGGCGCGGCGGTCTTCGTCCCGATCACCCTGACCTGCTCGCAGAGGACGGGGGTCGACCTGACGGTGAAGGTCGCCCAGGCGATCGGGGAATCGATGCGGACCGGTACGACCACCCGGAAGGTGGTCTGCGACGGGACCACCCAGAGGGTGCGGATCGCGGTGACCGCGACGGACCTCCCGTTCGCTCCTGGCGTGGCGTTCGGCGTGGTGACCGGGAACTCCTGTGACGCCTTGTGCAACTCGCTCACGGACGAGCACCGGTTCGAGTTGGCGCTCTGACCCAGGGCGTGGCGGCACGGCCCAGCCGCGCCGCCACGCTTCAACAAAATGTTGACAAGAACGCGTTCATAGGCTGTGCTCGGGATATGACGACCGAGAATCTGTTCACTGCGCCGGACCCGTCCCGCGCCCGCGCCCACCGCACCTACGAGGCGCTGCAACGCATCAGCGAGCGGCACGCCGGCACCGAAACTCAGCGCGGGCGCTGGGCCCACCCGCACGTACTGGACCCGTGGGAGGCGGTGGCCCTGGTCACCGCGCTGGCTGCGGGCGGAGCCGAGCGGGAGCCGGCCGAGGAACCGGTCGACGCTGCCGACCTCACCGCCGCGCTGACCCTGCTGCCACACGTGCGCGCCGAACTGGACGCCCTGGAGGCCGGCCTGCTGACGCTGGCCCGCGACCGGGGGCTGACCTGGCAGGCGATCGCGTACGGGCTGGGGCTGGGAAGCGCACAGGCGGCCCGACAGCGCTACGAGCGGGTCGCCTCCCGCTCGGCCGAGCAGACCGGCTGATCCGGCGCGTCCCGAACCGACGCCCGGATCGGCACGCCGCGCCTGCGACGGCGGTTGGGCGGGCACACTGTGCGCACGACGAGGAGGCACCCATGGAGCGCGCGGAGATGTTGGCGTACTGCCTGGCCAAGCCGGGAGCGTGGCTGGACCAGCCGTGGGAGGGCGACGAGGTGGTGAAGGTGGGCGGCCGGATCTTCGCGTTCCTCGGCAGCGACAGTGGCAAGCCGACGGTCGGCATCAAGTGCGGGCCGACCAGGGAGGTGGCCGACGAGTGGCTGCACCGGCACCCCGACGACGCCAGCGTGATGGCCTACATCGGCCGGTCCGGGTGGAACACGCTGCGCCTGGACGGCGGGATCGACGACGAGGAGCTGACCGAGGCTGTCGACTCGTCGTATGACATGGTGGTGGCCAAGCTCCCCAAGCGGGAGCGCCCGACGGCCTGAACCGCCGCGGCGCCGGCGGCCAGCGCCGACGCCACGGCGCAGCTCAGCGCGGAACGACCCGCTCGGCGGCCCACTCCCGCCAGCTGGCCAGCCGGTCCGCCGCGGCGGCGAGCTGGTCGGCGACCGGGCCAGGCCCGGTGGAACCGGGGGTGGTCCGGGCCGCGAGAGCCGAACGGACCGAGAGCACGTCCCGCACCGACGGGTCGAGGTGCCCGCTGATCGTGGCCAGGTCCTCGTCGGAGACGTCGTTCAGCTCGCACTCCCGAGCCGCGCAGAGCGCCACCAGCTGGCCGGTGATCTCGTGCGCGTCGCGGAACGGCACGTTGCGTCGGACCAGCCAGTCGGCGACCTCGGTGGCGAGGGAGAAGCCGACCGGGGCGGCGGCGACGAGGCGGTCCACCCGGACCGTCATCGTGGAGATCATTCCCGCCAGGGCGGGAAGCAGCAGCTCCAGCGTGTCGACCGCGTCGAAGGCCGGCTCCTTGTCCTCCTGCATGTCCCGGTCGTAGGTCATCGGCAGGCCCTTGAGCATGGTGAGCACTGTCATCAGGCCGCCGACCAGACGCCCCGACTTGCCCCGGGCCAGCTCGGCGATGTCCGCGTTCTTCTTCTGCGGCATGATCGACGAGCCGGTGGCGAAGGAGTCGTCCAGCTCCACCCAGCCGAACTCGTGCGAGGTCCAGAGCACCACCTCCTCGCCGAGACGGGACAGGTGCACCCCGATCAGGGCGGTGGTGAAGAGGAACTCGGCCACGAAGTCCCGGTCGGCGACGGCGTCCATCGAGTTGGCGAACGACGTACGGAAGCCCAGCTCCTTGGCCACGGCCATCGGGTCCAGTGGGAGCCCGGAACCGGCCAGGGCGCCCGCGCCGAGCGGGCTGATCGCCGCCCGGTGGTCCCAGTCGCGCAGCCGCTCCAGATCGCGCAGCAGCGGCTGCACGTGGGCGAGCAGCCAGTGCCCGAAGGTGACCGGCTGGGCGTGCTGGAGGTGGGTCATGCCCGGCGCGGCGGTGTCGATGTGCCGCTCGGCCTGCTCGACCAGCGCCTCGGCCAGCTCGACCAGGCGGCTGGCCACGCCCCGGGCGTGGTCGCGCAGATAGAGCCGCAGGTCGGTGGCGACCTGGTCGTTGCGGGACCGGCCGGCGCGCAGCTTGCCACCGAGGCTGCCGAGACGCTCCAGCAGACCCCGCTCCAGCGCGGTGTGCACGTCCTCGTCGTCGATGGTGGGGCGGAACGAGCCGGAGGCGCAGGCGGCCTCCAGGTCGTCCAGCGCGGCCAGCATCCGGCCCAGCTCCTCCGGGTCGAGCAGGCCGGCGCCGGCGAGGACCCGGGCGTGCGCCCGGGAACCGGCGATGTCGTACGGGGCCAGGCGCCAGTCGAACTGCACACTCACCGACAGTCGGGCGAGCGCCTCGGCGGGGCCACCCGCGAACCGGCCACCCCAGAGGCTCGTCCGGTTGGTGGCGGCGCTGTTCTCGGTCAGGCTCTTGTCGTCCACCCCGCCCATTGTGGTCCCCATGGTCAGTGCCCTCCCAGCCGGGCGTCCCGAGCGGCGGCCATCCGACTCGGCAGCCCCCACAGCTGCACGAAGCCCTTGGCCAGAGACTGGTCGAAGGTGTCGCCGGTGTCGTAGGTCGCCATTCCGAAGTCGTAGAGGCTCGCCTCGGAGCGCCGGCCGGTCACAGTGGCCCGGCCGCCGTGCAGGATCATCCGCACCTCGCCGCTCACCTGCCGCTGCGCGTCGTCGATGAACGCGTCCAGCGACGCCTTCAGCGGCGAGAACCACAGCCCGTCGTAGACGAGTTCGCCCCAGCGCTGGTCGACGCCCTTCTTGAACCGGGCCAGGTCCCGCTCGACGGTCACCGCCTCCAACTCCTGGTGGGCGGTGATCAGCGCGATCGCGCCGGGCGCCTCGTACACCTCGCGGCTCTTGATGCCGACCAGGCGGTCCTCGACCATGTCGAGCCGGCCCACGCCCTGGGCGCCGGCGCGCCGGTTGAGCTCCAGGATCGCCTGGTACGGGGTGACCGTCTCACCGTCGATCGCCACCGGCACACCGCCGTCGAAGGTGATGACGACCTCGTCGGGGTCGCGCTCCTGGGTCGGGTCGGAGGTGTACGAGTAGAGGTCCTCGACGGGGGCGTTCCAGATGTCCTCCAGGAAGCCGGTCTCCACCGCACGACCCCACAGGTTCTGGTCGATCGAGTAGGGGGACCTGGCCGACACGTCGATCGGCAGCCCCTTCTCCTCGGCGAAGGCGATCGCCTTGTCCCGGGTCCAGGCGAAGTCCCGGGCCGGCGCGATGATCTTCAGGTCGGGGGCGAGCGCGTTCAGGCCCACCTCGAACCGCACCTGGTCGTTGCCCTTGCCGGTGCAGCCGTGCGAGACGATGGTGCCGCCGTGCTTGCGCGCCGCCGCCACCAGGTGCTTGACGATCAGCGGCCGGGACAGCGCCGACACCAGGGGGTAGCGGTCCATGTAGAGCGCGTTGGCCCGGATGGCCGGCAGGCAGTAGTCGGCGGCGAACTCGTCGCGCGCGTCCACCACCTCGGACTCGGCGGCGCCGCAGTCCAGCGCACGCTGCCGGATGGCGTCGAGGTCCTCGCCGCCCTGCCCGACGTCGACAGCTACCGCGATCACCTCGGCGCCGGTCTGCTCGGACAGGTACGGAATGGCGACGGAGGTGTCCAACCCGCCGGAGTACGCGAGCACGACCCGCTCGGTCATGACGTGGTGGTCCCTTCAACGGTGTCGTCCCGGCGGGCCCAACCGGCGAGCTTGTCTCCGAGTGCGGCCCCGCCGACGGCCTCACGTGCCACGACGAGGATGGTGTCGTCGCCGGCGATGGTGCCGACGATCTCGGGCAGGCCCGCCCGGTCCAACGCGCTGGCCAGGTACTGGGCTGCGCCCGGCGGTGTCCGCAGCACGGCGATGTTGCCGCTGGAGTCGACCCCGTTGAGCAGTTCGCGCAGCAGCCGTACCAGCCGGGCCGGCGCGGCCTCGGCGTCGCGCAACGGTCGCTGCCCGTCCTCGGGGATCAGGTAGACGGCCGGGCCGTCGCCACCGCGCACCTTGACCGCGCCCAACTCCTCCAGGTCCCGCGAGAGGGTGGCCTGGGTGACGCCCACGCCGTCGGCGGCGAGCAGGTCGGCCAGCTCGGTCTGCGACCGGATCGTCCGCTCGCGGATCAGCTCCACGATCCGGGCGTGCCGGGCCGCGCGGGTCAGCGGGGCGGTCATCGGGACCCTCCGGTGGCGGCGTCGCCGGTCGCGTCGCCACCCGTCGCGTCGCCCCCCGTCGCGGTGCCCAGCAGGAACGTCAGCAGCGCCTTCTGCACGTGCAGCCGGTTCTCCGCCTGGTCGAAGACCGCGCTCTGCGGGCCGTCGAGCACCTCGTCGGTGATCTCCTCGCCACGGTGTGCGGGCAGGCAGTGCAGCACTATCGCGTCCGGCGCTGCCTGACCGAGCAGCTCCTTGTTGATCTGGTACGGCAGGAACGGGGTGATCCGGTCCAACCCGTCGGACTCCTGCCCCATCGACGTCCAGGTGTCGGTGGCCAGCACGTCGGCGTCGCGTACCGCCTGGGCCGGGTCGGTCAGCACCCGCACCGACCCGCCGGTCTCCGCCGCGATCTGGGCGGCCCGTTCCACAACGGTCGCGTCGGGCGCGAACCCGGCCGGGCCGGCGATCCGCACGTGCATACCGGCCGTCGCCCCGGCCAGCAGGTACGACTGCGCCATGTTGTTCGCGCCGTCGCCCACGTACGCCAGGGTCCGGCCGGCCGTGCCACCGCACCGCTCCCGGATGGTGAGCAGGTCGGCCAGCAGCTGGCACGGGTGAAAACCGTCGGTGAGCGCGTTGACCACCGGGACGGTGGCGCCCGCCGCGACCTCGGCGATCCGCTCGTCACCGTGGGTCCGCAGCACGATCGCCGCGACGTAGCGGGACAGCACCCGCCCCGCGTCGGCGAGCGACTCACCGCGACCGAAGTGGGTGACCTGCGTGTCCACCACCAGGGGGTGCCCGCCCAGCTCGGCGATCCCGGCGTCGAACGAGATCCTGGTCCGCAGGCTCTGCTTGTCGAAGAGCACCGCCACCGAGCGGGGGCCGACCAGCGGCCGGTGGCCGAACCGGTCCGCCTTCATCCGCGCCGCCAGGTCGAGGACCGTGGACTGCTCGGCCGGTGAGAGGTCGTCGTCACGCAGGAAGTGCCGGGTCATCGAGTCGTCCCCGTCGTGGTGGTCAGAGTGGCTGGTGCGATCTGCGCGCCGGCGGCCGCCGGGGCGGTCACGTCCAGTGCGGCGGGCAGCGCCGCGAGGAAGGCGTCCGCCTGGGCGGCGGTGAGGATCAGCGGCGGCGCCAGCCGGATCACACCCGGCTGCACCGGGTTGACCAGGAAGCCGGCCTCCCGCAGAGCCTCGGTCAGCACCGACGACACCGGCGCGGTGAGCGCCACGCCGAGCAGCAGACCGGCACCGCGTACGCCGCCGATCAGCGGGTGGTCGAGCGCCTCGATGCCGCGACGCAGCCGCTCACCGACCCGCTTGACGTTGTCGAGCAGGCCCTCGTTGGCGATGGTCGCCACCACGGCGAGCGCCGCCGCGCAACTGACCGGGTTGCCGCCGAACGTGGTGCCGTGCGAGCCGGGGGTGAGCAGGTCCGCGGCGGGGCCGAAGGCCAACGTCGCGCCGATGGGCAGCCCGCCACCCAGCCCCTTCGCCAGGGTGACCACGTCCGGCTCCACACCCTCGGCCTGGTGCGCGAACCAGTGCCCGGTACGCCCGACCCCGGTCTGCACCTCGTCGAGGACCAGCAGCGCGCCGTGTCGGGCGGTGATCCGCCGGGCCGCGGCGAGATAGCCGGCTGGCGGGACCAGCACGCCGTTCTCACCCTGGATGGGCTCCAGGATCACCATGGCGGTGGCGTCCGAGACGGCCGCGTCGAGGGCGGCGACGTCGCCGTAGTCGACGTGGGTCACCTCGCCGGGCAGCGGCCGGAACGGGTCGGCCTTGGCCGGTTGGCCGGTCAGCGCGAGGGCGCCCATGGTGCGGCCGTGGAAGCCGCCCCTGGTGGCCACCACGTGGGTGCGGCCGGTGCGCCGGGAGAGCTTGAACGCCGCCTCGTTCGCCTCCGCGCCCGAGTTGGCGAAGAACACCCGGCCCGGCCGGCCGGCGAGCGCCAACAGCAGCTCGGCGAGGGCGACCGGCGGCTCGGCCACGTAGAGGTTGGAGACGTGCCCGAGGGTCGCGACCTGCTTCGACACCGCCGCCACCACGGCCGGGTGGGCGTGACCGAGGGCGTTGACCGCGATGCCACCCACCAGGTCGAGGTACTCCCGGCCGGCGTCGTCGACCACGACGGCACCGGCACCGGAGACCAACGCCATCGGCGGCGTGCCGTAGTTGTCCATCATGGACTGCTTCCACCGCTGCGCCAACGTGCTCATGTCGCGTCCGTCCCGTCTCCCGGCACCACCATCGTTCCGAACCCCTCCGAGGTGAACACCTCAAGCAACGTCGAGTGCGCCACCCGACCGTCGACGACGTGCGCGGCGGGCACTCCCCCACGCACCGCCCGCAGGCAGGCCTCCATCTTCGGCACCATCCCCGACTCCAGGCTGGGCAGCAGCTTGGCCAGGTCGTCCGCGGCGATCTCGGAGACCAGACTGGTGGTGTCCGGCCAGTCCGCGTACAGGCCGGCCACATCGGTGAGCACTACCAGCTTGCGGGCCCGCAACGCGATGGCCAGCGCGGCGGCGGCGGTGTCCGCGTTGAGGTTGTGCAGCACCCCGTCCACGTCCGGCGCCACCGTGGAGATCACCGGAATCCGACCGGCCTCGATCAGGTCGGTCACCGCTGACACGTCGACCGACTCGACGTCCCCGACCTGGCCCACGTCGACCGGCAGCCCGTCCACGTACGCCGGACGCCGCACCGCCGTGAACAGCCGGGCGTCCTCGCCGGAGAGGCCGACGGCGTACGGACCGTGCGAGTTGATCAGACCCACCAGCTCCCGGCCCACCTGACCCACCAGCACCATCCGGACCACGTCCATCGCCTCGGCGGTGGTCACCCGCAGACCACCCCGGAACTCGCTGGCGATGCCGAGGCGACCCAGCATGGCGGAGATCTGCGGACCACCTCCGTGCACCACCACGGGCTTCAGGCCGGCGTAGCGCAGGAAGACCATGTCGGCCGCGAACGCCCGCTGCAACTCCGGATCGGTCATCGCGTTGCCGCCGTACTTGACCACCACCGTCGAGCCGGAGAAGCGTGCCAACCAGGGCAGCGCCTCGATCAGGGTCTCCGCCTTGACCTGGGCGCGAGCCAGATCGCTACTGAGACTCATGTGGAGTAGGCCGAGTTCTCGTGCACGTACGCGTGGGACAGATCGTTGGTCCAGATCGTGGCGGCCGACGTACCCGCGTGCAGGTCGATCCGGATGGTCACGTCCCGCCCGGTCAGGTCGACCTTCGAGCGGTCCTCGGCGGCGGCCCCGCCCCGGCACACCCACACCCCGTTGACCGCCACGTCCACCTCGTCCGGCTCGAACGCGGCGGCGGTCGTGCCGACGGCGGCGAGGATCCGACCCCAGTTGGGGTCGTTGCCGAACAGCGCCGTCTTGACCAGGTTGTTGCGGGCCACCGTACGGCCCACCTCGACCGCCTCGTCCTCGTCCGCCGCGCCGACCACGTCGATGGCGATCTGCTTGGTGGCACCCTCGGCGTCGGCCACCAACTGCTGGGCCAGGTCGTGACAGGCCGCGGTGACGGCGGCGGCCAACTCGGCCGGCGTCGGCTCGATGCCGCTCGCCCCGCTGGCCAGCAGCAGCACCGTGTCGTTCGTGGACATGCAGCCGTCGGAGTCGACCCGGTCGAAACTGACCCGGGTGGCCGCCCGCAACGCCTCGTCCAGCGTCGCCGGCCCGGCCACCGCGTCGGTGGTCAGCACGCAGAGCATGGTGGCCATCCCGGGCGCGAGCATCCCGGCGCCCTTGGCCATGCCGCCGACCGTCCAGCCACTCCCCCGGGCCACAGTGGTCTTCGGCCGGGTGTCCGTGGTCATGATCGCCTCGGCGGCGGCCGCGCCACCGTCGCGGGACAGCCCACGGATCGCCGAGCGGACGCCCGGCAGCAGCTTCGGCATCGGCAGCCGCTCACCGATCAGGCCGGTCGAGCAGACCGCGACCTCACCGGCGCCGAGGATCAACCCGGGGCTGACCGATGTCAGCGCGGCGGCGGTGTGCTCGGCGGTGGCGTGCGTGTCCTGGAAGCCGGCCGGGCCGGTGCAGGCGTTGGCCCCACCGGAGTTGAGCACCACGGCGCGGACCACGCCGCCCTGCACCACCTGCTGGGTCCAGAGCACCGGCGCGGCCTTGACCCGGTTGGTGGTGAAGACGCCGGCCACTCCGGCGTTCGGGCCGTCGTTGACCACCAGGGCGACGTCCGCGCCGCCGCTGGTCTTGAGGCCGGCGGCCACACCGGCCGCCCGGAACCCCCGAGGGGTGGTGACACTCACGGCGCGGTCCCCCAGATCGACAGGCCCGTCGTCTCCGGCAGGCCGAGCATCAGGTTGGCGTTCTGTACGGCCTGACCGGCCGCGCCCTTGCCCAGGTTGTCCAACGCGCTGAGCACGATCAGACGACCCGAGTCGACGTCGACGGCGGCCTGCAGGTGACACGAGTTGGAGCCCACTGTGGCAGCGGTGTGCGGCCAACGGCCCTCCGGCAGCACGTGCACGAACGGCGCGTCCGCGTACGCCCGCGCCAGCACCTCCTGCGGGTCGACGCCGCGCGCCGGCACCGCGGTGACCGTGGCCAGGATGCCGCGCGGCATCGGCGCCAGGACCGGGGTGAACGACAGGCCGGTCGCGCCGGTGGCCTGCTTGATCTCCGGGACGTGCTGGTGGGTGCCCACCCGGTACGGCGACAGGTCGCCCATCACCTCGCTGGCCAACAGGTGCGGCTTGGCCGCCCGGCCGGCGCCGGAGGTGCCGGAGGCGGCGACCACCACCACGTCGGCGGGGCTGGCCGCGCCGTCGGCGATCAGCGGCGCGAGGGCCAGGGTGATCGCGGCGGCGTAGCAGCCGGTGTTCGCCACCCGGGTGGAATCGGCGATCAGCTCCCGCTGACCGGGCAGCTCGGGCAGACCGTAGGTCCACTGCCCGGCGTGCGTGCCGCCGTAGTACTGGGCCCAGGCGTACGGGTCGGCGAGCCGGTGGTCGGCACCCAGGTCGACGATCCGCACCTCGGCCGGGAGCTGGGCCGCGAGGGCAGCCGACTGACCGTGCGGCAGGGCCAGGAAGACCAGGTCCGCGTCGGCCAGGGTGGTCGAATCGGTCTCGCCGAGCACCAGGTCGAGCCCGGTGAGCTGCGGGTGCACCACGTCGACGCGGTGCCCGGCCTGGCTGTGCGCGGTGGCGGCGACCAGGTCGAACTCCGGGTGCCCGGCGATCAGGCGCAGCAGCTCGCCCCCGGCGTACCCGCTCGCCCCGGCGACCGCGATGCGAATCCCCATACCTACCTCCGCATGACTATGCAGAGAAGATTAACAAACACGACTAACGACTGCAACTTAATGCAGTCGAATGCATGGCAATGAGCAACCGTCCCATGCCGCCGGAGCCAGTGTCCTCCGGCGGGACAGCCCGCCGGAGGACACCAACGGGTCAGTTCGCCCGCTCGGACAATCCGTGCTGGCGCTCGTACGTCCTGAGGGCCGCGTCCCACGCCTCCGTGTACTCGCTGGGCCCCATACCGAGATCGCCATGTCCCCGCACCGCCTCATGGAGGAGCTTCACGAGACCGGGGACGGCCTCCCGACGTTCCTCCACGTACCGACGGAACACCTCGGCGAACTGCTCACCGGTCAGCCGCGCAGCGTGCGCGGTGACCGGATCGTCCTCGAGATTCTGCAGGACCGCGCACCAACGGCGGGTCAGGTCGTCCGCCTGGGCCGCTCGGATCTTCTGCAACTCGTGCTCACACTCAAGCTTGATCCGGTCCTCCCAGTACGGCCGCAGCCGCTCCCGAACCCGCTCGTCCGGACTGACCCGGAGGAGCACACCGAAGTACGGCAGGTTGCCCTCGCGCGGCCAGCGTTGGCCACCGAGACGGTTGTTCAGCGCGCGCTCGAGGTCGTGGGAACGGTGGGGTTCGTGGTCGCGCGCCAGGTCCACCGCCCGCTCGCGGACGATTCCGCTAGCCCAGCCCAGATAACGCTCTGCGCGGAACCGGAGCTCGTCGTAGGTCATGTTCTGCGCGACCCAGTCGTAGGTGGTGTGCAGGCGGAAGTCGAACGCGTCCCCCTTGGCCGGCACCAGGATCGGCGCCGGGGCCTCCTGGCGGAACGTCACAGTGGTGGGGACGACCGGCGGTGGCGGGGCCGGCGGGAGCGGCAGCTCGGCGGGCGGGAACAACGCGTGCCACCAACGACGGCGCCCCAGCTGCCGGGGTACCGGGGGTCGGGTGCCGGGACGACCGGCGGGGTCCGTACTCATGGTGTCTCCTCGTCGATCAGTCGTCGTACGTCGTTCAGCAGGTCGTTGTGGGGCATGACAGGACGCCAGACATGGCGAAGCTGATGATCCAGGCGATGACGCAGCGCGGGCTGTCCCGCGATCACGTGACGGAGGAGTTCCAGGCAGTGGCCCGCGACGGCCACCTGCCGGTCCGCGCGGTCCAGCCAGAAGCCGAGGGCCCGCCACGCGCGGTACGCCGTCCGGGGCAGGCTGAGGGCGCTCGCCCAGAGCGTGGCCAGGTCGGTGACGCTGATCGTGCGCTGATCGACCAGATACAGCAGCTCCGGCCAGTGCTCCCTGGGCGGTTCGGCCCAACGGTCGGCGAGCACCCGCAGGGTGCGCGCGGCGTGGAGTTGCACCTCGGGGTCGGTGGACGCGGTCCAGTCCACAAGCGCGGGCACCACGCTCGCCGCGTGCCCGTTGCGGTACACCTCGACCAGCCCGCGGACGACGGAGTTGTTCCACCGCTGCATCCGGGCGTGCGCCACCTGGCGCAACTGCACGAGCGCCGCCTCCGGCCAGAGCTGGGCCAGTCCAAGGCTGTAGGCACGCGCCACGGTGTCCCGTAGGTGGGCGGCCGGGCCGGCGGCCCAGCGATCGATCTCGGTCCGGACCCGGTGGTGCAGGGTAGGTTGCATGGCCATGGCGACCAGCACGATCGCCGCCGCCTGCCGGACCCCGGCCCGGCGCTCCCGGGCCAACTGCCCCACCGTCTCGAGGGCTGCCTGTACGTCTCGGGTCGCCGACCAACCGATCGCTCCGGCGGCGGCCTGTCGGACCGACGGTTCATCCCTACGGATCAGATCCGCCAGCCAGTCGAGGAGTTGTCCGGGCGACCACCATTCCAGCCACGCGACCTCCAGCAACGCCGACCTGAGCAGCTCCGTGCCGGCGGCGAAGTCGATCCGGAACCCGCCCGGTACGCGTGCGTCGCTCAGGCAGGTGACGGTCTGGCCCAGCGCGGACCCCAGCAGCGCCTCGATCGCCGACCCTCGAAGGGGCGTACCGGCTGACGTCAACTCGTCGAAGGTTGGCCTGGCCAGATGGCGGGCCGCCTGGTGTATCTCCGCCACCGGCTGGCCGGCGAGCACCGCGCAGGCGAGGCGGAAGGCCCGTACCTCCTCGTCGGTGAACCCGTGGATCTCCTCGCCGCTTCGTCGGACGTCGAGGATTTCGGCCGCCCGTTCCCGCAGTTGCAGCGGCAGCAGTTGCTCCAGCCGCTCGGTCAGGGCCTCGGCCGTGGGAACCGTCCGTGCGATCGTCCTGACGACCTTGAGGACTTCCCCGGGTAGGGGTTCTCCAGCCAGGTAGTCCGAGAGCAGCGGATGACCCACGCATTCCAGATCCACGTATCGGTGGAGGCAACGCCCGTCGCAGGGGTGCGCGCACCAGGCCACGCACCGCCCGCCGAGCTGATGACGGAGTTGCGCCCGAAAGACCTCGGCTGCGGGGGCCGGGCGGTGCTCCACGAGATGGCCGACAACCTCGTGCCCCCGCTGCGAGAAGTCCCCGATCAGAACCAGCGTCGTGTCCGCGGCCACAGCCCTGGCAGCCAGCGCCACAAGCGTAAATCCGTCGACCGAGCGGAGCACCGCCTCGCTCAGCCGGAGGACGTAGCCGTTCCCGGCGGGCAACGACGTCTCCCTGTCGAGCAGATCAGCCAGTTGCTCGACACCAAGCACGCAAACCCGGCCGGATCCGTATCTGCGGGCCACCGCCAGGACGGCCGAGGTGAACCGTCCGCTGCCGGCCGGCCCGGACAGACAGACCAACTGGTCGCGCCGGAGCTGGTGGTCGAGCCGCTTGTCGCTCGCCGTGCCCGCGTACCCGCCGGCGATGTCGCGGACGTGGGCCTCGACCAGGGCTTCGAACCACACGCGTCCGGAGCCGTCAGACCGTCCGGTGCTGAGATTGACCGTACCGATGGCGACGGCGCCTTGACCTGTCGCATTCTGCCCCTGAACCCGGACATCGCCGACATCGATCGTCGAGCCACCCAGCAGACCGGCCAGTCGGCGCAGCACGTCGGCGGGGTCGACGAGGTCTTCGGGTTCGTCCACCATCTCGTCGTCCGACGAATCCTCGACCGGTTCCTGCGCTGAGCCCCGCTCGTCGTCATCATCGACCGGACCCGTGGACGGAAGCCCGTCGGGAGATCCGCCGAGCTCACGATCGACAACGTCGCCGGGCGGGCCATTGCCTGCCGGCTCCTCCGACAGGTCCGGCCAGAGGTCGTCCAGGTCCGGGTCACCGCTCGCGGAGGCAGGGGCGTACCGACCGCTCATCAGGAGTCGTCCCGCTTCGTACCGATGTTCGCGTCGCGGCCCACCGAGCCGATCGCTGTCGCACCCTGGCCGATCGCGTTCGGTCCCTTGACCCGGATGTCGCCGGTGCGAATTCCCCCGTGGTCCGCCGACCTGGCGGCCGTCTTCGCCTCCGCGGTCTCCGCCGGTTTCGGCACGGCCTGCCCGGCGCCGTCGCCCTCGGTCGGCAGGACGCCCCGGACCGCAACGCCGCTGAGGTCCTCATCAACGACGCACAGCCACGCGTACTCCCGGAACTCCTTGTCCGGATGGGAGACCTCGATCCGCACAAAACGCTCCGGTCGCATCTCCTCCGGATACTCGGTGACGACATCACGGAAGATCTCGGTCGAGACGACAAGCGCCACGCCCGCGTCGGGGAAGGCGGCCAGGGCCTTCTTCACCGGCGCTGCCTCGCAGAGACGACAGACGAAGACCACGGCGTTGCCGGGAAAACCGTTCGCACCGTCCAGGTGCACCAACCCCTGGTGCACCGCCACCCTGAGCCGAATCTGGGCGACCGGAAGACGACTGCTGTTGTGAATGCGCAACCGCCGGTTCAGCTCCGGCACGAACCTGCCGATGACCCGGGACTCCGACACCTCACGAGGCACGATCGCCAACTCACCGTCGCCCGCCTGCTGGGTGGTCCACGCCACCCGTTCCAGACCGACGGCATCCGCGGCCTCGTGCAGCAACTCCCGGAAATGCCGTTGCGCCTCATACTGCTGCAGGTTGCCGCGTCTGCTGTACCGCTCCATATCCACCGAGATCAACAGCCGCCGCTCGGGATGTTGCATCAAGCTCCCGCCCTTCGTCACCCGGCTCGCCGACCGGCGAGCACCGCAGGGACCATCGAAGCGGCCATGAGCGATCGGGATCCCGTAGAAATACGGCATCACCGCGGCTGTCAGGAAACGGTCATCCCGTCCTGTGCGGGAATCTGTCAAAGCCGCAGACGGTGTGCTCATCGCATGAGAACGGATCTGCGTGAGCTGCTACTGCCCACCCTCGAGTGGTCACCGACCGCGGTGCTGACGTTGGCAGCCATCCGCCTGCTGGTCGAAATCATCGCCGAAACAGGGGCGTTGCGCTACGCACAGGAACGGCTACGCTTCGGCGGCTGTCAATTGAGGAGGCTGAGGCCGCGAATGCGACCACCATGTGAGCCATCCGGCGGCGAATGGCCCTACGGCACATTCCTTCAACGACTCACGCCGCCAGTGCGCACGATCCTGCTGGGGTTGGGTGTCCGTCGTCAGGTTCCGGCCGGGCAGATCGTGATCCACCAGGGCATCCGCGAATCGCACTTGGTGCTCCTCGAAGAGGGGCTGACCAAGGTCACCGCCACGCTGCCGGACGGCCGCTCCGCGCTGCTGTCGCTCCGGGTCGGCGGCGATCTCGTGGGCGAGATGTCGGCGCTCAACGACCAGCCCCGGTCCGCCACCGTCACCACCTGCGGGCCGGCGATGTACAGCGTCATCCAGCCGGACCGGTTCAAGCGGTTCCTCAAGGAGAACCCGGACGCCGCCCTCGAACTCGCGGCGATGGTCTCCGACCGGCTGCGCTGGTCCAATCGCCGGCGGATCGACTTCACCTCGTACCCGGTGAAACTGCGTGTCGCCCGGGTTGTCGCCGAGCTCTGCCGTACCCACGGTCAGCAGGGGCTCGACGGCATCGTCATCGACGTTCGGCTCACCCAGCCCGACCTGGCCACTATCTGCGGCGCGTCCGAGACCTCGATCCAGAAGGTGCTACGGGAGCTACGGGCGGAAGGCCTGGTCGACACCGACTACCGCCGGATGACCGTGCGCGACCTGACCAGGCTGCGACGCCTCGGCGACCTGGAATCCAACGAGGACTGACCGGCCCTCCCAGCGGCGACAGGAAGGGCCGGTCAACGCGGTCAGGCGCCGCGCAGGGTGGCGCCGAGGCGCTCCGCCGCGACGGCGACCGCCGCGTCCCGTGCCGCGACCGCCTCCTCGACGGTGAGCGTCCGGTCCGGTGCGCGGAAGGTGAGCTTGTACGCCAGCGAGCGGCGGCCGGCGCCGAGCTGCGCGCCGGAGTACACGTCGAACAGCCGCACGTCCTCCAGCAGCTCACCGGCGCCCGCCTCCAGCGCCCGGCGCACCTGCTCCGCCGGCACCGACTCGTCCACCACCAGCGCCACGTCGATCAGCGCGGGCGGGAAGCCGGAGACCGTCGGCGCGGGCGTCACCGGGGTCGACGGCAGCGTGTCGAGGTTCAGCTCCATCGCGCTGGTACGGCGGGGCAGCTCCAACGCCGCGACCACCACCGGGTGCAGCTCGCCGGCGTGTCCGACGACCGAGCCGTCGACCCGCAGCTCGGCGCAGCGACCCGGGTGCCACGGGGCGTACTCGGTGGCGCGCACCTCGACCCGCTCGTCGGGGATCCCGGCGGCGGCCAGCACGTCACGGGCCGCCTCGATCGCGTCCGCCCAGCCGGCCGGTCGACCCGGCCCCCACCAGCCGGCCGGGTCCAGGTCGCCGGAGAGCACCACCGCGACGTGCACCGGCTGCGCCGGCACCACAGCGTCGGCGGCCGCGAACTCCTCGTCGGTGGGGCGCCGGTCCACGCCCATCGCCGGCGGGCTGCCGGCGCCCACGCGCGGGTGGAAGACCGCACCGATCTCGTAGAGGGCGAGGTCGCGGTGCCCCCGGCCGAGGTTGCGCTTGAGGATGCCGAGCAGCGGGCCGAGCAGCGTGGTGCGCAGCAGCGGCTCCTCCTCGGACAGGGGGTTGGCCAGCCGCACCGCGGGCCGGCGCGGGTCGTCGGCCGGCAGGCCGAGCTGGTCGGCCAGCTCCGGCGACACGAACGGGTGCGCGAGCACCTCCACGTACCCCCGCTCGGCCAGCGACCCGGCGACGGCCCGGCGGCGACGCTGTCGCGGGGTCAGACCGCGGCCCGGAGGCGCGGTGGGCAGCACCGACGGCACCCTGTCGTACCCGTCGAGGCGGACGACCTCCTCGACCAGGTCGGCCGGGTCGGTCAGGTCGGGCCGCCAGGTCGGCGGGGTGACGCTCAGCACGGTCCCGACGCCGCTGGCCACGCCGACCGCGCCCGGGTCCTCGGACAGCCGGTCCGCGCCCTGCGCGACAGTGCAGCCGACCCGCTCCAGCAGGGCGACCACCCGCGCCGGCGGATACTCGACGCCGACCCGCCGGGTCGGCAGGTCCGCCGGAAGGCTGATCGGGGTACGCGGCCGGACGTGGTCGATGTCCAGGATCTCCGCGCTCGGCGTGCCCCCGCCGTGCTCGGTGAGCAGCCGCACGGCACGCTCCAGCGCGACCAGCGCAACGGCCGGGTCGACGCCCCGCTCCCAGCGCTTCGCGGCTTCGCTGAACAGCTTGTGTCGGCGGGCGGTGCGCCCGACCATCGCCGGGTCCCAGTGCGCCGCCTCGAAGAGCACCACGGTGGTGCCGGCGACGACCTCGCTGGTCTCGCCGCCCATCACCGCGGCGAGGGAGATCGGGACGCCGGCGCCCTCGCCTGCGTGGGCGTTGGGCAGCCCAGCGTCGCAGATCACCATGTCGTCGGCGGTGAGCACCCGCTTGACCCCGTCGAGGGTGGTCAGCTTCTCCCCCGCGTCGGCGCGACGGACCACCAGCGGCCCGGCGATCCGGTCGGCGTCGAAGGCGTGCATCGGCTGGCCCAGCTCCAGCATCACGTAGTTGGTGATGTCGACGGGCAGCGAGATGCTGCGGATGCCGGCGGTGACGAGCCGCTGCTGCATCCAGGACGGTGTCGGCGCGGTCGGGTCGACCCCGCGGACCAGTCGGGCCGTGAACCGGTCGCAGCCGACAGTGTCGCGGACCTCCACCGGGTACGCGGGCGTCTCGGTGCCGCCCGGGGCCGGCGCGAGGGCCGGGTCGCGCAGCGGCACGTCGAACGCGTGCGACAGCTCCCGGGCCAGGCCGCGCAGGCTCAGCGCGTACCCCCGGTCGGGGGTGATCTCCAGATCGAGCACGACGTCGTCGAGGCCGACCACCGGGCGCGCGTCGTCGCCCGGCTTGGCCGTGACGTCCGGGCCCAGCACGATGATGCCGGAGTGGTCGTCGCCGAGGCCCAGCTCCTTGGCCGAGCAGATCATGCCCGCCGAGTTGTGCCCGTACGTCTTGCGGGCGCCGATGGCGAAGCCGCCGGGCAGTACGCCGCCGGGCAGGATCACCACCACCCGGTCACCCGGTGCGAAGTTACGGGCCCCGCAGACAATCTCCTGCGGCTCGCCGGTGCCGTTGGCGGCACCCACGTCGACCCGGCAGAACCGGATCGGCTTCTTGAAGCCGGTGAGCTCCTCGATCTCGCGGACCTCACCGACGACGAGCTGGCCGGTGACGGTCCCGGCCAGGTCCACCACTGACTCGACCTCGATGCCGAGGTCGACCAGGGCCTGCTCCAGGTCACCGGTGGGCAGGTCGGCGGGGAGGTCGACGTACTCCCGCAGCCAACTGACAGAAACTCGCATGACGTCAGACCACCGTTCCCGTGTCTCGTACCCGCATCGCCTACGCCCCGGTCCCGAGCGCGCGGCTGAACCGCACGTCGCCCTCGAAGAGATGGCGGATGTCGCTGACCCCGTGCCGGACCATCAGGGTCCGGTCGATGCCCATGCCGAAGGCGAATCCGGAGTAGACCTCCGGGTCGACGCCGCAGGCGCGCAGCACCCGGGGGTTGACCATGCCGCAGCCACCCCACTCGACCCACTGTGGGCCGTCACGGTGCTCCGGGAACCACACGTCGAACTCGGCCGACGGCTCGGTGAACGGGAAGTAGTGCGGCCGCCACCGGGTCTTCGCCTCCGGACCGAACATCGCCCGGGCGAAGTGGTCCAGCGTGCCCCGCAGGTGCGCCATCGTGATGCCCTTGTCGACCACCAGGCCCTCGGCCTGGTGGAACACCGGGCTGTGGGTGGCGTCGATCTCGTCGGTGCGGTAGACGCGGCCCGGCACGATCACGTAGATCGGCGGCTTGCGGCTGAGCATCGTACGGGTCTGCACCGTCGAGGTGTGCGTTCGGAGAACAAGGCCCGAGCCCTCCGGTGCGATGTGGAAGGTGTCCATCAACCCGCGTGCCGGGTGGTCGGCGGGGATGTTCAACGCGTCGAAGTTGACCCACTCCAGGTCGACCTCGGGCCCCTCGGCCACCTCGTAGCCCATCCCGACGAAGAGGTCGCTGATCGACTCCATCAGGGTGCTCAACGGGTGCCGGGCACCACGGGGACGCCGGTCGTAGGGCAGTGTGACGTCAACCCGCTCCTCGACCAGCACCCGCTCGGCCTGCTCGCGCTCCACCACCTCGGCGCGCTCGGCGTACGCGGACTCGATCGCCCGGCGGGCCTCGTTGACCCGCTTGCCGGCGTCGGACTTCGCGGCCGGCGGCAGCGCGCCGATCTCCCGGCGCGCGAGGGAGACCGGTGACCGGTCACCCAGGTGCACCGAACGCAGCGCGGTCAGCGCGTCCGGGTCGGCGGCGGCCTCGAACGCCTTCGTGGCGTCCGCGACGGCCTCGGCCAGGGCGGCGGGGTCGAGCAGGGCGACCTGCTTCGGGTCGTACGGATCGTTGCGGTAGCTCATGGCGTACGGGCACTCCCTCACGGCGGCGCCAGCCCTCACCGGGGCGGCTAGGCGAGTCTACGGACGCGCGGCTGTGCCGCAGCCCGCCGGTAGGAGTTACGCAGGGAGCAGGTCAGGCCCGCCGCCCGCCGACACCGGCGGGCTGGCTAAACGAACGCCGTGTCGCGTTCATGGACGGACGCTCTCCCCTGCTGTCAGTCGCGCCGGAGGCAATCACCCCTCAGCGCTGCGCTCTCGCTGAAGCGTACAGGCAGACCGCGGCGGCGGCAGCCAGGTTGAGGCTCTCCGCGCGCCCGTACAGCGGCACCCGCACCGTGGTGTCGGCGGCGGCGGTCAACTCCTCGGACAGCCCGTGCGCCTCGGAGCCGAACAGCCAGGCGGTGGGCCCGACGAGCCGACCGTAGTCGGTCAGGTCGTCCAGGTCGTTGTCGCCGTACCCGGTGGTGGCGAAGATCGACAGCCCGGCGGCGCGCAGCGCGTCGATCACCGTGACCGGGTCGGGGGCGCGCACCACGTCGACGTGGAAGAGGCTGCCGGCCGAGGCCCGCACACACTTGCCGTTGTACGGGTCGACGGCGTCTCCGGCGAAGATCACCGCACCCGCGCCGGCCGCGTCGGCGGTGCGCAGCACGGTGCCGGCGTTGCCCGGATCGCGGATCTCGGCGAGCACCGCCACCAGCCGGGGCGCACCCGCGAGGGCCTGCTCCAGTGAGACGTCCAGGTGCCGGCAGACGGCGACCAACCCCTGTGGGGCGACGGTCTCGGTCAGCGCCGCGAGGGCGTCGTCGGTCACCTCGGAGACCGGCACGTCGGCGCGGGCCGCCGTGGCGGCCAACTCCGGATACCTGTCGAGCGCTGTGGTCGTACCGAAAAGTTCGGTGACCACCTGCGGCCGCGCGAGGGCCTCGCGGACCGCCTGCGGGCCCTCGGCCAGGAAACGGCCGGTGGCGTCGCGGTCCCGGCGGCGTTGCAGGCGGCGGGCGGCGACAACCCTGGGGGTACGCGGGGTGAAAGCCATGATGTGCGCTCCTCCGGCACGATTGAGGCGCCCCCCGGACGGCGGTGCCGACACGGGAGACGCCTCGTTCTGGTGCGTGGGGATCAGGCGGCCTGAGCCGCCGCGCCGCCGGTGCCCTCGGCCGTGACCGCGGCCCGGGCCAGCTCGACGATCGCCGTGAAAGAGGCGGCGTCGTTGACAGCCATGTCGGCCAGGATCTTGCGGTCGACCTCGATGCCGGCCAGACGCAGGCCCTGGATCAGACGGTTGTAGGTCATCCCGTTGGCCCGGGCGCCCGCGTTGATCCGCTGAATCCACAGCTGCCGGAAGTCGCCCTTGCGGTCGCGACGGTCCCGGTAGGCGTACTGCATCGAGTGCAGCACCTGCTCCTTGGCCTTGCGGTACAGGCGGGAGCGCTGACCGCGGTAACCACTCGCGGACTCCAGCAGGGTACGACGCTTCTTCTGGGCGTTTACAGCCCGCTTGACGCGTGCCATCTCAACTCCTAATTACGTAAGGTGGCGCGCGTCAGCGGCCGAGCAGCTTCTTGATGCGCTTGACGTCGGCCTTGGCCAGCACGACCGTGCCGGTCAGCCGGCGGGTCTGGGAGGAGGGCTTCTTCTCCAGGTTGTGGCGGAGGCCGGCCTGCTGGGCAACGATCTTGCCCTTGCCGGTCACCTTGACCCGCTTACCCATACCCGTGTGGCTCTTCATCTTCGGCATGTGGAACGTCTTCTCCCCTGTTACTCGCCGCTGGTGTCGGCGGCGAGGCCGGTGTCACCGGCTGCTGCGGTCTCGCCGACCGCCGCGGTCTCATCGGCTGCCGGAGCGGACTCGTCCGCCCGGTCCCGAGGTCCGCCGCGAGACGCCGTAGCGGCGACCGCGGAGGCCTTGACGGCCCGATGCGGGGCGAGAACCATAATCATGTTTCGACCGTCCTGCTTCGGAGCGGCCTCGACGTATCCCAGTTCCGTGATCTCGGATTCGAGCCGGCGCAGGAGCCGGTAACCCAGCTCCGGGCGGCTCTGCTCGCGACCGCGGAACATGATCGTCACCTTGACCTTGTCGCCCGCCTTGAGGAACCGCACCACGTGACCCTTCTTGGTCTCGTAGTCGTGCGGGTCGATCTTCGGCCGAAGCTTCATTTCCTTGATGACGGTCTGCTGCTGATTACGCCGCGCTTCGCGCGCCTTGAGTGCGCTCTCATACTTGAACTTGCCGAAGTCCATGAGCTTGCACACCGGCGGGCGCGCCATCGGCGCAACCTCGACCAGGTCCAGATCGACGTCCGCGGCCAGCTGAAGAGCGCGCTCCAGCGGGACGATGCCCACCTGCTCACCCTCTGGGCCGACCAGTCGGACCTCACGTGCCCGGATCTGCTCGTTCACGCGTGGTTCGACGCTGATGGGGCCTCCTCGAGTCGTTTCTGCTCTGTCGCCGACCCCTGCGGCTCCCGGGAGGGAACCGACCCGAAAAGCAGAAGGCCCCGGCGAATGCCAGGGCCCGCTCGACCGGTCAGCAGCACGATCACAAGGATCGCGCATCCGGCGCCGGGACATGCCCGGAACCGGTGACCGGACCCGGACACCGTAGCGGTGACTCGGGTGGGAGCAGGCGCCCCACTTTCAAGGCTGTCTGCTCGCACGCGGAGACAGCCTGGTCGACTCGATAACACTACACCGGCGCCCCGGCCACCCTCAAACCGGGCACGACCTGCGTCCAGGCACGAGCGTGGGCGGCCAGTGCGTCGCGCCGCCACGCCGCCCTGTCACCGCCCCACGATTGCCGGCGGTGGGCGGTTTCACCGAGGTCAGCGGCCGACGGCGCGCTCGGCGAGGCGGACCTGGTGGGCCTCGTGCAGCCGGCGCAGCGCGCGGACCCCGTCGACGGCCAGCTCCTTGTCGGCGGCCTGCAACGCGACCATCGGCAGCAGGTCGTCGTCGTGCAGCTCCAGGCTGGCCCACGGCGCGCCCCGGTCGAAGCGGACGCCCCGGACAACCTCCCAGGGCAGCTCGTAGGAGCTGATGACGTTACGCACCCGGATGCTCCGGGCGTCCGCCTCCACCCGGGGACGGGTGAACAGCAGGAAGCCCAGCGCCCCGAAGATGCCCAGGCCGATCATGGCGATCTGGTCGCCGCGCTGGAAGCTGCCGTAACCGTCGCCGGTCGGGCCACTCAGCGACGTGGCGACCAGACCGAACACCACCACCAGGGCGGCCGCCGCCGACCAGCAGACCACGCGGATGCGGCGGGGCTTCAGGCGGACCAGTTCGGTTTCACTCACCTCACCAGTCTGCCACCCGCACTCGCCCATCAAACGCACCACCCGCCGACCCACCACCCACCAACCCCCGGGCCCTCTGCCCGGTGGCGAGGGAAAGGATCGCCGATCTTGCGGTTTCGGTCGTCGGTACAGGTTGATATGCGCCTTGTGTCGGAGCAGAAAGTGCAAGATCGCGGAGCAGGGTCAGGATCATGGAGTTGTGGTGCCTGGTTTGGCGTCCTGCGGGCGCTTTGTCGCCCACCACAACTCCATGATCGGCGAGGCATCACTGGAACGGGCGCACGGACCCGGTCCAGCGGCGCGGACGAACGGTCAGAGGCGACAGGCGTGGATGTTGGTGACGAGGATGGCGCGGGCGCCCAGTTCGTACAGCTCGTCCATGATGCGGTGCACGTCGTCGCGGAGCACCATCGCCTGCACCGCCACCCAGCCCTCGCGGTGCAGCGGCGACACGGTGGGCGACTCGATGCCCGGGGTGAGCCCGCTGGCCCGGTCCAGCAGACCGGCCGGCACGTCGTAGGCGAGCATCACGTAGCGGCGGGCCACCAGCACACCGTGCAGCCGACGCAGCAACTGGTCGGCCTGCGGTTGCGCGGGCGCGCCGGCGCGCCGGACCAGCACCGCCGACGAGCGCAGCAGCGGCTCGCCGAAGACCACAAGGCCCGCCTGGCGCAGGGTCGCGCCGGTCTCCACCACGTCCGCGATCACGTCGGCGACACCGAGGCGTACGGCGTTCTCCACGGCGCCGTCGAGGCGGATCACGTCGGCCTTGACGCCCACCTCGCCGAGGTGCCGCTCGACCAGCCCCGGGTACGCGGTGGCGATCCGGTGACCGCCCAACTCCTGCACGGAGGCGATGTCGTCGGGGCGGGCGGCGAAGCGGAAGGTGGCCCGGCCGAAGGCGAGGTCGACGACCTCCTCGGCCGGCGCGGCCGAGTCGATCAGCAGGTCCCGGCCGGTGATCCCGAGGTCCAGGTCACCGGAGCCGACGTAGGTGGCGATGTCCTTCGGCCGCAGGTAGAAGAATTCGACGTCGTTGGCCTCGTCCCGGCAGACGAGGTCCTTGGGGTCGGTGCGCTGGCGGTAGCCCGCCTCGCGCAGCATCTGGGCGGCCGGCTCGGCCAGGGTGCCCTTGTTGGGAATGGCGACACGCAGCATGACGGAGTGCTCCTTCGATCCGGTTGGCGATCAACAGGGGTGGGGGCACTCACAGATGTCGGTAGACGTCCTTGAGCTCGAGACCGCTGGCGAGCATCAGCACCTGGACCTGGTAGAGCAGCTGGGAGATCTCCTCGGCGGTGCGCTCCGGCCCCTCGTGCTCGGCGGCCATCCACGACTCGGCCGCCTCCTCGACGACCTTCTTGCCGATGAAGTGCACGCCCTTCTCCAGCGCGGCGACGGTGCCCGAGCCCGGGGTGCCGGCGGCGGCCTTGGCCTGCAGCTCGGCGAACAACTCCTCGAACGTCTTCACGGGGAACGATTCTTCCAGCCCCCCGGGCGACACCCCGCGTCCGGGTCCGCCGGAATCCAGCAAGCGGACGATTCCCTACCAACATGGTGGGACAATTGTCGATCGATGCCCATGGACCTCTACGCTGTCCGCCATGGCCAGCAGCTCACGTCTTTTCGCGCTCACCTTCGCCGGCGTCGTCGTCGTAGCCACCGCCGGATGCGCGCCACAGGTCGAGAAACCCACCCCCGTCGTCACCGCAGCACCGTCCTGCGCCAAGGACAGCCTGCCCACGCGTACGCCGGGCAAGCTGACCATCGCCACCGACCAGCCCGCGTACGAACCGTGGTTCGCCAAGGACAAGCCGGACAGCGGCGAGGGCTTCGAATCCGCCGTCGCGTACGCGGTGGCCGAGAAGCTCGGCTACGCCCGCGGCGACGTCACCTGGACCCGGGTCAAGTTCGACACCGCCATCGCGCCGGGACCGAAGGACTTCGACTTCGACATCAACCAGTTCTCCATCACCGACGAGCGCAAGCAGGCGGTCGACTTCTCCGCGCCGTACTACCTGGTGCGGCAGACCGTCATCGCGTTGAAGTCCTCGAAGATCGCCGGCCGCAGGTCGCTGGCCGAGTTGCGGGACGCACGGCTCGGCGCGCAGGTCGGCACCACCAGCTACCAGGCGATCACCGACGTGATCAGGCCGACCGCCAAGCCGCAGGTCTACAACAGCAACGACGACGCCAAGAAGGCCCTGCAGAACGGGCAGTTGGACGGTCTGGTGGTGGATCTTCCGACCGCCTTCTACATCACCGGCGCGGAGATCACCGACGCGGTGATCGTCGGGCAGGTGCCGCAGGTCGGTACGCCCGAGGCGTTCGGGTTGCTGCTGGACAAGAACTCCCCACTGACCTCCTGCGTGAGCGAAGCGGTCGGTCAGCTCACCACGGCGGGCACGCTGAAGGAGTTGGAGCAGAAGTGGCTCGCCCAGGTGGCGGGGGCGGCCGAGCTGCGGTGACGCATCTGGATCATGTGCCGTCGGAGGCGCAGCTGCGGCGGTCGGCGTACCGGCGTCGGCAGACCATCCACAGCGTGCTCGTCGCGGCGTCCTCGACGGCGGCGCTCGGCACGCTGCTGGTGATCGCGGTGACCGGGGCGCCGGGCTGGGACCGGGTCCGGCGGTCGTTCCTGGATCCGCAGATCGCCCGCGACGCGCTGCCGACGGTGCTGAGCGGGCTCTGGCTCAACGTACGACTGCTGGTCTGTTGTGCGGTCGGCGCGCTGCTGCTCGGGCTGGTGATCGCCGTGCTGCGGACGCTGCGCGGGCCGGTCTTCTTCCCGGTCCGCGCGCTGGCCGCCGGCTACACCTACACCTTCCGCGGCCTACCGCTGATCATCGTGCTGTACCTGCTCACCCTCGGCGTGCCGGGGCTGCGGTTGCAGGGCATGCCGCCGGTGCTGGTGCTGGGTGGGATCGCGTTGGTCCTCACCTACGGCGGCTACCTCGCCGAGGTGTTCCGGGCCGGCATCGAGTCGGTGCACTCCAGCCAACTCGCCGCGGCCCGCTCACTGGGCCTGACCTACCGGCAGACGATGCGGCACGTGGTCCTGCCGCAGGCCGTCCGCCGGGTGGCGCCACCCCTGCTCAACGACGTCGTCGCGTTGCAGAAGGACGTCGGGCTGGTGTCGCTGGCCGGGCCGATCGACGCGGTCCGCGCCGCGCAGATCGCCACCGCCCAGACGTTCAACTACACGCCGTACGTCGTGGCGGGGGTGCTCTTCGTGCTGCTCGCGATCCCGCTGATCGCTGTCACCGACTGGGTGACGCTGCGCTCGGCCCGCCGACAGTCGGGAGGCTGACCCATGGCGTTGTTGCGCTGTCGAGGGCTGCGCAAGGAGTTCGGCGGGCACGCCGTGCTCGACCACCTCGACCTGACCGTCGCCGAGCATCAGGTGGTGGCGGTGATCGGCGCGTCCGGGTCCGGCAAGTCGACGCTGCTGCGCTGCGTCAACCTGCTCGACGAACTCGACGACGGCACCATCGAGTTGGACGGGGAGGACATCTCCGATCCCCGGGTGGACCCGGACCGGGTCCGGCGGCGGATCGGCATGGTGTTCCAGGCGTACAACCTTTTTCCACACCTGAGCGTGTTGGACAACATCACCCTCGCGCCGCGCCGCGTACACCGGCGGGGCCGGGCGGAGGCCGAGGCTCAGGCCCGGGAGCTGCTCGACCGGGTGGGGCTCGGCGCCAGGGCGGACGCCTACCCGGACCGGCTCTCCGGCGGGCAGCAGCAGCGGGTGGCGATCGTCCGGGCGCTGGCCAACTCACCTCGGCTGATGCTGCTCGACGAGGTCACCTCCGCGCTCGACCCGGAGCTGGTCGGCGAGGTCCTGGCGATGATCCGCGACCTGAAGGCCGACGGCATGACAATGGTGCTGGCCACCCACGAGATGGGCTTCGCCCGGGAGGTCGCCGACGAGGTGTGCTTCCTCGACGCCGGGCGGGTCGTCGAGAGCGGCCCGCCCGAGCAGGTGCTCGGCGAGCCGACCCAGCCTCGTACCCGGCAGTTCCTGCGCCGGATCATCGAGGCCGGTCGGCTCTGAGGGCCCGCCTTCAGAGGCGGCAGAGGCGTCAGCCGCCGAAGCCGACCCGCTGGGCGTTGCCCGCCGCCACCGTCCGCACGGCCAGCGCCGCGTCGAGCGCCGCCACCGTGGCGGACCAGCCCTTGTCCTCCGCCGAGCCGGGCAGACCGGCGCGGTCGCGGGCCTGCTCGATGGTCTCCACTGTCAACACCCCGTGCGCCACCGGCTTGCCCTCGTCCAGCGCCACCCGGGTCAGCCCGTCGGTGACCGAACGGCACACGTAGTCGAAGTGGGCGGTGGACCCACGGACCACCACGCCGAGGGCGACCACCACGTCGCAGCGGCGGGCGAGGGCCTGCGCGACCACCGGCAGCTCGACCGAGCCGGCGACCCGGGCGACCACGGAACGCGCGCCGCACGCCTCGGCGGCTGCCACCGCACGCTCCAGCATGTGGTCGGTCAGCTCGCCGTGCCAGCGGGCGGCAACGACCCCGACGGTCAGCCCCGCGGCGTCGACCGCCTCGACTCCCGGCTCACCGAAACCCGCCATCGTCATGCTCCGATCTCGTCGTTGGCAACCGGACGCCCCAGCGGCGCCTCGGACACCTCGTCCAACTCGTCCAGCAGGTGACCCATCCGGTCCCGCTTGGTGCGCAGGTAGCGCATGTTCTCCGGGTGAGCGCCGACCGGCAGCCCCTCGCGACCGGTGATGGTCAACCCGTACCCCTCCAGCCCGGCCCGCTTGGCCGGGTTGTTGGTCAGCAGCCGCATCGACCGCACGCCCAGGTCGTAGAGGATCTGCGCGCCGGTGCCGTAGTCGCGGGCATCGGCGGGCAGGCCCAGGTCGAGGTTGGCGTCGACGGTGTCGCGGCCCAGGTCCTGCAACTGGTACGCCTGCAGCTTGTGCAGCAACCCGATGCCGCGCCCCTCGTGCCCACGGACGTAGAGCACCACGCCCCGGCCCTCCTGCCCGACCCGAGCCAGCGCGGCCTCCAGCTGCGGCCCACAGTCGCAGCGCAGCGAGCCGAACACGTCCCCGGTCAGGCACTCGGAGTGCACCCGGACCAGCACGTCCTGGCCGTCACCGAGGTCACCCAGCACCATCGCGACATGTTCGGCCGGGTCGTGCTCGGCGCGGTAGCCGAGCGCCCGGAACACCCCGTGCCGCGTCGGCATCCGGGCGTCGGCGACCAGCTCGACCTGCTTCTCGGTACGCCGCCGGTAGGCGACCAGGTCGGCGATGGTGACCAGCGTGAGGCCGTGCTCGGCGCAGAACTTCTCCAGGTCCGGCAGGCGCATCATGGTGCCGTCGTCGTTGACCAGCTCGCAGAGCACGCCGGCGGGACGCAGCCCGGCCAGCCGGGTCAGGTCGATCCCCGCCTCGGTGTGCCCCGGCCGGCGCAGCACCCCGCCCTCGCGAGCGCGCAGCGGCACCACGTGCCCGGGGCGCGCCAGATCGGTCGGGTCGGTCGCCGCGTCGGCGAGCAGCCGGCTGGTGTGCGCGCGGTCGGCCGCCGAGATGCCGGTGCTGACCCCCTCGCGGGCGTCCACCGTCACCGTGTACGCGGTGCCGCGCCGGTCCTGGTTGGTGTGGTGCATCGGCGGCAGGTCGAGCCGGTCGGCTTCGCTCTCGGTCAGCGCCACGCAGACGTAGCCGGAGGTGTAGCGCACCATGAACGCCATCAGCTCCGGCGTGGCCAACTCGGCCGCGAAGATCAGGTCGCCCTCGTTCTCCCGGTCCGCGTCGTCGACAACGACGACCGGCCGGCCGGCCGCGATGTCCGCGATCGCCTGCTCGATATCCCCAAAGCTGGTCACGCGACAGCCTCCCGGTAGATGGGCGTACGGACGGTGGCCGTGGCGCGCGAGGTGCGCCACCAGGCGGCGAAGCCCCAGACGCAGAGGGCGCCGTAGATCAGGTACATGACGGCCGACGGGTAGAACCCGCCGCGCAGCAGCAGCGGCACGCCGACCGCGTCGACAGCGATCCAGAGCAGCCAGAAATCCACCCAGCCGCGGGCCATGCCGTACGTGGCCAGCAGGCTGCCGGTGAGGATCCAGGCGTCGGGCAGCGGACCCCACGAGCCCAGGGCCTTGAGCAGCGGGTACGCCGCTGCGGTGCCGATCACGGCGACCACCAGCAGCGTCAGTCGTTCCCGTCCGGTGGCCCAGCGCGGCACGACAGCGGCCTGACCGGAGTCGCTGCGACGGTTGCGCTGCCAGCGCCACCAGCCGTAGACGCTGACCGCGAAGAAGAACACCTGCCGGCCGGCCTGCCCGTACAGGTCGTGAGCCTGCGGGGTGGCGAACACCCCGCCGAGGAAGACGGTGAGGAGCAGCGCGTTGCCGATCATGCCGACCGGCCACGCCCAGACCAGCCGGCGCAGCCCGAGCAGCGCCGAGACCAGCCCGAACGCGTTGCCGACGATCTCCCGGGCCAGCACCGGCGAGCCGGCGACCTGCACCTGGGCGTCCAACAGCCAGCTGAGCGGGCCCATCAGGCCACCCCACCCGTGGTCGAGGCCGCCCCGGAACCGTCGGCGAGCCGGTCGCCGAGCAGCCGCTCGACGTACTTGGCCAGCACGTCGACCTCCAGGTTGACCGGGTCGCCGACGCCCTTGGCGCCGAGCGTGGTCAGCTTGAGCGTGGTCGGGATCAGCCCGACGGCGAACTCGTCCGCGCCGACGGAGGCCACTGTCAACGAGACACCGTCGATGGTGATCGAGCCCTTCTCCACCACGTAGCGGGACAGGGCGGCCGGCAGCCGGAACCGGACGGTCTCCCACTGCTCGGCCGGCTCCCGGGAGGTCAGTTCACCGACGCCGTCGACGTGGCCCTGCACAAGGTGCCCGCCGAGGCGGCTACCGAGCGCGGCGGCCCGCTCCAGGTTGACCGGGTCGCCCGGGCGCAGCGCGCCCAGCGCGGAGCGGCGCAGCGTCTCCCCCATCACGTCGGCGGTGAAGACCCCGTCGGCCACCTCCACAACGGTCAGGCAGACACCGTTGACGGCGATCGAGTCGCCGTGCCGGGCGTCGGACGTGACCAGCGGGCCGCGTACACCCAGCAGCGCCGAATCGCCTGCCGTCGGCGCTACCCGGACGATCTCGCCCAATTCCTCGATGATGCCAGTGAACATGTCAGCCCTCCCGTTTGCGGGGCAAAGCGGTGATCCGGAGATCCGGACCGATCTGCGTAACGTCGACGAACTCCAGATCGATGGCCTCGGCGATGGTGGTCACTCCCGCGTCGACCAGAGCTGTCGGGCCGGCGCCGAGCAACCGCGGCGCGACGTACCCGACGATCTTGTCGACCAGGCCGGCCTCCAGGAACGCGCCGGCCAGCCGGGGGCCGCCCTCCAGCAGCACCGCGCGGACCCCGCGCTGGTGCAACGCCGCGAGCAGCGCCGACAGGTCGACCCGGCCGTCCGGGTCGGCGCCGACCTCGTCGGTGGTCGCGATCCACGTGCGTGCGGCGCCGTCGCGGACCTTGGCGTCAGCCGGGGTACGCCCCGAGCTGTCCACCACCACCCGCAGCGGCTGCCGGATGGCCAGGCTGCCGTCGCGCAGGTTGCGGGCGGTCAACCGGGGGTCGTCGGCGAGCACGGTGCCCACCCCGGCGATGACCGCGTCGACAGTGCCGCGCAGCGCGTGCACGTCGATCCGGGCCGCCTCCGAGGTGATCCACATGCTGGTGCCGTCCATCGCGGCGGAGCGCCCGTCGAGCGTGGCGGCGTACTTCCAGATCACGTACGGCCAGCCCCGGCGCATCGAGGTCAGCCACGCGACGTTGCCGGCCTCGGCCTCCTCGCCGCGTACCCCCAGATCGACCCGCACCCCGGCGGCACGCAAGGTGGCGGCGCCCCCGGAAGCGACCGGGTTGGGGTCGGGTACGGCGATCACGACCCGGCCCAGCCCGGCCTGGACCAGCGCGGAACTGCAGGGGCCGGTGCGGCCGGTGTGGTCGCAGGGTTCCAGAGTGACGACGGCTGTGCCGCCCTTGGCCCGCCGCCCGGCCTGCGCCAGGGCGACGATCTCGGCGTGCGGCCCCCCGGCGTACGCGTGGAAACCCTCGCCCACGACCTCGCCGTCGGAGTCGAGGAGCACGCACCCGACCACCGGGTTGGGGCTGGTGGTGCCGAGCCCGCGCGCTGCCAACTCGATCGCACGCCGCATCGCCTCATCAACGGAGACGCTGGCCATCGCCCTGCCCCTGCCCTCTCACTCGCCGATCCGCGCGCGGGCGGTCAGGGAGGCGGTGGCCATGGGGCCACGGGCAGGCGGTGGCGGATTCCGGGAACGGCACAGCCGCCCCGGGGGGTCGGCACGGCACGCTGAAGCCAGCGGCCGGCTCGGACCCGTCCGTCCCGCGCGCTGTCTCCCATCCGGACTGTCTGGGCGCGGACGAACCGCCCCCAACCGTCGGCCCCGGATTTTCACCAGGTCCACCGGACAGCAGAGCCGTCCGGGTCGCGGGCTGACCACGGTTGGACCGTGGATCACCGCCGGTTCGGAATTTCACCGAGTCCCGCCAGCGCGTGGTGGGTACACGGGAAGTCTTACACGCCGATCCGGCTCTGCCGCCACCTAGGCGAGCTACTTCACAGCGGTATCACGCTCAGGTGACGCCGCGACGCCGGTCCACGGCCACGTACGAGCCCGGTTGACTCTTGGCCACCGTCTTCATCTCCGAGGCCACCGCTATCGCTTCGAGCGGGTCGGTGAAGCGCTTGCCGGCGTCGGAGAGGGACACCCCGATGGAGAGCGTGACCAGGGCCGCCCGCCGGATGTTGCCGCGTCGATCCTTCAACTCGACGAAGCCGCGCTCCCGGTCGGTCGGGTCGTAGAGCGTGTCGGCGGCGTTCTCGAAATCGACGACCGCCCGGGACGTCAGTGGGCGCACCTGGTCCGGGGCGCAGACGATGACGAAGTCGTCGCCGCCGACGTGACCGAGGAAGGCCGGTGGCAGCCCGACGCCCACCACCGCCCGGTGCAGGCTGCGGGCCAGCGCGGAGATGAAGTCGTCGCCACGCACGAAGCCGTACCGGTCGTTGACGCTCTTGAACCGGTCGATGTCGACGTAGCCGACGGCGTAGTCCACGCCGTTGCGGACCCGGTCGCTGATCTCCCGACGGATCCGGCTGTTGCCGGGCAGCCCGGTCAGCGGGGAGACCTCGCGGAACTCCTTGTTGCGGCGCAGCGTTGACGAGACCCGGGCCACCAACTCGGCGGTGTCGAACGGCTTGACCAGGTAGTCGTCCGCGCCGGCACTGAGCCCGTGCACCTTGTCGACGGTCATCCCCTTGGCCGTCAGCATGATCACCGGGAGGGCGGAGGTCATCGGGTCGGCGCGCAACCGGCGGGTCAGCTCCAGCCCGTCGATCCGGGGCATCATGAGGTCGACCACGGCCAGGTCCGGCCGCTGGCGCTCGATGACCTCCAGTGCCTCCTGGCCGTCGCTGGCGTGGATCACCTCGAAGCCGTGCAACCGCAGGTTGAACTCGACGAAGCGAGCGATGTCCTCGTCGTCGTCCACGACGAGAATGATGTCCTTGCGGTCGGCCTCGGGCTCCACCTCAGGCCCCGGGCGCCGCGCGCTCCGCCAGTGCCCGCAGGTGCCGTACCGCCTCCGCCGGGTCGGCGGCCCCGTACACGGCGGTGCCGGCCACGAACGCGTCGGCGCCCGCCGCGGCCGCCTGCTCGATGGTGTCGGCGGCGATCCCGCCGTCCACCTCGATGCGCAGCTCCAGGTGCCCGGCCGACACGTGCTGCCGAGCCGTCCGCACCTTCTCCAGCAGCTGCGGAATGAACCGCTGCCCACCGAAGCCCGCCTTGATCGTCATGATCAGCAGGGTGTCGAAGCTGGGCAGCAGGTCCAGGTAGGGCTCGATCGGGGTGTCCCGGTCGATGGCCAGGCCCGCCTTCGCACCTGCCGAACGCAGGTCCTTGGCAAGCGCCACCGGGTCGTCGGACGCCTCCGCGTGGAAGGTGACGTTGTACGCCCCGGCGTCGGCGTACCCGGGGGCCCACCGGCGCGGGTCCTCGATCATCAGGTGCACGTCGAAGGGCATCGCCGTGACAGCCCGCAGGCTCTGCACCACGGGCAGCCCAATGGTCAGGTTCGGCACGAAGTGGTTGTCCATCACGTCGACGTGCAACCAGTCCGCGGCGTCCTCGACGGCACGGACCTCTTCGGCGAGGCGGGCGAAATCGGCGGCCAGGATGCTTGGCGCGACGATCGGCGGCGGTACGGTCACGGGGCCAGTGTACGAACGTGGCCACCCGCCACCCGCATCGCGGCACCGTTGGGGACGCGCTGTGACCCAGCGGTGACCACTGGTGCAGAATTGAACGCTCCGGACCCCCGAATCCGGACGAACAGACATCAGCCACTGGCCGATCGACGGAAACGCGACGACACTCCAACCGGGACGGTGCCATAGGCTGCACGCCCGCCGGGGTCTCGCCGCGGGGCGCGGCGACCGGCCGCCAGCTCCCGGGAGGGCGGACGATGCGACGGTGGCTTCCAGCGCTGGTGCTGGCCAGCGTCACGACGATGCTGCTGGCCGGCTGCGCGCCGGCGCGAGGCGCGGACGGTGACCTCACCGACGACTGGCCGACGCTGCGGGTTCCGAAGCCGTTCACCCCCGCCACCGACACCTGCCTGCCGCGGATCACCACTGTCGTGCAGGCCAGCACGTACGAGACGGTGGACTGCGCGCGTAACCACCTGGCCGAGAGCATCCACGTCGGCACCTTCGTCGGGCCGGACGCGCTGACCGAGGCCCGACCGGAACCCGGATCGTCGGCGCTGCGCACGGCCCGCGCCGAGTGCGACCAGCGGGCCCGGGAGGTGCTCGGCGGCGACTGGCACACGGCCCGACTCGCACTGTCCCTCGCGTTGCCGTCCGCGCCCGCGTGGGCCGGGGGCGCCCGCTGGTTCCGTTGCGACCTCAGCGAGACCGGCAGCATCGACAACACCCGGCCGGTGAACCGCACCGGCAGCCTGCGCGGCGCGTTGATCGGCGACACGCCCCTGACGCACCGCTGCTTCGACCCCAAGCTGATCGGCGACAACCTCAACTACATGGCGCCGGTGCTCTGCACCGAGCCGCACCGCGCCGAGTTCGTGGGCGTCTACGAGGAGCGGGACATGAGCTGGGCGGAGTTCGCCAAGTCCGCCGAGCAGGCACACCGGCGCTGCATGGCGCTGATCGCCGAGTACGCGGCGGTGCCCAACAACAGCGAGCTGCCGTACCGGGCCGGGTCCATCTACTACCCACCGTCGCAGCGGGAGTGGGAGGAGGGCGACCGTGGGGTGCGCTGTTTCCTGTGGAGCGACGACCGCAAACTCACCCGCTCGATGCGCGGCGCGGGCCCCGAGGGACTGCCCGCGATCTGAGCATCGTTGCCGTATGCTGCTGCGCCGTGGCGCTATCGACCGGCTGGGTCCGGTCGGCGGCCAGCAGCGGCGGGAGGTCGGGATGCGACGGTGGTTGGCGGCGTTCGCCGGGGGTGGGGCGCTGGCCCTGGCGCTGGCCGGTTGCGGCGCACCCGCCGGAGTCGACAGTGACCTCATCGACGACTGGCCGGCGCCCGTCGCGGCGCAGCAGTTCGTCCCCGCTGCCGACGTCTGCCACCAGAGCTCCCAGCAGGTCGGCTTCCTGACCGGCTACAACCCGACGGCGTGCACCGAGGCGCACCGGGTGGAGACCATGCACGTCGGCACCCTCACCGGCCCGGGCGCCGAGGGCGGCACGCCCCCGCAGCCCGGCTCGGCCGGCATGCGGGCCGCGCAGACCGGGTGCGACACGGCGGTCAACAAGGCGGTGGGAGCCGACTGGCGTTCCGGGCGGCTCGGCCTGACCGTCGTGCTGCCGTCGCCGCAGGCCTGGTCGGGCGGGGCCCGCTGGTACCGCTGCGACGTCACCGAGATCGCCAGCATCGACGACACCGCTGTCGACCTGCGCACCGGCAGCCTCCGGGGCGCGCTGTCCGGAGCGGCCCCGCTGGCGTACCGCTGCTTCAACCCGAAGATGGTCAAGGACGACATCGACGAGATGGCGCCGGTCTCCTGCACCGCCAAGCACCACGCCGAGTTCGTCGGCGTCTGGCAGGCGCCGGACACCAGCTACACCGAGTTCACCCGCAACACCAAGCGGACCCACCGGGCCTGCCAGACGATGATCGCCAAGTACACCAAGGTGCCGGACAACTCCCAGCTCGACTTCCGCGCCGGCACGATCTACTACCAGCCGTACGAGGAGGAGTGGCGCAACGGGAACCGGGGCGTGCAGTGCTTCCTCTGGATCTCCGACCGGAACCTGACCCGCTCGATGAGGAATGCCGGCACCAAGGGCCTTCCGGTCACCTAGGGCGTCACCGCGTCCGGCCAGCCGGGTCACCGACCGGCCGGACGCGTGCAACGGGTCAGCCTCGGCGCAGGACGGCGAGGAACATCGCGTCGGTGCCGTGGCGGTGTGGCCAGAGCTGCACGGTCGGCCCGTCGCCGAGACCGGGCATGCCGGCCGGCAGCAGCGGGCGGGCGTCCACGAAGTCGACAGCGACCCCGCTACGGCGGGCCGCCTCGGTCACCGTCACGTGCGTCTCGACGGTGTGCGGCGAGCAGGTGACGTAGGCGACCAGGCCACCCGGGCGGACCGCCCGCAGCGCCGCGCCGAGCAGTTCCCGTTGCAGCCGGGTCAGCGGCGGCAGGTCGGACGGTTGGCGACGCCAACGCGACTCCGGTCGGCGACGCAGCGAGCCCAGACCGGTACACGGCGCGTCGACCAGCACCCGGTCGAAGTGCTGCTCCGGCAGCTTCGGGTCGCCGCCGACCTCGCGGCCGTCCATGGTCAGCACGGCGACCGGCAGGTCCCGGGTCGCCAGGGAGACCAGCCGGGCGCGGTGCTCGGCGACCTCCACCGCTGTCACCCGGGCACCTCGCTGCGCGGCCAGCGCGCCGAGCAACCCGGCCTTGCCGCCCGGGCCGGCGCACAGGTCCAGCCAACGCCCGTCCGGGCCGTCCAGCGGCGCGTCGGCGAGCGCGGTGGCCACCAACTGGGAGCCCTCGTCCTGCACGTGGGCCCGGCCGTCGACCACCGCCGGGATGTCGCCCGGTGACCCGCCGGGAAGATAGACGGCGTACGGCGAGAAGGCACCGGGCGCACCGCCGACCTGATCGGCGAGCTCGACCGGGTCGATCAACCCGGGCCGGGCACACAGGTGCACCGGGGGGCGCTCATTGTCCTCGATCAGGAGGCGCTCCGTCTCACCCAGATCGCCGCCGAGCGCCTCGGAGAAGGCCCGCACGATCCACTGCGGGTGGCTGTACGCCAACGCGAGGTGCCCGACCGGGTCGGTCTCCATCGGTGGGGCGAGCTTCGCCACCCAGGCGTCCGCGTCACGGCTGGACACCTCGCGCAGCACCGCGTTGGCGAAACCGGTAGCGCCCGGTGCGACCGAACGGACCAGGTCCACCGTCGACGAGACCGCGGCGTGCGCCGGCACGCGGGTGTGCAGCAGTTGGTACGCCCCGAGCCGCAGCGCGTCGCGTACCGGCGGGTCGATCCGGGCCACGTCCCGGCCGGCCGCGTCGGTCAGGATCGCGTCCAACGTGCCCAGGTGGCGCAGGGTTCCGTAGGTCAGCTCGGTGGCGAAGGCCGCGTCGCGACCGAACAGCCCCTCCTCCCGCAGGATGAGCGGCAGCACCAGGTTCGCGAACGCGTCGTCCCGGTGCACCGCCGCCACCGCCTCGTACGCGGCGCGACGCGGGCGGTCCATCGGCGGCCGGACCGGACGACGATCTCCGCCACGATCGGCCCACGAGCCGGAGCGCGTCGGGCGGGTTCCTTCCGGTGCCGTCACGCGAAATCCTCTCCAGTGCCGACCCGGACGCCGCGCGCCCAGTCGGTCGCGTCCATCGCCCGTTTGCCCGCGGCACGGACCTCGCCGAGACGCACCGGCACGGTCGCCGTGCCAACCAGCACCCGGGACTTCTCCACCAGCAACTCCCCCGGCTTCAGCTCGGGGCCGTCGGGCACCGGGACGACCGGGCCGAGCTTCACCCGCTCGTCGCGGAACGTGGTCCAGCCGCCCGGTGCGGGCGTGCAGGCCCGGATCCGCCGGTCCACGGCGAAGGCCGGGTCGTTCCAGCGCACCCGCGCGTCGTCAACTGTCAGCTTCGGCGCCAGCGACACCCCGTCGGCCGGCTGCGGCTCGGCGCGGGCGGTGCCGTCGGCGATCGCGTCGAGCACCGCCACCAGCAGCCCGGCGCCGGAGTCGGCGAGCCGCCCCAGCAGGTCACCGGAGGTGTCGGCGGCGCGGATCTCGTCGGTCAGCGTGCCGTAGACCGGGCCGGTGTCCAGGCCCTCCTCCAGCTGGAAGACGCTGGCCCCGGTCAGCTCGTCACCGTGCAGCACAGCGTGCTGCACGGGTGCGGCGCCGCGCCACGCGGGCAGCAACGAGAAGTGCAGGTTGATCCAGCCGTGCTGGGGGATCTCCAGCGCCGCCGGCGGCACCAGCGCGCCGTAGGCGACCACCGGCACGCAGGCCGGCTCCAGCTCACGCAGCCGGTCGAGGAACTCCGGGTCACGGGGGCGGGCCGGCGTGAGCACCTCGACGCCGTGCTCGTCGGCCCACGCGCCAACCGGGGAGCGGGACAGGCCCCGTCCGCGACCGGCGGGCGCATCGGGCCGGGTGACCACGGCCACCAGCTCGTGTCGGGAGGCGGCGACGGCGGCCAGGGCGGAAACGGCGACGGCCGGCGTACCGGCGAAGATCACGCGCATCCGGGTCAGCGCCCCAGACCGAAGGGGTCGCTGATGTGCGGGCTGAGCTTGACAGTGGGCGGTGCCGCGGCGTCGTACCACTCGGCCTGGCGGATCGCCTTCATGGCTTCCTTGCGCCCCTCCGGGTCCAGTCGGTCCAGGAAGAGCACACCGTCGAGGTGGTCGGTCTCGTGCTGCACGCAGCGCGCCATCAGGCCGGTGCCGACGATCTGCATCGGGTCGCCGAACGAGCTCAAGCCCTTGGCGACCACGTTCTGCCGACGCTTGGTGTCGAAGTAGAGCCCGGGGATGGACAGGCAGCCCTCCGGGCCGTCCTGCTCCTCCTCGTCGGGGAACTCCAGCACCGGGTTGATCAGGTGCCCGAGGACGTCGTCGACGTCGAAGGTGAACACCCGCAGGCTCACACCGAGCTGCGGCGCGGCCAGGCCGGCGCCGTTCTGCTCACGCATCGTGTCGGTGAGGTCGGCGACGAGCCGACGTAGCTCGGCGTCGAAGTCGACGACCGGATCGGCCGGCGTGCGCAGCACCGGATCCCCAAACAGACGGATGGGCTGGACGGTCACGCGGGACGGCTCCTTCTTCGGGCGGACGAGCGGTGCCGTACCAGTCTACGGAGTGCCCGGCCGGGCGCCGGGCGGCGCACCTCGCTCAACCACCGCCGGTGTGCCCAGCGTCACCGACCGGCTCCCCGGCCGACAGCTCCCGCACCCGCTCGGCGTCCGGGTGCCCGAGATCGTCGAGGATGCCCAGGGCTCGCCGCCAGGTACGCGTGGCGCCGGCCGCGTCCCCCACCGCCTGCCGGCTCTCGCCGAGGCGGGACAGGGTGTCCGCCTCGTCGTAGCGGTCGCTGACCCGCCGGTAGAGCCCGAGGGCCCGCTGGAAGCAGCGGATCGCCGCCCGGTGCTCAGCCAGCCGGGCGTGGATGAAACCGAGGCTGTCCCAGGTGTTCGCCTCACCGTGCCGGTCGCCTGTCGTCCGCAGCAGCGCCAACGCCTCCCGGCAGTGTCCGAGCGCCGGCTCGTACCGGCCGAGCTGGGCGTACGCCCACCCCACAGCGTTGCGGGCGCTGGCCTCCCCGGCGACGTGTCCGGCGGCCCGGTACAGCGCCAGGGCCCGCTCGCTCTGTTCCAGCGACTCGGCGTGCCGGCCGAGCCCGTCGAGCATCGCGCCGAATGCCCGGTGGGTGCGCGCCTGCCCGGTGTGGTCACCCAGCTCCGCGAAGATCACCAGGGCTTGCCGGTAGTTCCGCGCCGCCTCGTTCACCCGACCCAGCCGGGACAGCACCCGGGCGAGGTCGCGGTGGGCGTTCGCCTGCCCTGGCCGGTCGCCGGCCCGCTGCGCCCCGGCCAGGGCGTTCCGCTGGGCCACGGCCAGGTCCGGCCACCGCCCCCGACGTTGCAGGAAGTCCACCAGTGTCCAGGCCAGCTGCCACGCGTGGCCGTCGAACCCGGCCCGCCTCGCGTGGGCGACCGCCGCCAGCAGCACCGGATACTCGACGCTGAACCAGGCGAGCGCCTGACCGAGGTCGGTGATCTCCTCGGGCAGCACGCCCGGTGCGGCGGCGGTGAGGGTGACCGGGTCCCGACCCGGTTGCAGCAGCAGCGCCGCCGCGTGCGCGGTGTGCAGGTAGTGGTCCAGCCCACGCCGGATCGCGGCCCGCCGGGCCTGCTCCGGTTCGAGACGTTCGACCTGCTCGGCCGCGTACGCCCGGAGCAGGTCGTGGGCGCCGAACCGGCCGGGGGCGCGCTCGGTGACGAGGTGCGCGTGGGCCAGCTCGGCCAGCAGGCGGGGCACCTGGGCCCGGGGCAGCCCGGCCAGACTGGCCGCCGCGGCGAACCCGATGTCCGGTCCGGGATGGCAGCCGAAGAGCCGGAACAGACGGGCCGCCGCCGGGGTCAGACTCCGGTAGGACCAGGAGAAGACGGCCTGCACGTCGGTGCCGGCGTCCCCTCCGTCGAACGATTCGAGTGGCCGCGGCGAAGCTCGCAGTTCGGCCGCGAGGGTGGCCAGCGGGAACGTCGGCTTCTCCGCACCTCTCGCGGCGAGCACGGCCAGCGCCAGCGGCAGCCGCGCGCACCGCTCGATGATCTCGTCCACCGCCTGCGGCTCGGCCGCCAACCGGTCCGTGCCGAGCCGCCGGGCCAACAGTTGCCAGGCCTCGGCGGTGCTGAGCAGGTCGACGCCGATCGGCCGGGCACCTTCGGCGGCGATCAGGCCGGCGAGCCGGTTGCGGCTGGTGACCAGCACCAGGCAGTTCGGGCTGCCGACCAGCAGGGGCCGGATCTGGTCGGTGTCGCGGGCGTTGTCCAGCAGCACCAGCATCCGACGGCCGGCGAGCAGGCTGCGGTAGAGGCCCACCTGCGCGGGCAGGTGGGTGGGGATGCGTTCGGGCGGTACCTCGAGGGCCTCCAGGAAGCCTCGGACCGCCTCTGCGGCCGTCACCACCGTTCCGGTGGCGTCGAATCCGCGCAGGTCGACGTAGAGCTGGCCGTCCGGGAAGCGATCGGCGACCCGGTGCGCGAAGGTGACGGCGAGGGTCGTCTTGCCGACCCCGGCCGTCCCGGACAACGTCATGACGGTGACCGACGCCACGCCGTCGTCCCCGGGCGCCACGACGCGAGCGCATTCGGCGTCGAGCTGGGCGAGTTGGGCCGCACGCCCGACGAACCCGGGCAGCGCCGGTGGCAGTTGGCGGGGTATCGGGAACCGGGGAGACGTGGCGCCTGCGCGTGGGCCGCCGGTCCTGGCCCGCGCCACCGCCCGTCCGGTGGTGGCGTGGTCGCGGTTGGGGCGTCGACGTCGCTCCTCGACCCGGTCCCGCGCGGTGGCCAGCACTCCCTGTTCGGCGGGGGTGGCCCCGAGCAGCCGGATGAGGGCGTCGAACCGCTCCGGCGGCGGCAGGATGTTGCCGGCGAAGTACTCCCCGATGATTCCGCGCGACCAGCCGGTCTTCGCGGCCAACTGCCGGTACGTCAGCAGGGTCTCGCCCTGCTGACGGGCTTCGCGGCGGCGCAGCTGGCGCAGCAACCCGGCCAACTCGGGCAGTGTCTGCGCCTGGGTGCCGGCGCGGGCCAGTTCGGGAGACCCGTGTGACATGCGACCCCCACCCCCGGTCATCCGGCCCCCCGGATGCGCACGGGCAGGTTAATTCCGAGCCGGCGCCACTCGATAGACGGCTGCCAATGTATGACAGTTCCACTGCGGACCGTTCGGCGGTGTCCAACGGTGTCCAGCCCCGTCCAGGATCCGCCCCGTGGCGCCGATGCCCCTGCCACCGTCCTGGTGCGGGCTCGGCCCGCTCCACGATCCCTGGGGGAAGAGGTACCCGATGATCCGTCCACACCCGACCATCCGGCGTCCCGTGGCGATGCTGCGTCGCGTCGCCGTCGCCGCGATCGGTCTCACGCTGCTCGCCGCAGGCGTGACAGCCACCCCGGCCACCGCCGCACCGGGCGGCAAGGCCGCCACCACCGGATCCTTCGTCGACAGCACAGCGGTCCCCGGCGGCTTCGCCTCCTGGTCGGAGCTGCTCCGGTTGCAGCAGCGCATGAACACCGCCGCCGCCCGGATCACGAACGCGGCACAGCGCAGCGCCAACTCCGGCTTCGCCGGTATCGTCGCCGACCCCACCACCCACCAGCTCCAGGTCTACTGGAAGGGTGAGCCGCCCGCCAACCTGGTGGCCACCGCCCGGGCCACCGTCGCCACCCAGGTGCTGCCCGCCGCGTACTCACAGCGCGAACTCATGGTCGCGGCGGACCGGCTGCGGGCCGCGGCCGGCAACAAGATCACCACGGTCGGGCCGCGCGCCGACGGCGCCGGCCTGCTCGTCGGCACCCAGGACGGGCTACCCGGCGCGGCCGCGCTGGCCGGCGTGCCGGTGACCGTGCAGACCAGGGTCGCCGCCGCGCCGGCGACCCGGTGGGACGACACGGCGCCGTGGTGGGGCGGTGCCGCCTGGCGCAACGCCACCACCGGCGGCGGCTGCTCTACCGGCTTCGGGGTCTTCCAGGGCGGAGCGGCGCGGATCCTCTCCGCCGCGCACTGCGGCAACATCAACAACGTCGCAACCGACCCGACCGGGCAGGCGATGGGCATCGTCGGCACCCGCAACGTCGGCACCGACACCCTGCTGCTGTCCGGCAGCTCGGGCGGCCGGGTCTTCAACAACAGCACCGACGCGGCCGGCAACGTCGTCAGTGAGTTCAGCAACCAGGTGATCGGCGCGTCAGCCAGTCAGGTCGGCAACTGGGTGTGCACCTCCGGCGCGTACTCCGGCACCCGCTGCTCGATCCAGGTGAAGGCCCGCAACCTCTGCATCAACGTCCGCAACTTCGGCCAGGTCTGCGGCCAGGTCCAGGCGGAGAACACCACCCGCACCAACGCCGTCGGTCAGGGCGACAGCGGCGGCCCGGTCGAGATCGTTAACGCGGCGAACACGCTCCAGGTCTGGGCGACCGGCACCAACACCGCCATCGACGACACCTTCACGTCGACGGCCTGTACCGGCTACGTCACCACCGGCCGGGTCTGCGCCTGGCGGTTCTACTACGAGGACATCTTCTCCGGCATGGCCGGCGTCGGCGCCTCGGGCGTCGTCCTCGGCTGAGCCGTACCGGCGATCGCCGTACGACTCGGTGGCCGGCCGGCGCGCGAACCGCGCGCGTCGGCCCGGCCCCGCGCTGGGTTCAGACGCTGGCGCCCGGGTCGCCCGCGAGCACCGCGTCGCCGCGGAGCAGGGCGGGCTCGGGCAGCGGCAGCTGGATCTTGTGGGCCGCCTCCCAGTCGTAGATCAGACCGGGGCGCACCTGGGCGGCGAAGTAGTCGATAGCTGTCATCCCACCCACTACCGGCTCGTCGACCTCGGCGACCAACTGGGCGGGGACCAGGGAGAACCCGTTCTGCAGGGCGGCGCTGAGGCGGCGGTGACCGTCGACGACGAAGAAGTACTCGCCGGTGAACCCGATCCTCAACGGTTCGAGGGCCTCGTCGCCGGCCTCGGCCACCCCACCGACGAAGCCGGTGTCCCACAGACCCCGCAGGGTGGCGATGTCCTCGGTCGGGTAGACCCGGGCCGGGTCCAGCAG
Organism: Micromonospora sp. NPDC005324; assembly: GCF_040607155.1. Taxonomy (NCBI): domain Bacteria; kingdom Bacillati; phylum Actinomycetota; class Actinomycetes; order Micromonosporales; family Micromonosporaceae; genus Micromonospora; species Micromonospora sp. NPDC005324. The sequence continues at coordinate 53,980 of NZ_JBEXGE010000025.1, read as the reverse complement.
CAGCAGCGGCGGCCCGTCGCGCAGCACCTCGGCACCGAGCGTGCCCTCGTACGCGGCCACGATGTGCTCGATCACCTCGGCGGCGGACGCTCGGGTGGTGTCGCAGATCAGGTCATAGTTGCGCAGCCGGGCCTTGTCCACCCCGTAACGGATGATGAACCGGCTGCGCTCGCTCGCGCTGCGCTCCCGGAGCTTGGCCTTGGCCTCCTCCAGGGAGGCGTAGCTCTCCGCCGGCCCGGAGGGGCGGGCGAGCACCCGGCGGGCCGCCTCGCCCGGCTCGGTGATCATGTGCACCTTGAGCGCGTCGGTGAAGAAGTGCCAGGCCAGTCGGGAGTCCATGATCAAGGGCTCACCGGAGGCGGCGATGTCCCGCTGGAGCTGGTCGACGTAGCCGTCGACGGCCTGGTCGAGCTCGGCGTGCAGGTTGAGCTGCAGCGCGGTCATCTGCCGCTGCTGCGCCATCTCCCGGTAGAGGTCCCCCACGCTGACCCGGCGCATGCCGAGCCGCCTGGCGATCTCGACCGACACGGTGCTCTTGCCGCTGCCGAGGTCGCCGTTGAAGACGATCGATTGTCCAACGGTCACGACTGGTCCACCCCTGATCACCGGCTCATTGACATCATCGACCTCGCGCCCGACCGACGCGCTCCCGCCATCGTCGCGCCATCGCGCGACGGCTCCAGCTCGGCGCGGCTGACGCCCCCTCGAGACCTGGAGCCCGTCGTACGCCTTGGCATGACGGGCGATGCTACCACTCGGGCGCCACCGCTTTGCCGGACGCGGTGTGCGAGGGCCCCCGGCGGCGGGCGAGGTCCGCGACCGTCGGCACCGGCCGAAACGCCTCAGAACAGGCTCAGCGGATCGACCTGGAGACGAACCGGATCAGCGGCCTTGCGAGCGGCCCGAACGCCGGCGGCCGAGTGCAACGCCTCGGCGAGCGCGGCAGCCCGGGCCCGGGGCACCCGGACCAACATCCGCTCCCGACCCTCCTCGGCCGGCACCGGCCCGAGCACCTCGGCGTCGTCCGGCAGCCGGGCCGCCGCCAGCAAATCCGCCACCGCCTCGGTCGCTCCGGTGACGCTCGCCATCCGCACGGCCGGCGGGAAGCCCAACTCGCGGCGCTCGGCCAGCTCCCGACCGGCGAACCAGCCGGCGTCCCAGCGCAGCAGCGCCTGCACGGGGGCGAGCGCGCCGTCGGCGACCACCACCACCCGACCGGCCGGCGCCGGGCGGGCCAGCGCCGCCGCCGCCAGCCACCGGCGCAGCGCCTCCTCGCCGGCGCGCAGGTCGGCCCGGGTCAGCAGGGCCCACGAGTCGAGCAGCAGCACCGCGCCGTAACCGCCCTCGGCGACCGGCTCGGCGCCCGGGGTGGCGACCACCAGGGCCGCGCCGCCGGGCACGTCGGTCAACACCTCCTCGCGCCCCGAGGTGCGCACCGACACACCGGGGAACGCCCGGCCCAGCTCCTCGGCGGTCCGCCGGGCGCCGGTCACCGCGGCCCGCAGCCGCCGCCCACCGCACTCCGGGCAGGCGTACGCGGCCGCCACCCGGGCGCACCACCGGCAGGCCGGAATGCCGCCGGCCGAGGGCAGCGCGAGCGGGCCGGCGCAGTGCGCGCAGCGGGCCGGGGTGCGGCACTCGGCGCAGGAGATCGACGGCAGGTAGCCACGTCGGGGCACCTGCACCAGCACCGGCAGGTCCTGCCGGAGCGCGTCGCGGGCAGCCGTCCAGGCCAGGCTGGGCAGCCGGGCGGTGGCGGCCCCGGGGTCGCGGGCCAGTTGCGGGTCGTCCCCGGTCGGCGCGATGGCCGGGATCCGCGCGCGCACGGTGGCCCGGTCGGCGACCACCTCCGGGGCCCAGCCGGTCTCCACCAGCAGCTGCGCCTCGGCCGTCCGGGCGTACCCGCCGATCAGCGCGCCGGCCTCGGCGAGGTGGGCGCGGGTGAGCAGCACGTCGCGGGCGTGCGGGTAGGGCGCCCGAGGCTCGGAGTGCAGGTCGTCACCGTCGTCCCAGACGGCGACGAGGCCGAGCCGGGCCACCGGGGCGAACATCGCCGCCCGGGTGCCGATCACCACCGGCACCTGGCCACGGCGAGCGGCGAGGAAGGCCCGGTACCGCCGGGCCGGGCCGAGCGCGGCGGAGAGGCTGACGTGTCGCCCAGGGCCGAGCAGGCCGGTGAGCGCCGCGTCGAGGCGGTCGAGGTCACGCGCGTCGGGCACCACGACCACCGCGCCGCGCCCACCGGCGACGGTGGCCGCCACCGCGTCCGCGTAGCGGGCCGCCCAGTCCTCACCGGGCAGCGCCGACCAGACCGCGCGGGGCGCCCGGCCGTCGGTGAGCGCCCGCAACAGGGCCGGGCCGGTCGGGTAGTCGCGCCACCCGCGCGGGTCGACCGCCCCGGTGGGGGCCGCCGGGGCAGGCTGGTCGTCGCGGGGCTCCTTCTCCACCCGGGCGTGCCGGGGTGGCACGGCGAGCCGGAGCACGTCGGCGAGGCTGCCCGCGTACCGGTCGGCGACCGCCCGGGCCAGCCGAGCGACCTCCGGGGCCAGCACCGGCTCCGGCGAGACCACCTTCTCCAGGTACGCGAGGCGGCCGGTGTGCCCGGAGTCGTCGGCGCGTGACAGCAACCACCCGTCGACGAGTTGCCCGGCGAAGCGCACCTTCACCCGGGTACCGGGCACCGCCACCTCGTCCAGCTCCGCCGGCACCAGGTAGTCGAACGGCCGGTCCAGGTGCGCCAGGCCGACATCCACGCAGACGCGCGCGACCGGCGAGGAGTCCGCGGGTCGCCGGTCGCTGCGCTTGGTGGCGGTCAGGCTCCCGCGGCCGACTTGAGGTCGGCGGCCCGGTCGGTGCTCTCCCAGGTGAGGTCGGGCAGCTCCCGGCCGAAGTGGCCGTACGCGGCCGTCTGCTGGTAGATCGGGCGGAGCAGGTTGAGGTCCCGGATGATCGCGGCCGGGCGCAGGTCGAACACCTCGGTGACGGCCTTCTCGATCGAGGAGACGGGCACCGTCTCGGTGCCGAACGTCTCGATGAACAGGCTCACCGGGTGCGCCTTGCCGATGGCGTAGGCGACCTGCGCCTCGCACCGCTCGGCCAGGCCGGCGGCGACCACGTTCTTGGCAACCCAGCGCATCGCGTACGCGGCCGAGCGGTCCACCTTGGACGGGTCCTTGCCGGAGAACGCGCCGCCACCGTGGCGGGCGTACCCGCCGTAGGTGTCGACGATGATCTTGCGGCCGGTCAGCCCGGCGTCGCCCATCGGGCCGCCGATCTCGAACCGGCCGGTTGGGTTGACCAGCAGTCGGTAGCCGTCGGTGTCCAGGCCGAGGCTCTCCAGCTCCGGGGCGATCACGTGGTCGCGCACGTCCGGGGTGAGCAGCGAGTCCAGCGAGATGTCCGCGGCGTGCTGGCTGGACACCACAACGGTGTTCAGCCGGACCGGGCGCAGCCCCTCGTACTCGATGGTGACCTGGGTCTTGCCGTCCGGCCGCAGGTAGGGGATCGTGCCGTCCTTGCGCACCGCCGAGAGGCGGCGGGCCAGCCGGTGGGCGAGCGCGATCGGCAGCGGCATCAGCTCGGGCGTCTCCGAGCAGGCGAAGCCGAACATCATGCCCTGGTCGCCGGCGCCCTGCGCGTCCAGCGCGCTCTCCGACGCCCCGGTGCGCAGCTCGAAGGCGTTGTCCACACCCTGCGCGATGTCCTCGGACTGCGCGCCGATGGAGACGCTGACCCCGCAGGATGCGCCGTCGAAGCCCTTCTTCGACGAGTCGTAGCCGATGTCGAGGATGGTCCGGCGGACGATCGTCGGGATGTCGGCGTACGCCTTGGTGGTCACCTCACCGGCGATGTGCACCTGACCGGTGGTGATCATGGTCTCCACCGCCACGCGGCTGTGGGGGTCCTCGGCCAGCAGCGCGTCGAGGATGCCATCGCTGATCTGGTCAGCGATCTTGTCCGGGTGGCCTTCCGTGACCGATTCGGACGTGAAGAGACGGCGTGTCACGGCACTCCTAAGCGTGTGAGGTCGTTCCGCGGCAGTCTAATCACCACTGCGGCCGGTGTCGGGATCGGTCGCGCCCTGTTCCACCCGTCAGGAGCGGCTGGCCAGCCGCGCCACGACGAGATCCCAGACGGCGTCGGCCACAGCTTCCTTGGCCTGCTCGGGCAGCCGACTGACCGAGCCGTCCGCGCCGATGACCGTCACCGTGTTGGTGTCGGCGCCGAAGACCAGGTCCGGACCGACCTCGTTGACCACGATCAGGTCGGCCCGCTTCCGGGCGAGTTTCGCCCGGCCGTTGGCCTCGGCATCGCCGGTCTCGGCGGCGAACACCACCAGCACCTGTCCTGGTCGTTTGCGCTGGCCGAGCTCCGCCGCGATGTCCGGGTTCGTGACGAGCTCGATGGTGGGTGCGACACCGTCGTCCGACTTCTTGATTTTGCCAGTCGCGTACGTCGCGGGCCGGAAATCGGCCGGAGCCGCCGCCATCACCACCGCGTCGGCCTCGACGGCGGCCTCGACGGTCGCCTCCCGCAGCTCGGCCGTGGTGCCCACCCGGACCAGGTCGACGCCGGCCGGGTCGGCGAGGCCGACGTTGGCCGCGATCAGTGTGACCCGGGCACCCCGGGCGACCGCCGCGCGGGCGAACGCGTAACCCTGCTTGCCCGACGAGCGGTTGCCCAGGAAACGCACCGGGTCGAGGGGCTCGCGGGTGCCACCGGCGGTGACGACCACCCGGCGACCGGCCAGGTCGGCGGGGGCGGAGTCGCCGCGGGCCAGGAGCCGACCGGCGACGGCGAAGATCTCCGCCGGGTCCGGCAGTCGACCCTTGCCGGTGTCGGCGCCGGTGAGCCGGCCGACGGCGGGCTCGATGACCCGGACCCCCCGGGAGCGCAACGTGGCGACGTTGGCCACTGTGGCGGGGTGCTCCCACATCTCGGTGTGCATGGCCGGGGCCAGCAGGACCGGGCAGCGGGCGGTCAGCAGGGTGTTGGTCAGCAGGTCGTCGGCGAGGCCGTGGGCGGCCTTGGCGAGCAGGTCGGTGGTGGTCGGCGCGACCACCACCAGGTCGGCCTGCTTACCGAGCCGGACGTGCGGCACCTCGTGGACGTCGGTCCAGACGTCGTCGGCGACCGGTTGACCGGAGAGCGCGGCCCAGGTCGGCGCTCCAACGAAGCGGAGCGCCGACGCGGTTGGCACGACCCGAACCCGGTGACCCGATTCGGTGAAGAGTCGCAGCAGCTCGCACGCCTTGTAGGCGGCGATGCCGCCACCGACCCCGAGGACGATCGAGGCGGACATCGGCCAGCGGGGGCTTACGGCTGGTCGGTCGGCTCGGCGGTGAGCAGGCCCGAGTTGATCTCGCGCATGGCGATCGAGAGGGGCTTCTCCTGCGGGGTGGTCTCGACGAGCGGGCCGACGTACTCCAGCAGACCCTCACCGAGCTGGCTGTAGTAGGCGTTGACCTGGCGCGCGCGCTTGGCTGCGAAGATGACCAGCGCGTACTTCGACGTCGTCTTCTCGAGGAGCTCGTCGATCGGCGGGTTGGTGATGCCTTCGGGGTTGGCGATGGATCCCACGAATTAACCTCTGCGTCTTTCGAGCCGCGCGGACGCGGTGCTGAGTCTCAACGGCGGCCGGCCGTCAGCCACGCACGCGCGACCAGGCCGGATCCGGATAAGAAGAACCGAGTAAGCCTACCAGCTCCTCGACCACCCGTTCGGTGTGGTCGTGGGTCAGCGCGTGCTCGACGGTGGCGGCCACCGTGGCGTCGGGCGCGTACCCGGGTGGGCTCAGCAACACCAGCCGGGCGTCGGGCAGTCGCGCCCGGACCAGTGGGACGCCGCGCAGGTCGAGCGGGAGCAGCACCGGCTGCCCGGCGTCGAGCCGGGCGCGCAGCGGCGGGTACGGGGTGCCCCGGCGGTGCGCACCGATCCGGGACCACTCCAGCAGCTCGCCGTCGACGATCCGCCGATCGAACTCAGCGGGGGCGAGGAAGACGCGGTCCACCCCGTCGGTCTCCGACTCCCGGCGCGGCCTGGTGGTTGCCGCAACCGGGACCCACACGGACGGAGAACGCGCCCGGACGAGCTCGACGACACTCTCCCTGCCGGAACCCGAAGGTCCAGCCAGGACAGTGAGCCGAGCCGCCGGGCGCGCCTCGTCATCCGTGCTCACTGCTTGTTTCTACACGCTGCCAGGTTCAGTTGGCGGCGAACTCTCCAAGCAGTGCCTTGCGCTGCTGCTCGCCGAGGCCACGCAGGCGACGGCTGTCGGCGATCTTGAGCTTCTCCATGATCTGGGTAGCCCGGATCTTGCCGATGCCCGGCATGGCCTGCAGGACGGCCGACACCTTGAGCTTGCCAACGACGTCGTCGCTCTCGGCCCGCTCGAGGACGGCACCGAGGGTGGTCTTGCCCTGCTTGAGCTGCTCCTTCAGCTGAGCACGGGCCTTGCGGATCTCCGCGGCCTTCTCGAGCGCGGCAGCGCGTTGTTCGGGGGTCAGTGACGGGAGCGGCACCAGTTCTCCTCAGGTCCCTATCGCGGCGGGCGGGGCGCACCGCCGCATCTGTGAAACGTGGTGTCGCTGTGAACCAAGGGGTCCGTGGTTCCCAGCGCGGGGAAAACTAGCGGCCAACGGAGCTTTCGGCAACGTGGGGGCCGCATGATCACCGTAGAGTGACCGACCCGTCAGTCAGTCACCGGGCAGGCAGAACGGCCCGGCAGTCGACCAACACGCGGTCGGCGGCGGCCCGCAGCGCGGCCACATCAGGGCCTGCCGAGAGCACTTCCCGGGAGTACGACGGGAGCACCGAGGCGAGGCTCGAACCGAAGACGGTACGCAGATCGGCAGCGCCGGCACCCTGCGCGCCGAGCCCCGGAGCGAGCAGTGGGCCGCCCACACCGGAGAGGTCGTGACCGGTGTCACCGATGGTCGCGCCGACCACCAGACCGAAGCTCCCGAGCGGGGACGCACCCCTGTTGAGCTGGGAAATCTCGTCGACCACGGTTTGCGCCACGGTGCGGCCGTCGGCCGTGACGGCCCGCTGCACGGCCGCGCCCTCGGGGTTGGAGGTGAGAGCCAGCACGAACACCCCGCCGCCGTGCTCGGCGGCCAGCTCGAACATCGGCGCCAGCGAACCGACCCCGAGGTAGGGGCTCGCGGTGACCGCATCGACATACACGGGACTGGATGGATCAAGGTACGCGGAGGCGTACGCGCTCACCGTCGAGCCGATGTCGCCGCGCTTGACGTCGAGCAGAACGAGCGAGCCGGCATCTCGTAACTGTCGGATAGTTGACTCAAGAATCGCCACACCTCGGGACCCGAACCGCTCGAAAAAGGCCGACTGAGGCTTGACTACCGCAACCCGGTCACCGAGTGCCTCGACCACTGTGCGGCTGAACCGGTCGAGCCCCTGAACGTCGTCCGGGAGGCTCCACTGGGCCAGCAGACCGGGATGCGGGTCGATGCCCACACAGAGTGGGCCCCGCTCGGTGATCGCCCGGTGCAGCCGGGTACCGAAGCTCTCCATCGGAGTGTTCCCCTCTTCTCGTCCGGACGGCTGACCCGCCCGGGTAACCCGTCGACCCGGTGGCCGGGCCGACTCAGCCAGCCGCCACCGCCGCCGCCACCCCGGTCGCGATCCGGGCCAGGTCGACGTCGTCGGTGACGTACGGCGGCATCGTGTAGATCAGGTCGCGGAACGGACGCAGCCACACCCCCTGGGCGACAGCGGCCGCGGTCGCGGCGCCGAGGTCGACCTCGTGATCGAGCTGGACCACGCCGATCGCGCCGAGGACCCGTACGTCGGCCACGCCCGGCGTACCGCGCAGGGGCTCCAGACCGGCGCGCAGGCCGGCGCCGACCCTGGCGACCTGGCCGGCCCAGTCTCCGGCCCGCAGCAGCCCGATCGAGGCGTTCGCCACCGCACAGGCCAACGGGTTGCCCATGAAGGTGGGCCCGTGCGCCAGCACGCCGGTCGCCGAGATGCCCCGGGCGACCTCCGCGGTGCACACTGTCGCCGCGAGGGTCAGGTACCCGCCGGTCAGCGCCTTGCCCACGCAGAGCACGTCCGGCGTCACAGCGGCGTGCTCGGCGGCGAACATCTCGCCGGTACGGCCGAACCCGGTGGCGATCTCGTCGAAGATCAGCAGGATCCCGTGCGCTCGGGTCACCTCGCGCAGCACCCGCAGGTAACCCGGGTGGTGAAAGCGCATCCCGCCGGCGCCCTGCACGACGGGCTCGACGATCACGGCGGCCAGCTCGTCGGCGTGCCGCTCGACCGTCTCCACCAGCGCCGCCACGTACGCGTCGTCGGGCGGGTCGGTGAAGCCGCCCGGCGGCACCGGGGCGAACACCTGCCGGGGAAGCACGTCGCCCCACAGGTGGTGCATCCCGCCCTCCGGGTCGCAGACGCTCATCGGGTGGAACGTGTCGCCGTGGTAGCCGCCCCGCCAGGTCGCGAGCCGGCGCCGCTGCGGCCGCCCGACGGCCCGCTGGTACTGCAGGCACATCTTCACCGCCACCTCGACGCTGACCGAGCCGGAGTCGGCCAGGAACACGTGCTCCAGGCCGTCCGGGGTCAGCTCGACCAGCGTCCGGGCCAGTTGCACCGCCGGCTCGTGGGTGAGCCCGCCGAACATCACGTGGCTCATCCGGCCGAGCTGGTCGGTCACCGCCGCGTCCAGCACCGGGTGCCGGTACCCGTGGATCGCCGCCCACCAGGACGACATCCCGTCCACCAGCTCCCGCCCGTCGGCCAGGGTGAGCCGTACCCCCTCGGCGCCGCGCACCACGTACGGCGGGTTGGCCGGCGGCAGCGCGGCGTACGGGTGCCAGACGTGCGCCCGGTCAGCGGCCAGGATCTCCTCGGGTGTCACGCGTACTCCTCTGTCCGGCACGGACGTGCCGGGCCGTGGTGGTCAGGCGGTCGGGTCGGGCGGGTCCCTCTCCGCCTTTGCTCTGCTTCACCGGACGCAACGCCCAGTGTCCGGATATCGGACGCCGGCCGGTGCGTGGGTTGAAGCAGAGCAAAGGTGACGCGAAGGGGGTGGGCACCCCGGCCTGGATCCGGCTCGGCCCAGAGCCGGCCCGGCGCGGTCCGGCTCGGCACTGAGGGCCGGACCGGCACCGGGCCGGGGCCGATCACCGGCCGGCGACCGCGTCCGGTGCCGCCGTTGCGGCCGCCGCGCGGGCGGCGGCGCGGACCAGGGCCGGTCCTCGGTAGATGAAGCCCGTGTAGAGCTGCACCAGGGCGGCGCCGGCATCGAACATCCGCGCCGCGTCGTCCGGGTCCAGCACCCCGCCCACGCCGATGATCGGCAGCCGGCCGCCGGTCTCTCGGCGGACGAAGGCGACCACGTCGCGGGCCCGCCCGGTGAGCGGCCGACCGGAGAGGCCACCGGCCTGCCCGCCACGCTCGACGTCGACGCCGGCGAGCCCGTCCCGGGACAGCGTGGTGTTGGTGGCGATCACCCCGGCGGCGCCCCGGGCCAGGCAGACCTCCAGCAGCTCGGCGATCGCCGCCTCGGTCAGATCTGGTGCGATCTTGACCAGCACCGGCTTCTCCCCCACCAGCGCGGCGAGCAGCGCGTCCAGGTGGGCACGGTCCTGCAACGACCGCAGACCCGGGGTGTTCGGCGAGGACACGTTCACCGCGAAGTAGTCGCCGTGCCCGCGCAGCGCCCGGTACGAGGCGAGGTAGTCCTCGGCCGCCTCGTCCAGCGGGGTCACCTTGGACTTGCCCAGCGAGATGCCCAGCGGCACCCCGAGCGGGCGCGGCGCCGCCGCCAGCCGGGCGGCCAGCGCGGCGGCCCCGGCGTTGTTGAAGCCCATCCGGTTGACCACCGCCTCGCTGGCCGGCAGCCGGAACAGCCGCGGCCGGGGGTTGCCCGGCTGGGCGTGCGCGGTGACAGTGCCGACCTCCACGAAGCCGAAGCCGAGCGCCGGCCAGGCCGGTAGCGCCGCGCCGTCCTTGTCCATACCGGCGGCCAACCCGACCGGGTTGGGGAACCGCACCCCGAACACCGTGCGCGGCGCGTCGACCGCGTAGCGGGCCCGCAGCGCGGCGAGCGCGGCCGGCCGCCGCGACAGGGCCGCCAACCGCCGCAGCGTCCACTCGTGCGCCGCCTCGGCGTCCCCGCCCCCGAGCCGGAACAACAACGGCCGTACCGCCTGCTCGAACACTGTCACTGGGCCGCCCGCAGGATGGCGTGCAGGTCCTGCAGGGGGCGGACCTGCATGTCGCCGCGGATCCGCGCCTCGATGCCCATCACCGCCGCGGCGGCGCCGGGGACCGTGGTGATGCAGGGGATGTCCGCGGTGACGGCCGCGCTGCGGATCTCGTAGCCGTCGGAGCGGGCGCTGGCACCCGAACCCTGCGGCGTGTTGATCACCAGCGCCACGTGGCCGCCGCCGATCAGCGACACCGCGTCGTCGCCCGCACCGGCCTGGTAGTGCTTACGGATCTGCTCACAGGCGATGCCGTGCCGGCGCAGCACCTCGGCGGTGCCGGCGGTGGCGACGATCTCGAAGCCCAGATCGGCCAGCCGCTTGATCGGGAAGATCATGCCGCGCTTGTCCCGGTTGGCCACCGAGACGAAGATCTTCCCGGCGGTCGGCAGCGAACCGTACGCGGCCGACTGGCTCTTGGCGAAGGCGTACCCGAAGTTGGTGTCGATGCCCATCACCTCGCCGGTCGACTTCATCTCCGGCCCGAGCAGCGAATCGATCCCCTTGCCCGCGCGGGTCCGGAAACGCTTGAACGGCAGCACCGCCTCCTTGACCGCGACCGGCGCGTCGGCGGGCATCGTGCCCCCGTCCCCCGTCGCCGGCAGCAGACCCTCGGCGCGCAGCTCGGCGATGCTCGCCCCGAGCGCGATCCGGGCCGCCGCCTTGGCCAACGGCACCGCCGTGGCCTTGGACACGAACGGAACGGTCCGCGACGCGCGCGGGTTGGCCTCCAGCACGTAGAGCACGTCGTCCTTGAGGGCGTACTGCACGTTGAGCAGGCCACGGACCCCGACGCCACGCGCGATGGCCTCGGTGTAGCGGCGGACCTCGACCAGGTGTGAACCCGCGAGGGTGATCGGCGGGAGCGCGCAGGACGAGTCGCCGGAGTGGATGCCCGCCTCCTCAATGTGCTCCATCACGCCACCGATGTAGACCTCGCCGTCGGCGTCGCACAGCGCGTCCACGTCGATCTCGATGGCGTCATCGAGGAACCGGTCCACCAGCACCGGGTGATCCGGGGAGATGTCGGTGGCCCGGCCGATGTAGTCGCGCAGCGTCGGGTCGTCGTAGACGATCTCCATGCCCCGCCCGCCCAGCACGTACGACGGCCGGACCAGCACCGGGTAGCCGATCTCGTCGGCGATCGTCTTCGCCTCGTCGTACGAGGTGGCCATGCCGTGCGCCGGCGCGCGCAAGCCGGCGCGCGCCAGCACCGCGCCGAACGCGCCGCGCTCCTCGGCCAGGTGGATCGACTCCGGGGAGGTGCCGACGATCGGCACACCGGCGTTCTTGAGCCGCTGCGCCAGCCCCAGCGGGGTCTGCCCGCCGAGCTGGACGACCACCCCGACCACGCCCGGCCCGCCGGCCGCCCGGCCGGACGAGTCCTCGGCGTGCCAGACCTCCAGGACGTCCTCGAAGGTCAACGGCTCGAAGTAGAGCCGGTCGGCGGTGTCGTAGTCGGTGGAGACCGTCTCCGGGTTGCAGTTGACCATGACGGTCTCGTAACCGGCCGACCGCAACGCCTGGACGGCGTGCACGCAGGAGTAGTCGAACTCGATGCCCTGCCCGATCCGGTTCGGGCCGGAGCCCAGGATCAGCACCTTCGGCCGGTCCGACGGCACGACCTCGGTCTCCAGGTCGTACGTCGAGTAGTGGTACGGCGTGGTCGCCTCGAACTCGGCCGCGCAGGTGTCCACCGTCTTGTAGACCGGGCGCACGTCGAGGCGGTGCCGCAGGGTCCGTACGCCGTCCTCGGCGGCCAGCTCCGGGCGCAGCGCGGCGAGCTGCCGGTCGGACAGACCGGCCCGCTTGGCGCGGCGCAGCAGGTCGGCGTCGAGCACCGGCGCGTCGACGATCTCGCCGCGCAGCTCGATCAGCGCGGCGATCTGGTCCAGGAACCACGGGTCGATCCCGCCGGACGCCTCGGCCACCTCCGCGATCGACGCCCCGAGCCGCAGCGCCCGCTCCACCGTGTACAACCGGCCGTCGTGCGGGATCCGCAGCGCGGCGAGGGTGTCCGCCAGGGTGGCGCCCTGCGGATCTGGAGTGGTCCAGAAACCAGATGATCGGGTCTCCATCGAGCGCATCGCCTTGTTCAGCGCCTCGGTGAAGTTACGCCCGAGGCTCATCGCCTCGCCCACCGACTTCATCGTGGTGGTCAGCTCCGGGTCCGCGCCGGGGAACTTCTCGAACGCGAAACGGGGGATCTTCACCACCACGTAGTCGAGGGTCGGCTCGAACGCCGCCGGGGTCTTCAGGGTGATGTCGTTGGGGATCTCGTCGAGGGTGTAGCCGATGGCCAGCTTCGCGGCGATCTTCGCGATCGGGAAGCCGGTCGCCTTGGAGGCCAGCGCCGAGGACCGCGACACCCGCGGGTTCATCTCGATCACGACGATCCGGCCGTCGACCGGGTTGACCGCGAACTGGATGTTGCAGCCGCCGGTGTCCACCCCGACCTCGCGCAGCACGGCGATGCCCAGGTCACGCAGGCGCTGGTACTCCCGGTCGGTGAGCGTCATGGCCGGGGCCACTGTGACGCTGTCGCCGGTGTGCACACCCATCGGGTCGATGTTCTCGATCGAGCAGACCACCACCACGTTGTCGTTCCGGTCGCGCATCAGCTCGAGCTCGTACTCCTTCCAGCCGAGCACGCTCTCCTCGATGAGCACCTCGTGCACCGGGCTGGCGGACAGGCCGTCACCGGCGATGCGGGCCAGGTCCTCCGGGTTGTGCGCCATGCCGGAGCCCAGGCCACCCATGGTGAACGACGGCCGGATCACCACCGGCAGGCCCAGCTCGGCGACGGTCGCCTCGACCTCGTCCATCGAATGGCAGACCCGCGAGCGGGGCACCAGCCCGGTCGGGTCGTCCACGCCCAGCCGTACGCCGGCCTTCGCCACGATCTCCTTGAACAGCTGCCGGTCCTCGCCGCGGTTGATGGCGTCGATGTTCGCGCCGATCAGCTCCACGCCGTACTTCTCCAGGACGCCGGCCTCGTGCAGGGCGACGGCCGTGTTCAGCGCGGTCTGGCCACCGAGGGTCGCGAGGATCGCGTCCGGGCGCTCCTTGGCGATGACCAGTTCCACGAACTCCGGGGTGATCGGCTCGACGTAGGTCGCGTCGGCGAACTCCGGGTCCGTCATGATCGTCGCCGGGTTGGAGTTGACCAGGCTGACCCGGATCCCCTCGCTGCGCAGCACCCGGCACGCCTGGGTGCCGGAGTAGTCGAACTCGCAGGCCTGCCCGATGACGATCGGCCCGGAGCCGATCACGAGGATGTGCTTGAGATCGGTCCGCTTAGGCATTGCTGCGCCCCCTGCTGTGGGTCCGGCCCTCACTGGGCCGCCGGTCGAGGGCACGGCCCTCGATCAGCTCGGCGAATCGGTCGAAGAGGTAGTCCGCGTCGTGCGGGCCGGCCGCCGCCTCCGGGTGGTACTGAACGGTGAACGCGGGCAGGTCCACGGCCCGCAGCCCCTCGACCACGTTGTCATTGAGGCAGACGTGCGACACCCGTACGCCACCGAAGTCGGTGTCGATCACCTGGTCGGGGACGACCGCGCCGGCGCCCACACCGGGCACCTCGACGGCGCCGAGCCGCTGTTCGCGGCCCGACACGTCGACCGCGAAGCCGTGGTTGTGGCTGGTCACCTCGACCTTGCCGGTGACCCGGTCGAGCACCGGCTGGTTGATCCCCCGGTGGCCGTAGCCCAGCTTGTAGGTGCCGAAGCCGAGCGCCCGACCGAGGATCTGGCTGCCGAAGCAGATGCCGAACAGCGGCACCTCCCGCCGCAGCGCCTCCCGGGCCAGCGCCACCGGGGCGTCGGCGGTGGCCGGGTCGCCCGGGCCGGGCGACAGGAAGATCGCGTCGGCGCCGGTGGCGAGCATCTGGTCGATGCTCGATGACGCCGGCAGCACGTGGGTGGTCACGCCTCGGGTGGCCAGCCGACGCGGCACGTTGCGCTTGATGCCCAGGTCCAGGGCGGCCACCGTGAACCGGTGCTCGCCCAGGGCCTCGACGACGTACGGCTCGGGGGTGCTCACCTCGGCGGACAGGTCGGCGCCGACCATCTGCGGCGCCTGGCGGACACGGGTCAGCAGGCTCTGCGGGTCGTTGTCGATGCTGGAGATGCCCACCCGCATGGCGCCCCGCTCGCGCAGGTGCCGGGTCAGCGCCCGGGTGTCCACACCGCTGATGCCCACCACGCCCTCGGTGGCGAGGCGGTCCTCAAGGCCGCCGGTGGCCCGCCAGTTCGAGCCGATCCGGGCCGGGTCGCGCACCACGTAGCCGGCCACCCAGATCCGGCCGGACTCGTCGTCCTCGCCGTTGACGCCGGTGTTGCCGATGTGCGGCGCGGTCTGCACCACCACCTGACGGTGGTAGGACGGGTCGGTCAGGGTCTCCTGGTAACCGGTCATGCCGGTGTTGAAGACCGCCTCGCCGAAGGTCTCTCCGACGCTGCCGTACGCCTCGCCGGGGAACGTACGCCCGTCCTCCAGGACCAGGATTGCGGGTCTGCGCTTGACCATTACTTGACTGCCTTTCCGTCCAGGACCGTCGGCTCGCCACGCAGGAAGGTCGCCACGATGCGACCTGGCAGCGTCATGCGGGCGTACGGGGTGTTGCGACTGCGACTGGCCAGCTCCGCCGGGTCGATGGTGCGGCGGGCGGCCGGGTCGATCACTGTCAGGTTGGCCGGCACACCCGGCGCGGGGTCGACGCCGTGCCCGGTGAGGCCGGCGATCCGTGCGGGGGTGCGCGACATCCGCTCGGCGATCAGGTCCCACTCGGGGCCGAGCACGTCCAGCGCGATGGAGAGGGCCGTCTCCAGACCGAGCATCCCCGGCCGGGCGTACGCCCACTCGCACTCCTTGTCCTCCACCGCGTGCGGGGCGTGGTCGGTGGCGATCGCGTCGATCACCCCGTCGGCGAGGGCGGCACGCAGCGCGGCGATGTCAGCGGCGGTGCGCAGCGGCGGGTTCACCTTGAAGACCGGGTCGTAGCTTTCCGCCCGTTCGTCGGTGAGCAGCAGGTGGTGCGGGGTCACCTCGGCGCTCACGCGTACCCCGCGTGCCTTCGCCTGGCGCAGCACCTCGACGCTGCCGGCGGTGGAGACGTGGCAGACGTGCAGTCGGCTGCCCACGTGCTCGGCGAGCAGCACGTCCCGGGCGATGATCGCCTCCTCGGCGACCGCCGGCCAGCCGATCAGACCGAGCCGGGTGGAGACCTCACCCTCGTGCATCTGGGCGCCCTCGGTGAGCCGGGGCTCCTCGGCGTGCTGGGCGATGATCCCGTCGAACGCCTTGACGTACTCCAGGGCTCGGCGCATCAGCTTCGGGTCGGCGACGCAGTGCCCGTCGTCGGAGAAGATCCGCACCCGCGCCGCCGAGTCGGCCATCGCGCCCAGCTCGGCCAGCCGCTCGCCGGCCAGCCCGACGGTGACAGCGCCGATCGGCTGCACGTCGACCAGGCCGGCCTCCCGGCCGAGCCGCCAGACCTGCTCGACCACCCCGGCGGTGTCCGCCACCGGAGAGGTGTTGGCCATCGCGCAGACCGCCGTGTAGCCACCCAGCGCCGCCGCCCGGGAACCGGACTCGACGGTCTCCGCGTCCTCCCGACCGGGCTCGCGCAGGTGGGTGTGCAGGTCGACGAGACCGGGCAGGGCGACCAGGCCGGTGCCGTCGACGACTGTGGCGTCCGGCGCGGTCAGGTCGGGACCGACAGCGGCGATCACGCCGTCGCGGATCAGCAGGTCGGTCGGCGCGGCGCCGACGACACTCACGCTGGTGATCAGGTACGCGGTCACCGGTTGTTCCCTCCGAGCAGCAGGTAAAGGACAGCCATCCGCACGGAGACCCCGTTGGTGACCTGTTCGACGATGGTGGAGCGGGGTGAGTCGGCGACCTCGGGGGTGATCTCCATCCCCCGGTTCATCGGGCCGGGGTGCATGACGATCGCGTGCTCCGGCAGCCGGCGCATCCGCGGGCCGTCCAGCCCGTAGCGGCGGGCGTACTCGCGCGCGGAGGGGAAGTAGGAGTCGTTCATCCGCTCCCGCTGCACGCGCAGCATCATCACCACGTCGACGTTCGGCAGGACGGAGTCGAGGTCGTAGGAGACGTCGGTGCCGGGCGCGAGAGCGCCAGCGATGTCGACCGGGATGAGGGTCGGCGGGCCGACCAGGGTGACCTTGGCGCCGAGGGTGGAGAGCAGCAGCACGTTGGACCGGGCCACCCGGGAGTGCAGCACGTCCCCGACCACCGCCACCGACAGGCCGGCGAGCCGGCCCAGCCGGGCCCGCATGGTGTACGCGTCCAGCAGCGCCTGGGTGGGGTGCTCGTGGGTGCCGTCGCCGGCGTTGACCACCGACCCGTCCACCCAGTTGGCCAGGCGGTGCGGCGCTCCGGAGGCGGGGTGTCGGATGACCACGGCGTCCGCGCCCATGGCCTGCAGGGTCAACGCGGTGTCCTTCAGGCTCTCACCCTTGGTGACGCTGGACCCCTTCGCGGAAAAGTTGATCACGTCGGCGCTGAGCCGCTTCGCGGCCGCCTCGAAGGAGATCCGGGTACGCGTGGAGTCCTCGTAGAACAGGTTCACCACTGTCCGTCCGCGCAGCGCGGGAAGCTTCTTGATCTCCCGGCCGGCGACGGTGGCCATCTCGGCGGCGGTGTCCAGGATCTCGGTGGCGGTGTCGGCGTCCAGGTCCCCGCCGGAGAGCAGATGCTTGATCATGAGGCGGTTCCCCCGTAGAGCCTGACCTCGTCCGTCCCGTCGATCTCGGCGAGCGTCACCTTGACGCTCTCGGCGAGCGAGGTCGGGATGTTCTTGCCGACGTAGTCGGCGCGGATCGGCAACTCCCGGTGGCCCCGGTCGACCAGGACGGCGAGCTGCACCGAGGCAGGGCGTCCCACGTCGTTGAGCGCGTCGAGCGCGGCCCGGACGGTGCGGCCGGAGAAGAGCACGTCGTCGACCAGGACGACCCGTTTGCCGTCGATCCCGCCGGGAGGCAGCTCGGTCGGACCCACCGCGCGGGTGGCGTGCCGACGGAGGTCGTCGCGGTAGAGGGTGATGTCGAGCACACCTACCGGAACGGCGACGTCCTCGAAGGTGCTGATCCGGTCGGCGAGCCGCCGGGCGAGGGGGGTGCCCCGGGTGGGAATCCCGAGCAGCACCGTGTTGGCGGCGCCCTGGGTCTTCTCCAGGATCTGGTGGGCGATGCGGTCGATCACGCGTTGCACGTCGGCGCTGGCGAGGATCACCTTCACCGAGGGTTGTCGCGGTGGTGACGAGCGGGCAGCCGGTGGGTATGCCACGGCGGACCTCCTTCCCCGCCTCACTGGACGGGTCGTTAAAGGATGTCGGGCACCTCCGGCCGGACCGCTCAGCAGACCTGGGCCGGGGCTTCCGCCACGTTACCAGTGGTCACCGGGGTGATGGACGGCGGCTGCTGACCACCGGGTCAGGCGTCGGAAAAGGGGAAAACTCCCCGGACGCTCCGCAACGGTAGGGGCACGACCACTTGACCACGTGTCGCATTCCCCGTACCGTCACGCTCCGTAGCGATCGACGGGAGAACCCCGAGCAGCACTGGGAGTGTCCGAATGCCCTCTGAATACGCCAAGTCTCTGGGCGCCCGCCTGCGCTCCATCCGCCAGCAGCAGGGTCTCTCCCTGCAGGGTGTGGAGGAGAAGTCGAACGGGCGGTGGAAGGCCGTGGTGGTCGGCTCGTACGAGCGTGGCGACCGGGCCGTGACGGTGTCCCGTCTGGCCGAGTTGGCCGAGTTCTACCGCGTACCCGTCTCGGAGTTGCTGCCTGACGGCAGTGGCGTCCGCCACGAGCCCACCAGCAAGATTGTCCTGGACCTGGAGCGGCTCTACGACGAGGCCTCCGAGGACCTGGCCTACGTCGCCCGCTACGCCCGCGCCATCCAGCAGCAGCGCGGCGACTACAACGGCCGGGTGCTCTCCATCCGCGCCGACGACCTGCGGGCGCTCGCGATCGTCTACGACGCCTCACCGTCGGGTCTGATCGAGCGGCTCACCGAGCACGGCGTGCTGGTGGCCGACCCTCGGGCGTTCTTCGCCTCCTGATCTGCCGCTCCACCTGATCTGCCGCTCCACCGAAAGGGCCCGTGCCGACTGGCACGGGCCCTTTTCGGATTGCGGTGTCCGGTGCGGACGCTCAGCGGGTGGCGTACTCGGCGATCCGCCCGAGCACCCCGTTGAGGAAGCGCGGCGAATCGTCTGTCGACATCTGCCGGGCCAACTCCACCGCCTCGCTGATCGCCACCGCGTCGTCGATCTCATCGACGTAGAGCAACTCGTAGACGGCGATCCGGGCCAGATTACGGTCGACGACCGGCATCCGCTCCAGCGTCCAACCCTCGGCGTAACTGGCGATCAGCTCGTCGATCCGGTTGAGGTGCTCGGCAACCCCCTCGACGAGGCCCACCGCGTAGCCCAGATGCTCCGGTCGGGG
Organism: Micromonospora sp. NPDC005324; assembly: GCF_040607155.1. Taxonomy (NCBI): domain Bacteria; kingdom Bacillati; phylum Actinomycetota; class Actinomycetes; order Micromonosporales; family Micromonosporaceae; genus Micromonospora; species Micromonospora sp. NPDC005324. Next base: position 35,272 of record NZ_JBEXGE010000025.1, on the reverse strand, counting down.
CTGCTCGATCCGCTGTACGTAGCCGGCGAGCACCTCCACCGGAGGCTTGTCCCGCAGGTCGGCCTCGTAGAGGACATCCAGCGCCCGCTTGCGTGCCTTGCGGCGCGCCGGCATCTGCTGCTTGGAACCCTCAGCCATCAGGCGCGGCCGAGGTAACGGCCGTCGCGGGTGTCGACCTTGATCTTCTCGCCGGTGGTGATGAACAGCGGAACCGGCACTGTGGCGCCGGTCTCCACGGTCGCCGGCTTGGTGCCGCCGGTCGAACGGTCGCCCTGCAGGCCCGGCTCGGTGTAGGTGACCTCCAGCACGACGCTGGTGGGCAGCTCGATGTAGAGCGGCACACCCTCGTGCTGGGCGACGGTCGCCTCCGCCTCGGGCAACAGGTAGTTGGCTGCCTCACCGACGGTGCCACCGGGCACGGTGATCTGGTCGAAGGTCTCCAGATCCATGAAGACGAAGTCCTCGCCGTCGGCGTACAGGTACTGCATCGTGCGCTTGTCAACGGTCGCGGTTTCGACCTTGGTGCCCGCGTTGAAGGTCTTGTCGACCACCTTCCCGGACAGCACGTTCTTCAGCGTGGTGCGCACGAAGGCACCACCCTTACCGGGCTTGACGTGCTGGAACTCGACGACGGCCCAGAGCTCGCCGTCCAGGTTGAGTACCAGGCCGTTTTTGAGGTCGTTGGTGGAGGCCATTTCCTGCCTTGATCATCAATTGGCGGACAGACCTGGCAAGTCTACAAGCTGCGTCGAATCGGACGGCCCCCCGTTCGGAGCGCCCAGTCGACGGGCTCTCAGCGGGTGGCCAGATGCTGCAGAGCGAGACGATAGCCGTCGATGCCGAGACCGCAGATCACCCCGGTCGCCACCGCCGAGACCACCGAGTGGTGCCGGAACTCCTCACGGGTGTGGATGTTGGAGATGTGCACCTCCACCAGCGGCCCCCGCAGCATGGCGCAGGCGTCCCGCACCGCGTACGAGTAGTGCGACCAGGCGGCCGGGTTGAGCACCACCGCGGCGCCCTCGTCGGCCGCCGTGTGCAGCCAGCCGAGCAGCTCGTGCTCCGCGTCGGTCTGCCGGACCGTCACCGCCAGCCCCAACTCCCGGCCGGTGCTCTCGCAGAGCGCCACCAGATCCGCGTAGGTGGTCGCGCCGTACACGTCGGGCTCGCGGGTGCCCAGCCGGCCCAGGTTCGGCCCGTTCAACACGTAGACCTTCACGGGCTCGCCACCTCGCGGTAGGCGGCCTCCAGCAACCCGTCGTCCGGGCCCTCCAACATCGCCGGACGGGCCAGCCCGTCGAGCACCACGAAGCGCAGCCGACTACCCCGGGTCTTCTTGTCCACCCGCATCGCGGCCAACAGTTGCGGCCAGGCGTCGGCCGGGTAGCTCACCGGCAGTCCCAGCGCGTTCAACGTGACCCGGTGCCGGTCGGCGGTCGGCGCGTCCAGCCGCCCGGCGAGCCGGGCCAGCGTGGCCGCGTACACCAGGCCGACGGCGACGGCGTGGCCGTGCCGCCAGCGGTAACCCTCGTTCTGCTCGATGGCGTGGGCCAGGGTGTGGCCGTAGTTGAGCACCTCCCGCAGACCCGACTCGCGCAGGTCGCCGGCGACCACGTCGGCCTTGACCCGGATGGCCCGCTCGATCAGCTCGCGGCTCACCGTCCCCCGGGGGTCGGTGGCGGCCTCCGGATCATTCTCGATGAGGTCCAGGATTGTCGGGTCGGCGATGAACCCGCACTTGACGACCTCGGCCAACCCGGCCGCCAGGTCGACAGCGGGCAGGCTGTCCAGAGTGGCCAGGTCGGCCAACACCCCGACCGGCGGGTGGAACGCGCCCACCAGGTTCTTGCCGGCAGCCGTGTTGATGCCCGTCTTGCCGCCCACCGCGGCGTCGACCATGCCCAGCAGCGAGGTAGCCACCGGCACCCAGCGCACCCCCCGCAACCAGCAGGCCGCGACGAAGCCGGCCAGGTCGGTCACCGCGCCGCCGCCCACCCCGACCACCGCGTCGGTACGGGTGAAGCCGGCCGCTCCGAGCCGGTCCCAACAGGTGGCGGCCACCTCGATGTGCTTGCCCGACTCGGCGTCGGGCACCTCGATCGGCAGCGGCTCAAAACCCGCGGCGCGCAGGCGCTCGCCGAGCGCGTCCGCGAGGGCCTTGAGCGGAGGCGCGTGCAGCACCGCCACCCGGGTCGCGCCGGGCAGCAGGCCAGGCAGCGCACCCAGCAGGTCACGTCCCACCAAGACGTCGTACGGCCGCTCGCCGCCGACCGGAATCCGGGTCACCTCGTCCATCGCCGGCAGCCTAGTCCAGCGGGCGGCGCGGCGAGGGCGGCTGTCCACCTGCTGGCCGAGCGGCCCAGTCCGCCAACCGGCGGGCGTGCTCGGCCACCGCGGCGCGCAGCGCGTCCGGGTGCCGCACCGTGAACGGACAGCCCAGCCCGGCGAGCAGCGCCGCCATTCCGGGCAGGCTCTCCGCTCGGGCCCGCAGCAGCACCCCGTCGGTGGTGGCGGTCAACTCGGCCACGCTGGGCGGGATCCGGCGGCGGGCGGCGACCAGGTCGGTCTCCAGCACGACCTCCACCTCGTGCGTGTACGGCACGCCGGCCAGCGACCGGGTCACCCAGGCCACCGCCTCGAAGCCGTCCGGCACGGTGAACGTCGCCACGCCGGGCGTCACCGCGCCGATCCGGTCCAGTCGGAAGGTACGGATCTCCCCGCGCCGGTGGTCGTGGCCGGTGACATACCAACGGCCGGCGTGGAAGACCAGCCCGTACGGATCGAGCTCGCGGTGCGACTGCTCGCCCCGCCACGAGCGGTAGTCCAGCGCCACCCGCTGCCGGTGCCGGGTCGCCGAGGCCAGCGCGAGCAGGGTGCCCGACGCCGGTCCGCGCTCCGGCTCCGCGCGACGCAGGGTGAAGCCCAGGTGCTCCTGGACGGCGGCGAGCCGGTCGGCGAGCGCCGCCGGCAGCACCCGGCGGATCTTCGCCAGCGCGGTGGCGGTGGCGGGCTGCTCGGTGGCGAGCCCGACCCGTTCGGCGACGACGAGGCCGAGCAGCACTGCCACCGCCTCGTCGTCGGTGAGCATCAGCGGCGGCAGCTTGTACCCGGAGTGCAGCCGAAAGCCGCCGTAGCGGCCCCGGTCGGCGGTGACGGGAATGCCCAGCTCGACCAGCGTGGTCGCGTACCGGCGCACGGTGCGCTCGTCCACGCCGAGCTGGCCGGCGAGGTCGGCGGCCGTCGACCGGTGCCGGGTCTGCAGCAGTTCGAGAAGGGCCAGCACCCGTCCCGCGGGATGTGACACGGGCCACTCCTTCAAACCGGGCGGATCCTGTCCGGAATCGATCGTACGGTCTGTCGGTAACCGAGAGAAGGAGCTACCGATGGCGACATTCGTGCTGGTGCCGGGATTCTGGTTGGGTGCCTGGGCATGGCGGGACGTGACCGTCGCGCTGCGGTCGCAGGGGCACGAGGTCTACCCGATGACGCTGACCGGGGTGGCCGAACGCGACCACCTCGCCGGGCCGGAGGTCAGCCTGGACACGCACACCACCGACATCGTCCGACTGATCGAGGTCGAGGACCTGCGCGACGTACTGCTGGTCGGGCACTCCGGCGCGGGGATGCCGGCCGCCCAGGCGGTGGACCGCATCCCGGACCGGATCGCCCGGATCGTCTATGTGGAGAGTGGGCCGTTGCCGGACGGCACGGCGCAGTTCGACACTCTGCCGCCGGAGGAGCAGCAGCGGCTGCGGGCCGCGATCGGCAGCGGGCACCTGCTGCCGCCGCCGGCCTGGGACCCGGCCGCCGACCCGACCAACCTGGCCGGCCTGGACGAGCCGACGCTCGCGCTGCTGCGTACCCGGGCCACCCCGCAGCCGCTGCGGGCCGCCACCGACCCGGTCCGACGCACCGGAGGGCGCAGGGTGCCGACCGCGCTGGTCGCCAGCACCTTCCCGCTCAGCGTGGTGCGGCAGATGATCCAACAGGAGCATCCGTTCTTCACCGGCCTGGCCGACGGCCCGCTGCATGAGCTGCCCACCGGGCACTGGCCGATGCTCAGCGAGCCGAAGGCTCTGACCGATGTCCTCGACGTGATCGCCCGTAGCTGAGGACCGCCACTGCGCCGATCTTGCGGTTGCGGTTGCCGAGATGCGGGGCATGCCCCCTACGTCGGGACAGTAAGTGCAAGATCGGCGCAAGGGGGTGGCGGGGCAGGGGGGGTGGGCGTCAGCGCGGGAGCAGGGCGGCGATCTCGGCGACGACCTGCGCCGGGGCCCGGCCGTCGGTGACCACCGTCTCGGTGGCGACCTCGGCGTAGAGCGGCCGGCGCTGATCCAGCAGGTGCTTGAGGGTGGCCCGTGGGTTGATCGCCAGCAGCGGCCGGCCGGCGCCGAGCCCGACCCGCCGCACCGCGTCGGGCAGCTCGACCGAGAGGTGCACCACCCGGTGCCCGAACAGGGCCGCCCGGGTCTCCTCGGCCAGCACCGCGCCGCCGCCGAGGGCGAGCACGCCCGTGCCGCCGGCAAGCGCCGCGGCCACTGCGGCCCGTTCCAAGGTACGGAAGTGCGCCTCACCCTCGTCGATGAAGATCTCCGGGATCGGCTTCCCGGCCATCTGCTCGATGTCGGTGTCGGTGTCGCGGAACTCCACGCCGAGGGTGGCCGCGAGCGCCCGCCCGACTGTGGTCTTGCCGCAGCCGGGCGCGCCGACCAGCACGACGACCGGTGCCATCAGCGGATGACCAGCGCGTCGAGGTACCCGGCCAGGTTGCGGCGGATCTCGGCGATCGAGTCTCCGCCGAACTTCTCGGTGGCAGCCTCGGCCAGCACCAGCGCCACCATCGCCTCGGCGACCACCGCGGCGGCGGGCACCGCGCAGACGTCGGAGCGCTGATTGATCGCGGTGGCCGGCTCGCCGGTGGTGACGTCCACGGTGGCCAGCGCCCGGTTCAGCGAGGAGATCGGCTTCATCGCGGCGCGGACCCGCAGCGGCTCGCCGGTGGTGATGCCACCCTCCAGCCCGCCGGCCCGGTCGGTGACCCTGCGGACGCCGGTGGCCGACGGGATGATCTCGTCGTGCGCCTCCGAGCCGCGGGACCGGGCCTGCTGCCAGCCGTCGCCGATCTCCACGCCCTTGATCGCCTGAATGGACATCAGCGCGGTGGCCAGCCGGGCGTCGAGCTTGCGGTCCCACTGCACGTGGCTGCCCAACCCCGGTGGCACCCCGTACGCCAGCACCTCGACCACACCGCCGAGGGTGTCGGCGGCCTTCTTCGCGGCATCGACCTCGGCGACCATCAGGGCGCTGGCCTCCGGGTCGAGGCAGCGCAGCGGGTCGGCGTCGATCCGGGCCGTGTCGGACGGGGTGGGACGCAGCCCGGGCTTCGCCGCCACCGGGCCCAGCTCGACGACGTGCGAGACGATCTCGATGCCGAGCGCCTGACGGATCAGCGCCTTGGCGACAGTGCCGACGGCCACCCGGGCTGCGGTCTCCCGTGCGCTGGCGCGTTCCAGGATCGGCCGGGCGTCGGTGTGGCCGTACTTCTGCATGCCGGCCAGGTCCGCGTGGCCCGGGCGGGGCCGGGTCAGCGGGGCGTTGCGGGCCTGCCGAGCCAGCTCGTCGGGGTCGACCGGGTCGGCGGCCATCACTGTCTGCCACTTCGGCCACTCGGAGTTGCCGACCCGGATCGCCACCGGACTGCCCAGGGTCACGCCGTGCCGCAGGCCGCCGATCACCTCGACCTCGTCCCGCTCGAACGCCATCCGGGCGCCCCGGCCGTAGCCCAGCCGTCGACGGGCCAACTCGTCGGCGATCTCGGTGGTGGTCACCTCGATGCCGGCCGGCACCCCCTCCATCATCGCGACGAGGGCGGGACCATGCGATTCACCTGCAGTCAGCCAGCGCAACACAGCGGTCAGTGTGTCACGGCCGGTGGCCGGCCCACCGCACCGCCCGCCGCGTCCCGCCCTGCGGACACGGACGTCCGCGCGCCGGCCGCTGAGGCGGACGTTGTGGCGGACGTTGTGGCGGACGTTGTGGCGGACGTTGTGGCGGACGTTGTGGCGGACGTTGTGGCGGACTTCAACCAGGAGTCAGATCTGCCCCTGCATCGCGTCCGCGCCCGCCCTAGCGCCGCGTCCCGTCCCGTTCCGCCAGATGCGAAATCCATTTGAGCAAATTCGATCTGCTCTTGTTTCCATCGAGCCAGGCCCATAAGTTGTTCAACAGCAAGTAACGACGTCCGCACGGGGAGTTTGGTCGTCCTGCGCCGCTTGCCGCCCATGAGGGCGTTCACCATCGGCTTCCACCACTTCTGATCGCACCGCCATGCCGCCAGGCCAACCGATCTGGCGGCAAATCGTCCTGCGCAAATTCCGTAAGCCCGTCTCGGCTCATTGTTCGGCGGGAATCAGCCCGTCGGATGACGATATAGGGAGAATATGTGAGATCCACCGCGGTACGTATGGGGGTGGCGTTGGCGGTTACCGCCACGTCAGTGCTGGTAGCAGTGCCGGCGCGAGCGGTGCCGGTCGCCGCCACGGCGGTTGGGGCAGCAGCCAAACCGGTGGTGTCGCCACGCTCCGGCTCGGACGTGTGGCTGTTCGACGCGGGGGCGGCTCCGGCCGCCGCGCAGCAGGCCGTCGCCGCGGCGGCGGCGCCATCAGTGCCGAAGGGCACCGGTCCGGTCCGCAGCGGCAGCTTCCTGGACTTCTCGCTGACCGACCGCCTACAGGGTGGAGTCAACGTCGGCTCCGGCAACCTGGTGCTGACCAGCACGGAGCTGAATCTGCCAGGGATCGCCGAGAACGTCACACTGGGCGCGTCGTTCAACAGCCTCCTGCTCGGCAGCGGCATTGCCAACGGCGCCCACGGCCCGGGTTGGCGGACCCGGTCCGGCATCGACGTCCGACTGTTCCCCGCCGACGACGGCACGGTGACGTACGCGGCGGCCGACGGCGTGGTTGGCAAGTTCACCGCCTCCGGCTCCGGCTACACCTCGCCGAGCGAGTTCAAGGCCAAGCTGGCCCAGAACGGCACCGGATGGATCCTCACCGAGAACGACAGCGGCAAGGAGTTGTTCTTCACCTCCGACGGTCTGCTGGACAAGACCGAGGACCGCAACGGCAACGTCATCGACTTCGCGTACAGCAGCGGCAAGATGACTACCGTGACGTCCAACCGGGGCGTCGGATCGGTGCGCTCGGCCGCGGTCACCTACACCGGCGACCGGATCACCCGATACCGGCACACCGGCAGCGACGGCAATTGGCGTGACGTGTCCTACGAGTACGACTCCGCCAACCGGTTGAAGACCATCCAAAGTGCCACCTGGCGCAAGGTGTCGTTCGAGTACAACACGGCGGGTGATCTGACGAAGATCCTGATGGAGGACAACACCTTCGCCACCATCACCTACGACGGACAGCACCGGGTCACGTCGTTCACGCAGGTGACGGACAACGCCACCATGCAGGGCGCGACCACCCGACTGGCGTACACCAGTTCGACGTTGACCGACGTCGCCGATCCCCGCCAGGACCTCTCCCAGCCGGTCACCTCGGTGCCGCACACGACGTACACGGTGAACTCCGAGAAGCGGATCACCAAGGTCACCGACCCGGGGGGCAACAGCCGCAGTCTGACCTACACGCCGTTCAGCGACGTCGCCACCAGCGTGTCGGCCGAGGGTGGCACCATCACGAACACGTACGGGGCCAACAGCGGCCAGTCCCAGACGAAGTCGGAAGCACCGACCGGAGCCAGCGCCTCGGCGGCCTACGCCAACACGCCGACGTCGACCAATCCGACGGCGAACTTCCAGCCTTCGTCGGGTATCAGCCCGCAGGGCAACAGCTCGACATACGTGTACAACGGTGCCGGCAACCAGACATCCAGCAAGGACGCGCTGGCCGCCGAGGCAAAGGTCGACTTCAACAGCGACGGCACGGTCAGGTCGTCCACCGACCCGGGCAACGGCACCAACGCCACCACCTACTCGTACGACACCAACAAGCAGCTCACGACTCTGTCCCCGCCGACCGGCAACAGCCTGTCGGCGAAGACCTTCACCTACGACGCCTTCGGAAGGCTCCGTACCGCCGTCGAGGGCGGCTGCACCAGCACCTACGAGTACAGCCTCGAGGACCGGCCGACGAAGACGAGCTACTCCGGCTGCGCCGCCACGACTGCGGTCACCTACGAGTACGGCGGCTCCGGAAACCTGCTGATCCGCACCGACGCCACCGGCACCACCACCTACGAGTACGACCAGCTCAATCGGCTGCACAAGCGCAACCCGCCGACCGGGCCGCAGCAGGTCTACTGGTACGACACGTCGGGCAATCTGGACAGTCTGATCGACGGCCGGGGCACCACGAAGTACTACTACAACACTCGCAACTGGCTCGTCCGCATGGACACCGCCGGGGGCACCCGTTACAACTTCGCCTACGACAAGGATGGCAACCGCACCTCCACGTGGTTCGCCACGAACGAAACCAACAGCGCCTGGGCGCTGCGAACCACCACCACGTACGACAAGTCCGACCGGCCGCTGCGCATCACCGCCACCCGCAACTCGGCGAGCCCGGCGACCGTCTTCGACGTGACCTACTGCCACGCGAAGTACGTCTCCGGCCAGCCCTGCTCGACCGCCAAGGCCGACGACACCGGCCTGCGCCAGTGGCAGAAGAACGAAATCAGCGGGCAGATCACCCAACTCACGTATGACAAGGGCGACCGGCTCACCAAGGCCGCCAACCACCACGGCAAGACCTACGACTACGCCTATGACACCAACGGCAACCGCACCAGTGCCAAGGTCGACGCCGTCACCACGCAGACTCTGACCTACAACTCGGCCAACCAGGTCACCACGACCGACAACACGTACGACACCCGGGGCAACCAGACGAAGACCAACACCCCGGCGGTCAGCGGCATGGGTTACAACACCGCCAAGCAGATGACAACCGCCACGGCCGGCACCGCCAACACGTATGTCTACGCCGGCACCGACCAGGTCGAGCTGACCCGAGCGGGTGGCATCAACCTCACGTACGGCACCGCCGACCAGCACGGCATGCCGTGGCTCCAGTCGTGGAAGAACGGCAGCAGCGCCGCGGTCTTCGTCGAGCGTGACGGGCTTGGCACCCCGCTCGGCGTGCGTATCGGCACCACCGATCACGCCTACGTCCTGGACGGGCTCGGCTCGGTCGTCGCGCTTGTCAAGGCGGACGGTTCGGTGTCGGCCAGCTACACCTACGACCCGTACGGCATCGGGCTCACCGCGTCGGAGACGGGTCTCGGTCAGACCAACATCCTCCGGTACGCCAGCGGCACGTACGATCCGGCGACGAAGTTCACGAAGTTCGGGAAGCGCTGGTACAACTCGAACCAGGGCCGATTCACCCAACAGGACAGCCTGAGCTTCATCGGTGACCCGCAGAACGGCAACCGCTACGCCTATGCCGGTTGCAATCCAACCAGTTACATCGATCCCACTGGGCAGGGCATCTGCTCGCTGACCATCCAGGCAGCGGTTTACGCACTCGGTGCGGCGGTGTTCGGTGTTCTCGCGGCGACCGGCGGGGGCGTGATCCTCGGCGTGGCGATCTCCGCGTCAACCGCTGGCGGCATCGCAGCCGCGATGGGCGGTGCCGGCGCAGGGGCGGCGTTCCTCGCCGAGATCTTCTGCGATTGATGAGTCGTTGTTGACCAGCAAGAGACACGTCGTGCGGCTCGGAGCGGATCAAGGGAGTATCTGGGCATGACTGTTGTAGGAGCAATCCTCGGTTTGGTCGGCGTCGTGCTGGCGCTCACCGCCCGGCGCGCCTCGGCCGAATCGACCAGGAAAATCCTGTACATGACGGCGAGCGTTGCGTTCGTTGCCATGGCCGTACTGCTCGTCGCAAGCCTGCTCTAGCAACTCCATTCCGGCGGGAATGACGGATACCGTCGACTGGGAAGGGTTCGCTCGAACCGAGCCAACCCTTCCCAGTGTCGGAGTGTAAAATTCTTTGCCGCAGCCGAAGAAAGCCGCAGCCGAATTGCTCAGCGTCGGATAGCGATGATCGATTTCGTTAGACCCAACAGAAGCTCGTTGCGAATAACGGCGTCGGGGAACAAGTATCGAAGTTCGGCGCGGCCGATCAATTCGGTCGTCAGGACCTGCCTCATCGCCGCCTCGTACGACTTACCAGGGTTGTACGCGAGCGGCCACCGGCGCGCCATCACCACCCGTGCCGACACGGGCAGGAACTGCATACCCGGGGCCACCCAGTGTGGCTCGACCGGGAAGTACCGGTACGGCGTCTGCACCCAGTACGCCCGCCCCAGCTCACGGACCGCGTCGGCCATCCGCTGCCGGCGCTCGTGCCCACCGACGTGCTCCAGGACGCTGTTGCTGAAGACGAGGTCGTACTTGCGGCTGAGAATGCTCTTGGGCAGTTCGCAGGCATCGGCGTGGTCGGCCTCGGCCCAGTCGGGCAGTTCCGTGGGCAGCGGCTCCAGGTTGACCACGTGAACGTGTGCCGGCCGGACGGGAACGCGCGCCCAACTGTCCACCCGGCCGCCCAGGTCGAGGACGGTCATGTCGGCCAGGTCCGGGAAGGTGTCCGACAGCCAGGCCGCACGCCGCGCACGCCGTTTCGCGCCGAGCGAGGTCGGCGAGTCGACGAGACGGAACCTGAGTGAGTGAAGTCCCATGAGTGGTTGTCCTTTGATCTGCTGTCGGCTCGTTGAGGGATGCGGTGCGTCGTCCGGGCTCGGTCAGATGCCCCGGCCACGCTTGTGCAGCGTGCGCAGCACCGCGTCGGCCCGGACCACCCGCCCGGCCACCGCGAGTGCGAGGTAGGCGCGCGGCTCCCGGGGGTTGCGCCGCAGCGTCCGCCGGGCCCAACGCAGCGCGCCCCGCCGGTCACCGGAGGCGGCCCGCGCGAACGCGATCTGCCCGGTCACCCGGGCCTCGCCGGCCGGCTGGCTGCCGAACTCCGGGTAGCGCTCCAGCAACCACTGCAACGCCTCGGAGATGGTGTCCCAGCGTTGCGCGAAGTAGGACCGCTTGTGCCACCGCACCAACACCGACGGCGTACGCAGGTTGAGCAGCGGCGCGCTGCGCGCGGCCCGCAGCAGGAACTCGTAGTCCTCGGCGTAGCTGCCCGGGATCTCCTCGTCGACCAGCCCGAACCCGTCGCGCAGCGCAGTGGCACGGATCAGGAAGGTGGACGGGTGAAGCTCGGTCATCCGGTCGCGCAGCAGGTCGTCGAGGGTGATCCGGTCCTTGTCCAGCACCCGGTCAACTGTGGTCCCGTCGTAGCTGACCCGAATGCCGCAGCAGACGAACTCCGCGTCCGGGTCGGCGGCGAGCGCGGCCACCTGCGCGGCCAGTTTGCCGGGCAGCCACTCGTCATCGTCGTCACAGAAGGCGATCAACTCGCCGCCGCTGGCCAGGGTGCCGCTGTTGCGGGCACCGGCCAGGCCCGGTGTACGCGTGTTACGGATGACCCGGACCACGCGCTCCGGGTCCGCCGACTCGGCCAGGGACTCGTCGGGCACCGACTGGTCGTGGACCACCACCACCTCGACCGGCCCGGCGTACTCCTGGCCGAGGATCGCGCGCACCGCGGCCAGCAGGAGTTCCGGGCGGTCCCGGGTGGGCACCACGACGCTGACGCTCGGCTGCCGGGTCACCTGGTCTCCTCCGCACCGCGGCGAAGCCGCACCCACACCCGCCGACGCGGCGGGCGCCGCGCCGATCGGGCCACCAACTCCTCGACGATCGCACCGACCCGGGCCACGGCGGCGACCTGCGCCCGGTGCGCCTGCGGGTCGGCCGCCACCGCGTACCGGGACGGGTCGTTGAGCCCGGCGTCAAGCGCGTCGTACAACTGCTCCCGGGTTTCGCAGAGCGCCACCATGCCGGCCGCGCCGAGCCGGCGGGCGAAGAGCTGCTGGTGGTCGTCCACGTGCTCGCCGCGTTCCGGGTCGCGAGGCACAACGATCGGCAGGTGGCCGTGCCGACGAGCCTCCAGGATGGTCGCCGGGCCGCCGTGACAGACCACCAGGTCGGCGCGAGACATCGCCTCCTGCAGGGCGGCGTGGCCGAGAAACGACACCGCGCCGGGCACTGCGGGCGCCCGGGTGTGTCCGTGTTGCAGGGTCAGTTCCACCGCTCCGGCGGTCTCCGCCGGCCACTGCGTCAGCCAGTCCACGAGCCGGCCGAAGGGATGCTTGTCGGTGCCGACGGCGACCAGCACCCGCAGCTGGTCGGTCGACGCCGCGTCACGTTGCCGGGGCAGGCGACCGTGCTCGGCGTCGGTGGCCGGCTGAGGTTCGGGCGGCAGGGGACGTCGGGTGGTGCCGGTCGTCGCCTCCCCGCTCACAACAGCGTCCCGACGACTGTGGCCTCCGGGTACTGCCGCCGCTGCTCATCCCACTGCACGAGCATCGCGGACAGGAACGGGCGGCACAGTCGGGCGGTCAGCGTCGGGGTGTCGATGCGGTCGTACACCTCGATGTAGATGGTCGGGATCCGCCGTAGCCGGGCAAGCACCACGAACGGCACTGCCACCCCGGCACCGGTGGTGACGACCGCCTCGACGCGCCGCTCGCGCAGCACCCGCCAGGCGAGCACCGCGTTGCGCAACAGGTTCGGCAGGTTGCGGGTGGTCGGGTGGTGTGCCGGCACCAGGTCCTCGCCAGCGAGCAGCGACACCGCCTCCGGTGTGTCGAAGGTGACCCAACAGCGACGCCGGCTCTCGTACCAGGGCCGTAGGGCCAACAGTTGAGCCAGGTGCCCGCCGCTGGATCCGACCAGCAGCAGCACCGACGGTTCTTCGGCCTCGATTTTCGTGTCCACGCGACTCCCCACAAGTCCGCTTGGAATTAAGGTCCACGCCATGCATGAGCAGATCACACGTTTGCCGGCCGCTGAATAGCGCGACTGGTTATCGCCTGCCCACGTGCGAGGTGGTCGGTCTCATCAGTTGCCCAACTCCATCGACGATCGTCACGACCTGCGTCTTTCTCGTTACTCTGCGGCGCCGCCCCCGACGCCACCCTTGGCGATTCCCCTGAATCAGCCGCTATGTCGTTTTTCGATGACGTCCAACAGCGCGGGGTGCAGTGCGGTGTTCCAGCCTGCGCCCGCGTCCGCCAGCCGCCAGGTCCGCAGCCACATCTCCACCAGGTAGCCGTCGGCCACCAACCGGCGCTGCGCCGGGCCCAGGCCGAGCCGGTCACCGTGCCGGTCCAGGTACGCGTCGACGGCACCGGCAGCCACCACAGCCGGATCGCCGCGCAGCACCAGGGCCCGCTGGAACGCGTCGTGCGCCAGGTCGAAGCCGACCGGCACGTCCGGGCCACTGTGCTCCCAGTCCCAGGCGACCAACCGTCCGGCGTGCTCGCCCAGGTTCCACGGCACCCAGTCACCGTGCCAGTGCCCGAACTCCACTGAGGCGGTGCCATGTCGGCGGGTGAGCGCCTCGACCGCGTCCAGGGCCCGGCCACCTGTCACGTCGGCGTCGGCCCGCCGGGCCTGCGCCGTCATCCGCGCCAGAAAAGCCGACCCGGTCAGCTGTCGAGGTGGCGTGCTCGGCCCACCGCGTCGGGCGACCGCGAGCAGCGCCGCGATCCGGGGCGGGTCGTCGACCGGTACTCCGCGTACCGCAGGGGGCAGCGGTTCGATCACCGCGACCACCTGGTCGGCCCAGGTCAGCTCGGCCAGCAGGCCGGGTGGTACCGGATGGTCGGCCGCACCGGCAACGGTCCCCAGCGCCCGCAGCGCGGCCGCCTCCGCGCTGACCAGCGCGCGGGTGGCGTCATTCCAGCCGATCTTGGCGTACCCGCGGGGGCGGCCGTCGGCGCTGAACAGCTGCAGCGTGGGCTTGTGATTGGGGTCCGGCGGGCGGACGCCGAAAGCGGCCAGCAGCGGGGTGCCGCCGAGCACGCTGGCGAGCCGCTCGGTCAGCAGCAGATCGCCCGCAGACACCCCGGCGGGCACCGAGACGGTCAGGGTCGGGAACGGGGCCAGGCCCACCGCGCCGACCCGGGCCAGCCCGCCGACCGCGGCCCGCAACGCCCGCACCTTCGGAGGCCGCAACGCGTTGTACGCCAGCAGCGACGCAGCGGCGGCGCGGGGCGCGCCCAGTGGCACCAGGAACCGGGCCTTGGCCGGCGAGGGTACGACGGCGTAGTGGGCCACCGCGCGATGGCCGACCGGCGGGTCGCCGCCCACGCTCAACGCGACCCGACGGTCGGGGAACACCGCCCGGCTCACCCAGCCAAGGCCGTCCGTCCGTGACCGGGGATCCGCCGTCCTTGCGACCCGCGCGGTCACGCCGCCCGGTCCGCCCAGTCGAGGTCCAGCTCGAGCCGCTGACGCAACGCGTCGTTGTACGGCCGGTAGTAGTCGGTCAGCTCGGCGCGCACTGTCGGCTCCAGGGGTGCCGAGCGGCGATCGTTGTAGACCTTGAAGTTGGGTAGGTCGTACGCCGGTAGACCGAGGAAGTCGAGGGTGCGCCGGTAGCTCGCCCGCGAGTCGCGGTACAGGTCTTCGCTGGGCAGAAAGAGGATCTGGCCGGAGTCAAAGCGCTCCAGCCACGGCTCCAGATGCTCCAGGTAGCGTCCCCGGGCCCGGTACGTGTACCAGTCGTACGGCTCGCTGAACGACTCCGGCTCGGCGATCAGCCGCTCCCGCTCCCCCGCCGTGCGCTCCGGCTCGGCAGCGAGGGCGGCGGCGAAGTCCAGCGGTTCGACGCCGTGGGTGCGGCGTTCCTTCCAGTGCGAGTACGCCCGCTCCACCGGGTCCCGCAGCAGCACGATGAGCTTCACCGTCGGCATCAGCGCGGCAACGCGCTCCGCGGCGAGCGGGTGAAACATGTAGAGCGGGGCGGCCTCACCGACCCGGACCGGCCCGCCGTGGCGCTTGGTCAGGGCCTCGCGCTGCCGCTCGGTCGGAAAGTGCGAGCGATACCACGCCTCGCCGCGACCCCAGTGCTCCTCGAAGTAGTGCGCCGACTTGGTGTTCCAGGCCGGGAAGAGCCGCGGCACCAGCGGATGCTGGACGAGGTAGTTCCACAGCGAGGTGGTGCCGCCCCGCTTGGTGCCGATGATGAGGAAGTCCGGAAGCGCCCGACGGTCGCTGGTCCGCATCCCGTAGTCGACCAGGGAGTCCTTCAACCGATTGGTCACCTGGGCCGGCACGAGCTGCTTCACCCGATCTCGGATGGACGACACAGCGTTCTCACCTGTCCTTCGTCGACGTCGCGGCGTCGGCTGCGGCGACCGGCGCCGCCGCCCGATCGCGACGGAACTGCTTCATGGTCACCCGGATGCGGCGTCGCACCACGGGCACCGTCAACAAGCCGACGCACCCGGTGACCAGCACGATCAGTGCCACCACCAGGCCGGCGATGTCCCGACCGCCGGTGAGCACGCCGGCCAGCGCCGCGATCCCCACCCCGACGACGACCGCCGTCGCCGCCCGTGCCAACGCCGCGTCGACAAGCGGCTCGCCGATCACCACCCGGGCGCAGACGAAGGAGATCAGGTTCTCGGTGGCGATGCCGACCGCCCAGGCCAGGGCGGCACCCGTCACCCCGTGCTGCGGGATCAGCCACAGTCCGAGCGAGACGGTGACCACCAGCCCGGCCACCGTCGCGACCAGGTGTAGGCCACTGCGGCCGCTCATCAGCAGCAAGGTCTGGACGTTACCCACGCCGGTGTTGACGAGCATGGCCAGGGCCAGCACGGTGATCGCGGTGGCTCCCGCGGTGAAACCCGGTCCGAAGAGTTGCAGGAACGCCAGCCCGAACACCGCGAGCAGGAGGTAGACCGGCCACGACAACACCAGCGCCCAGGTGGTCATCTGCCGGTGCACGGCCGCGGCCGCGGCCCGCTCACCACCTCCGAGCAGGCGGGAGATCTGGGGCGACACCGCCACCCGCAAGCCCTGCATGGCCAGTTGCCCGGCCAGGATGTACCGGCCGACCGCACCGAACACACCGGCGTCGGCCTGCCCGGCGAGCACCGAGGTCAGCAGCACGCCCACCCACACCGCGCTGGCATCGATAGCCGCGGACGCGGAGCGGGGCAACGCGAAACGCCAGAACGTCGACCAGTCGGCTCGTTCGGGGCGCAGAGCCGCACCTCGGCCGACGCCCAGTGGACCAGTCACCAACACGAGGCAGGCCAGGATGGCGATCGCCGCCGGAATGACCCAGCCGACCATGCCGACCAGCACTCCCCCGCTGGCGACGGCCGCCGCGCCGACCAGTGCCGGCCGGGCAACCGGCACCAGGACTGACTGCACACCGACGTACGCCCGGATCGGACGGACGCAGCGCAGGACGGCCAGCAGGAGTGTCATCGCCACCACCAGCGGCACCGCGACGAAGCTGGCTGTGAGGAGGGCCGTGTCGGTGCCGCCGCGCCCGTCCAGGAGGCGGGGGGCGAGCGCGTCGGCGGCGAACACCCCGCTGACGGCGACGGCGGCGGCGGCCACCAGCGGGGGCAGGAACGCCACCGGGAGCAGTCGTGCCGCGTCGCCTCCCCGGCCGACCCGCCGACGGGGCAGTGTCCAGATGAGCCCCGTCTCCGCGCCCAGGGTGCAGATGGCCGCGGTCACCGTGACGACTCCGATCGCCGCGAAAAAAGCGCCCGAGCCGACGGTGCCGTAGCTGCGGGTGATCACCACAGCGAGCACGAAACCGAAGAACCCGTTCGTCGCGGCCCCGGCAAGCCCCGCGAGACCGGTGCGGGCGCTGCGCCGCGTCTCGGTCGTACCGGCACTCGGGGAGGCAGTGGCGCCAGGACCGGCGGCCGGGCGAGTCTCGGCGGTCAACCCGTCACCACCGTCGGACTTCGGACCGGACGCTCCGGGCTGGCCCTCCTGGCACCCGCCTCACGCTCGGTGAGCGCCATCGCGACGGCGACCCCGTAGTACGCGATCGTGATGGTGGGGTCGGCCATGCCGTAGAACGGGATCTGCACCATGCAGATGATGGGGATCACCGCCAGCCACTGCCCCGGCGCTGAGCGAGCCCGGGCGGTCTTCACCGCGGCGACCACGAACCAGGCGAGGAAGCAGAGCAGCGCTGGTACGCCGTGGCTGAACAGCACCGTCCAGAGCTGCCCCTGGGTGCCGACCGGCACTTCGGCGGTGACCGTGTCCACGGTGACCGGCGCGCCGTACCCGAGCCACGGGGAGTCCCACATGCGACGAATGACCTCGGCGTAGAGGGAGAACCGGTCGGTGTTCGTGTCGCTCGCCTCGACCCGACTGTTGATCATGTCAGCGACAGGGATCAGCAGGGTCGTCAACCCGCCAATGATGATCACTCCGATGACGGACGCGCCGACCCTGACGTTTCCGCGAAGCGCGGCTCGCACCCCGAGCACGGCCAGGCCCGCCCCGAGGCTCGCGAACATCACGCGGTTCAGGGTGAGGAAGGCCGGCACCAGGGACAGCGGCAGCGACACCATCAGGGCCCAGCGAAGGATCCCGCGACGGCACAACATCGTGTACGCCACGACGCAGGGCAACGTCATCGCGTACGCGCCACCGTAGTTGTTCGTGTACGGGAACGGTGCCGTGGGCCGGTAGATCGGGCTGAGCGACAACTTGCTCCACTCGGCGGCGCTCACGTGAACCAGATCCTGTATGTACGGGTGGTGGGCGACACCGCCGGGCAGCAGGATCTCCATCAGCGTGGTCAGCTCGAATCGAGGTGCCAGCACGCCCAGCCAGCCCAACACCACCAGACCGAACCAGAACATGCACAGTGGCACGAGCGCCCCGGGCACGTCGCCCCGCTCGCGCGCGTAGACATACACGTACACGCCGACCACGAGGGCGGTGACGTAGTAACCCAGCCGCAGACCGAAGGGCAACAGTGAGACCGGCGTGGGTAGTTGGGTGGCGCTGAGCAGCACCAGGGTCAGGAACAACAACCAGATGCCGGTTGCCGGTGGCAGCGGCACCCGCCCCCGGACGATCAGCAACGCCAGCAGCACCGCGCCGAACAGTGGCCAGATCAGGTAGAACGCGCCGGCCAGCCACCACAGGGGGACCAGGCCAAACATGATCAACAGCGGCCAGCGGGGCAGCCGGGGTGGCGGCGGCGCAAAGGCGCTCGGCGACCCGTACCGGTCCGGCTCGCTGCTGGCCAGGGCAACAGCGACGGACACCGTCAGCCCCGCCCGCTGCGGGTGAGCACGAACCCGAGCGGGGTCACGCCGGCCGCGAGCAGCCGTTCCACAAGCCGACGCAGGTCGACCTGGCGCGTTCTGTCCTGTTCCACCACGACGACAGCGCTGCCCTGACGGGCTGCCGCGACGCCGCGCTCGTCCGCCTCTGAGGGTGGCGCGTTGAAGAGCACGACACCCGTGGCGGTGCGCTGGCGCCACGTGCCGAAACGCACGCCACCGGCGCCCACAGTCACCCTCTCCGCGCTGCTTGCGACCATGCTCATGTCGCTCGAAGCCGCGCTCGGGCTCGCCCTCGGCAGGGTCATTGTGGCGTCCGGATCTCCGGAGGAGTAGGTGCCGACCGGGTACGGAGACGGACGACGGGTGGGGATCGGTTCGGTGGCGTCCTTGCCGCTCACCGGATCCGCGGTGCGGGGCTTCGGCACGACGGGGCGTGCCGGATTAGCAGTAGCGGGCAGTTGATCGCGGTCCGCCAGCACAGAAGCGCGCAGCCGCTCGAGCCGACCACTGTCGTCGGCTACGTAGACGTCTCGACCTGTCGCGGCGAGCGCGACCGCCAGACCCGCGGTGATGGCGGTCTGGTCCTCGCGGGTGGTCAGCAGCGCCACCCTGGCCGGTTCGCGAACCCGCTCGGCGATGGCCATGGCGGCGTATCGGATGTCGGCGTCCACCGCCTTACCCCGGCCGCGAAACCTTCGGCCGCGCACTGTGCCGAGCAGCGGCAGGCCCGTGACGTCACGTCCGTCGTGCACCGAGCGGACGCGGCGGTCCGCCGACTCCCAGGCGTACGCCAGCACCACCCCCAGCAGCGCTCCACCGAGGAGCCCGGCCAGCACGTAGAGCAGCACGTGGCCGCTGCTGGACACCAGGACGTTCTCCGCGCTCTGCGTGATCCAGCCAGGGTTGACATCGACCGCCGCGATCTCGGTGCGGGACGACTTCAACTGGGTCAGCTGATTGTTGGTGCCGCCCAGTTCGGCGATGGCTGCGTCCAACGAGCCGTCCTTCGCGCTGGCGATCCGCCGTTGCAACGCGTCCCGCTGCTTCTCCACGTCCACGATGCTCTCGTCGTAGCGCTTGAGCATCTCGGACCGCTGCTTTTCGTACATCGTCCGGCGCACGTCGAGGTAGGTCTGCGCGGCAAGATTGGCATTGCGGACCGCGTCATCGGTGGAGTGGTCGGTGTAGGAGAAACGGAGGATCTGCCCGCCGGTCGGGACCTCCACCTCCAGGGCGTCGCGCACATCGCGCTGATCCCCGCCCTCTGCCACCAGTCGTTGCACGACTTCTGTCCCCGTGGCGATGCCGCTCTCCACGTTCATGTTCACTGCCCGGTCAGCGGCGGCACCGCTCGGGGTGAACGCATCGGTCACGACCGGGCGCACCGCCACCACGGCACTCGCGGTGACCGCGCCCGGAAGGATGAGGACATAACCGAGGGCGGCGAGGAAGCCGAACGCGGCGACCGCCCCTACCAGCCGGATCCGGTGCAGCGGGACGCGGAGCAGGTCCGTCAGGGTCACCGTACGGGCCGGCGTGCCCCCACCACCGAATGCGTCGGCGGGCCAGGAACCGGGAGGTGCATCAGCCATGAAACTTCACCGTCTGTTCTTAGTTGCCAAGATGTAGCGACGCCTGCGGCGGCAGCTCGTACATCCCCTTGTGATGCTTCGGGCCGGCGGCGTGCTCCGCCGCCGGCCCGACCGTGCTGCTATCGATCCTCAGTGACGATCGGACCAGTCGTCACTGCACAGAGAAGAACATCCGCGGCGTGGACCAGGTCAGCCCACCGCCCGCAGGCGCGATCGCCGTGCTGGTCGCGCCATCGACAGCCGGACCAGCTGTGGGATCAAACGCCACGCTCCGTAGCGTACCGTCCGCTGCGCCGTACACGATCCGGCCGTTGACCCAGGCCATGCCGCGAACCGACGACCAGGTGACCGCCGTGGTGGGCAGGGTGAATTCGGTGGCTCCCAGGTAGTTGCCGTCGATCTCGAAGTAGCGGTAGTACAACGCGTTGGCACCACTGCGGGTGTAGTAGAGCCGGCCGTTCAGGTAGAACGCACCGGTCATAGTCGCGGGGTTGAACCAGTCGTTGAACCCCGACGACTCCCAGGGGACACCGATGGCACCGCCGTTGAACATCGACACGTCGAGCCGGCTGCCGGTGGGAGTGCCGGCCACCGTGTGCGCCCAGTAGATGCGGTCGCTCACCCGCCACGTCGCTCCGGCGTCGGTGTAGTTGGGCTGGCTGACCGTAGTGGCGGCACCGACAGTCGTGCCGTTGAACGACGCCTTGGCCAGCTGGCCCTCGCCGGTGCCCAGGTAGAGGTTGCCGGTCGACCCCGTCGGCGGGTTCTTCGGGGCGAAGGTGCGACCACCGGCAAGCGGGAACATGCCGAGCCGGCCGTGGTACTCGCTGCCCATCCCGTCCGAGTTGTGCCCGAAGTAGAGCCCGTCGCTGCCCCGCCAGAGCACGGGAACCTGCGAGCCCCAGGTACTGGTGCCGGCCGGCATGGACGCACTGCCGCGACGGCCGGGGTTCCAGGCGACCGGCAGGCCGGTCGCCGGGGTGACGGCGGCGATGCCAAGACGATCGATCGCGCCGTTGCCGGCGGCGTCGCTGGCGTTCGGGTTGTTCAGCCACCGGAAGTGGCCCCCCAGGTAGATGACGTTGTCCGCCACCTCCACGGAGGTAATGGTGTCGTTGCCGGTGTAGTCGACCCAGGTACCCAGCTTGCCGCTGCCCCGGTCTGCGGTCTCGAACCTGATCAGTGCGTCACAGTAGGCCGCCGGCCAGCCGGCGCCGCCGTTGGTGCCGACGACGAACCAGCTGCCGTCCGGGCCGAACTTCAGGTCCTGCACGTAGTGCACGAAGGTCTCCGGCGCGGCGCACGGCGCAACGAACTTCTCGGTGCTCCAGTCCAGCACCGTCGGCGTGCCGGACAGGTCGATCATCGCCATCTGGTTGCGGGACAGCCCGTTAACCAGGGTGAAGTTGCCGCCGGCGATCATCGTCTGCCCATCCGGGGTGACATCGATCGTCCAGCCGTAAGAGCCGGTGCCGTGCCGCCCGACGGTGGCGTTGATGGTGAAAGTCGGGTCGATCGCGCCGGTGGTGGCGTTCAATCGGCCAAGCCCCGAGTGCGAGGTGCCATTCAACCAGTTGAAGGCGCCGGCGACGTAGAGCCAGTTGCCACGCAGCACCATGTCCCGGACCATGCCGCCGTCGGAGCGACCGACCCAACTACCGATGGTCGCCCCGGTCGTGGGGTCCAGAGCCACCAGGTTCAACCGGCCCACGCCATTGACGTTCTTGAACCCGCCACCGACGATGAGCGTGCCATTCGGGCCAGGGATCAGGGAGTTGACCGGACCGTCGAGAACCGGCAGGAACGTGGTCGAGATGGTTCCGGTGGTCCTGTCGTAAGCGAACAGGTAACTCCGCGTGACCCAGGCGGCGCTGGAGTTCTGTCGGATCTGGGTAAAGCTGCCTCCCACGTACACCTGCGAGCCGACCTGCGCGAAGGCACGGGTCTCGCCGTCGCGGCCGTGCGGGGTGTTGTCGGCGGGATTGGTGGACACCAGGGTCGCCGTCTCCGGCGCCGGCACCACGGCGGCAGAGGTGGCGGACGGGGCGACCAGCACCGCGGCGACGGTCATCAGACCGACCGCAGCCACCCGGATACGGAATCCGGTGGACGACCGAGAGAGCGGAACTTTGGGCACGCTGCGCCTCCAAGTAGGACGAGAACCCGCGTAGCGTGCCTCGCCGATCATGATTTGCGATATCCGCCGATTGGGCTGTCGCCAGACCCCACGCGACAAGGACGGACGGCTTCCGTATCGGGTGTCAGGCCCACCTCGACACACCGCCGTCGGACGGTGCTGCGACGATCGCTCAGACGGTACTGGTGGCCTCAATGGGCAGATCGTCCACCGACCGAACGGGCGGACGCACCCGATTCTCGGCCACCAGCACGGTCAGCACCATCACACCGAGCAGCAGGGTCGCGAAGATCCAACCACCGATCACGTCGGTGAACCAGTGCCGCTCGGCATACAGGCGGGTGTAGCCCTCCACGGAGACCAGCACGGTCAGCGCCGTCGCGAGGGCGATGCGGCCGCGCCTCGGGATGTTCCAGGTCAACCCCGCTAGCACCGCGATCGTGCCGAAGGTGAGCATGACCCGGGCACAGCCACCGGAGGGGTAGGTGCCGAGGTCGGTCGGCGGATGGCCGCGGTTGACCGTCAGCGCCAGTATCTGCTGCGTGTACTGCTCGATGACGAACTGCAACGGCATCGCGACCAGCGGGATCCACCATCGGCGGCGGCGCCAGGCGATGGCGAAGGCAATGGCCGCGACCACCGTCACCCACTTGAGCGGGTACCGGTCCCCGATGGCGGTGATGAAC
Source organism: Micromonospora sp. NPDC005324 (assembly GCF_040607155.1). Lineage (NCBI taxonomy): Bacteria > Bacillati > Actinomycetota > Actinomycetes > Micromonosporales > Micromonosporaceae > Micromonospora > Micromonospora sp. NPDC005324. The sequence continues at coordinate 12,644 of NZ_JBEXGE010000025.1, read as the reverse complement.
GCGTTGATGTCGGCCCACACGTCGACCCGGCGGGCATGGACGTAGTCGAAGACCGCATGGTCGACGGACGGTTCAAGCCTGGACAGCAGCTCGCCGAGGGGCCAGCAGATAGCCACCACGGCCGCGCAGCCGGCGAGCAGGACGACAAACGCGGCACCCAACCGGCCGAAAGCGTCGGTGAGCCCGGCCACGGCGACGCGCAGGCGGTCGGCGAGGCGGCTGTCCCGCACCGCCGGCGCCCAACGCGTCGCCATCACAGGAACCAGCACCGCGGGCACCAGCACAGACAACGCCCCGAGAGCGTAGATGAGGATCACCGGAAAGCACCGTCGCCCGGCTGACCGGCGGTTGACCACGCCAGGTCCGTGGCACGCAGCCACCTGAATTCCGCCGACGTCATCGGTCCCCTCTCACCCGGGCACCGAGCGACCACCCGTTCGCAGGGTCTGCTGGCACCGCCACATGGCATTCGAGGTGACACGTTAGGGGACTCGAACGCTCCGCGATAGTCGCGGATCTGTCCGCTCTCCGTCATCCCAACGTCGAGACTTCGACATCTGTCGGTGCTGTTCCGTCAGCCACGCTCACACGTCGTGACAGGGTCGGATTCGCGACATCGACCAGGTGGGGGCCCGAGTCCGGGTGACTTGGTGTGCCGACCGCCCCGAGTCGCCCAAAGTTAGCGGCTCCCCCCGGTGGGCTGCCGCAGGTAAGGGTCTTGGCCAGCCTTGGCGAAGCCGGCCACCGCCGAGGTGTCGTGGTTCATCGTCATGTCGCACGTCGACGTGCGGCTGGTCATGCCGGCCGAGTTGAAGTACATCGCCGCCTTGATCTTCGGGTGCGCCTTCAGTGCCGCCGGGAACTCCTGGAACCAGCGCTGCTTGGCGCCCGGGTCGGCAGAGTTGAAGTTGGTGCCGAACTCCGCGAGCATCCGAGGCTTGCTGGCGCCGATGCCGTTGTCGTCCAGCCAGCGGTAGAAATCGCCAATGGTCGTGCTCGGGCTCTTCCACACAGTGCTGCCGTTGCAGACGTGGAAGTTGTACGGGTCGTAGGCCACCCAGTCGACGTACCGGTCACCGGGGTACAGGCCGGCGTACCGGGAGTGGTGCCCGGACCAACCCATCATCGTCCAGACCCACACCGCGTTGGTCGCGCCGGCGCTGGCGAAACGATCGTGGACGTAGCGCCAGGCCCGGACGAAGTCGGCGTCGCTGCCCTTGTTCGGCTCGTCCTCCGGCTCGTGGTCGAACCCGATGAAGACCGGCACACCGGCGGCCTTGATCCGACCCGCGACCGCGTCGATGGTGTCGTCCTGCTTGCCGCCGTAGACGTCCGACCACTTGAGGGTGATGCCAGCGGAGAAGTCACGGGACTCCCAGGCGAAGAACATCAACCGGCCTTCGCGCATCTGCTGCTGCTCGTACACGTCGGGGAAGGCGCCGTTGCTGCCGGCGTTGGAGAAGTCGTGGTAGCGGTGCACGATGTCGAACTTGCGCCCGATTTGCGTCTCCACGTCGGTGACGGCCTTGCCGTGGTCCCAGCCACCGGCCGCGGCGGTGGGCGTGTACATGCCCCACCATGCGCCGCAGGACGGGACGAGCTTGTCCGAGACGGAGCCACACCTGCCGGACGGGAGGGTGCCGCTGGCGCTCGGGGTCGCCGTCCGGGTCGGGGCGATGGTCGGCGACGGCTTCGGCGCGGCGGTGGTCGGCGACGCGCTCGGCGACGGCGGCGGTGCCGGCCGGGTGGTCGTCACCGGCGACGGCCGGGCACCGAGGTCGTAGCTGATCAGCAGGCTGGGTCGCAGGTCCGGGTTGCGGTTCTCGACCGACGCCCAGTAGATCCGGCTCTCCAGGCCGCTCTGCGCCAGCGAGACCGTCCAGGTGCCGTTGCCGGTGACCAGTTTGGAGACGTCCCACTCGTTGAAGCCCTTGGACACACTTGTCACGCTGTCCAGTGCGGCACCGGCCGACGTAACAGGAGGCCGCGACTCGCGGGCGCTCAGCGGCGACGCGTGCGCCGTCACCGTGGCGGCGAACTGCTGCCAGGCGTGCACCCGCAGCGTCGCCCGGATGTTGACCGCAGTGGTCGGCACCGTGGTCACCGCGAACTCGATGACCCCCTCGCGGCCACCACGCGGGTTGCCGTCGCAGCGCGTCGCACAGGTGGCCAGCGTCGACTTGGCCGCGTTGTCACCGTCCTGCGCCACTGCGGTGGCGGTGGTGTCGGCAGCCGCCCGGATCGACAGGTCGTCGCTGGCCAGCAGCGGCATCATGGTCGCCACGATGCCGGCCACCACCGAACCGCCGACCACGCCGATGGCAATCGCCTTACGCCGGGGTCCGGGGCGGAACCGGGTGATGCGGTGCAGTCCGTGCCTGGTCAAGGAAACTCCCTGTGTCTGCGTCCGTAACGCTGAGCAGCGTATCGATGACCAGGACATGTGGCAGGTAGGACAGTTTTCCGTAAGCGCGTCTTAACCGTCAGCTAAGAAAGCCACCACCAGCCTCGCACCTCGGGGCACCGGCGGAGTCTCATCCACGATGCCGGGCAGGCGTACGCCGAGTCAACGGGGCACGTTTGTCGCCTGCTTCCAGCGCAGCAGCGCGCTGGCGACGGCATACAACGCCAGCAGGAGCAGCACCCCGCCGACGAGGTAGGCGGTCAGGCTCCCATCGGCGTGCACGATCATCAAGGTCGATCCGAGAGCAACGACAATCGCCACCAGGATGACCAGCACGCCCCGAATCTGCATCGCCCGCCTGCTCGGTGCCATCCCGCGCACCCACAGACGACCGCGGCGGATCGCCAGCGGGATGACGATGGCGGTCACCGCCGCGCAGATCCCCCCGATGACGATCATCCGGACACCGCTCTCGCCGCCGGTGGCCACCTCCACCGCTCCCCAGACCACGATGAGAATGCTCAGAACGACGGACGCCGCACCGAGAATTCGCATCGTGCTCCTGCTGTACGGTCCCTCAGCCCGCTCGTTCGCCCGCATGCCGCAGTAGTACCGCGGCCCGCCGGCCCGCAAACCGTTCAGGGAGCCGTTTACAGTCAACGTCCTCGATGGTTGGGGCTGCCTGTCCGATCCGTCAGGCGGCACGAGCGGCAGTCAGCGCGGCGGCCATCGCCGCCCTCGGCGCGGTCACGCCGGTGAACTGCTCGAACTGCCCGACCGCCTGAGCCAGCAGCAGGTCCAACCCGGACACCACCCGGAGGCCGGCCGTGACAGCCGAGGCAGCGAGCGGCGTCGGCCACGGGTCGTAGAGGGCGTCGAAGAACACCGCGCCCGGCCGCCAGACCACCGCGCCGGCCAGCGGGTCGGCCACACCCTTGGGCACCGTGGAGACGACCACGTCGGCGGCGGCGACAGGTCGGGGCGCGTCGGCCCAGTCGACGGGCGTCAGCGCGACACCGAGGGCGTCCGCGACCGGCCGCAGCTCGTCGACCGCCTCGGGCCGACGAGCAACCACTGTCACCGATGGGCAGGCGAGCTGCGCGGCGGCGGCGAGCGCGGCGCGGGCCGTCCCGCCGGCGCCGAGCACCGTCACGGCGGCGCCGGCGGTCACACCGGCGTCGGTGAGCACCCGCACCATGCCGGCGACGTCGGTGTTGTCCGCGTACCAGGAGCCGCCCGGACGGCGTACCAACGTGTTGGCCGCGCCGACGGCGGCGGCGACGGGCGACGCGGCGTCGGCCACGGCGAGCGCCGCCTCCTTGCCCGGCATCGTCACCGACAACCCGGCCCACTCCGGGCCCAGGCCGGCGACCAGATCCGGCAGCTCCGCCGCCGCGCACTCGATCCGGGTGTACGACCACCCGGTCAGCCCGGCGGCGACGTAACCAGCGGTGTGGATCACCGGGGAGAGTGAGTGCGCGATCGGCTTGCCCAGCACCGCGGCCCTACGGGTCGACACGATCACCGCCGGTCGCAGCCGACGGCCCGGTCATGGTCGACATCACGTCCCCGCTCTCCCCCGCACGTCGGGATCGACACTACCCAGCACCCCGGCCCGGGCACCAGAGAACCGGCCCTGCGGCCGCCCCGGGTGACCGGGTTGTCGCTTGACCCCCATCGACGTTGGTGAAAGCATTCCGGGGACGGAAGCGCCGATCGAAAAAGGGGAAACCTTGAACAAAAGCATTCTCCGTGCCCTTATCGCGATTGCCGCGGTTTTCAGTCTTTCGCTGATGACCGCCGCTCCCGCGAGGGCGGACGCCGCAGCGGGCAGCTGGTCGGACAACCACCAGCTGTGCCAGTCCAGCTCCTGCGTCCGTAGCGGCAACATCGTGCGGCTCTGGCAGTCCATCGTCTGGGCCGACGACCTGACCGGCAACGTCGGCACCAGCTTCATCGACGGGGAGTTCGGCTCCAACACCGCCGCCAAGACCAGGACCTGGCAAGACGTGATGAACGTCGGCATCGACGGCTCGGTCGGGCCGGAGACCTGGGGCGAGGCGTACGGCGCGGTCAACCGCAACACCGGGTTCGACACGAGCACCCAGACCGGGTACTTCTACTACGGCTACAACCGCACGTTCGGTCTGCGCAAGCAGAACAGCAACGGCGTGTGGACGTTCCTCAACCCGCGCACCGGCACGTGGACCGGCACCAGCCACTGACAATGACGCCGTAATTGCGCGTCACGCTGACCAATAGAGGCTCCCTTCCCGACGGCGACCGTAATTGCGGTCGTCATGGGAAGGGAGCCTTTATGGAATGACCCGGCTGGTCAGATGATGCCGGCCTCCCGGGCCTTGTTCTCGTTGCGCTGGTGCTGCTCGTACGTCTCGGCGAACTCGGAGTGGCCCTGCTTGTCGATCGCCACGAAGTAGAGCCACTTGCCCACCGGCGTGTCCATCGCCCCTTCCAGGGCCTGCTTGCCGGGGTTGTTGATCGGGGTGGGGATCATGCCCCGCAGCTTGCGGTTGTACGGGTTCTTCGGGTCGTCCAGCTCGGCCGCCGTCATCTGCTTGGACGACTTGGTCGGCTTGCCGATCGACTCCAGGTAGTAGTTGACAGTGACGTCCATCTCCAGGCAGTTGCACGGAAACTCGCCGTACGCCCGGTTGTAGGCGACTCTGGCGACCTTGCCGAGGTCGTCCTTGTTGCCCGCCTCGGCCTGGGCGAGCGACGCCACGATCAGCGCCTCGTACGGGCTGACCTTGCGCTCCTCCTGCACCCGGTCGGCGAACTTCATCTCCCCGCTCACCGAGAGGAAGCGGTTCACCATCAGCTTGAGGATGCTCTCGGCCGTGGACTTCGGCGGGATCTCGTACGTGTCAGGGAAGAGGAAGCCCTCGACGGACTTGACGACCTTCTTGCCGTCGTCGCGCTTGAACCACCAGTCCGGGACGCCGAGCGCCTCCGGGTCCTTGGCGGCGGCCTGGAAGTCCTTGACCGGGATCTTGGTCTTCTCGGAGAGAAGCTTGTAGATGTTGAAGCTCGTGCGGCCCTCGGGGATGGTCAACCCGTTGACGATCTTGTTCTTCAGGTCGAGCATCGCGGTCACGGCGCTCGCGCCGCTCATCTGCTTGCGCAGCTTGTACGTGCCCGGCTGGATGTTCTTGCTGCGTGTGTTGGCTTCGGCCGCCTCGACGAAAGCCTTCTGGCTCTTCACCACGTCGGCCGCCACGAGGGCGTCGGCCATGTCGGCAAGCAGCGCGCCGTTCTTGATCTCGACGGTGATCTCACCGGCCCCGCTGCCGTCGTAGTCGGGGGTGACGAAGTAGTTCTGGATGCGGTCGAAGCCGTAGAACGCACCGCCGCCGATGCCGCCCAACAGGAGCAGGGCCATCAGCAGAGCCAGGAATGTCTTGCCCCGGCCGCCGCCGGACCCGCCCTTGCCCTTGCCCTTGCGGAAGCCGCGCCGGTGCCGACCCTTCTCCCCCCGCTCCGGCTCGTCGAACCCAAGGTCCAGATCGTCGATCATTACGTCCGCCTCCGCTGCGCGTCCAGCCAGCTCTGCAGGATCTCCACCGCGGCCGCCTGATCGACAACCGCACGTTGACGTTTACCTCGGACGCCACGCTCGGCAAGCCTACGAGAAGCGACCACGGTCGACATCCTCTCGTCAGTGAGCGTTACCGGGACAGGCGCTATCACATCGACCAGTCGGTCAGCGTACGCCTTCACATGGACGGCCGCAGGACCGTGCTTGCCGGCGAGATTGACCGGAAGACCGACGACAACCCCGACGGCCTCGTGCTCGGCCACCAACGCGGCCAGCTCGGCGAGGTCGCTCGGCACCGCGTCCGGCGCCGCCGTGAGGTCGCGGGCCAGTGTGACCAGCGGCGTTGCCAGGATCCCGTCCGGATCCGAGCGGGAGACGCCCACGCGCACCTGACCGACATCCACGCCGATCCGCACACCACGCGTCAGCTCAGCCACCGACAGTCACCACCGGCCGGATACGAGCCAGGGCGGACCAAACGGCCCGCCCTGACTCACAGTAATGATCTATCACGCCTCAGTGATCGCCTTCTCGACGGTGAGCAGCAGGTTCGGCGCCTCGGCCGCCGGCAGACCGCCGCCCTGAGCCAGATCGGGGCTGCCACCGCCGCGCCCGGAGAACGCCGCCTTCACCAGATCCGACGCGGCCAGGCCACGGCTGCGCGCCGCCGCGTTGACCGCCACGACCAGGGACGCCTTGCCGTTTGAACGCGCCGCGACCGCGACGACCGCCGGCCGCGCCGGATCGATCTTGCCGCGGATCTCCTGAGCCAGGGTGCGCACATCGTTGCCGGCCGCGCCCTCCGGCGCCTCGGTGCCCACGTACGCGACTCCGCGCACGTCCTTGGCCTGCGCCGCGAGCGCCGCCGCGCCACCCAGCACCAGCTGGGCACGCAGCTTCTCCAGCTCCTTCTCGGCGTCCCGAAGCTGGGTGACGGTCTGTTCCACCCGGTCGGCGACCTGATCGTTGGGCACCCGGTACAGCTCGGCCAGCCGGGAGACCAGCAGGTGCTCCTTGGCCAGGAAGCCGAAGGCGTCCATGCCGACCAGCGCCTCGACCCGGCGGACACCGGAGCCGATCGACGACTCGGAGAGGATCTTCACGAGGCCGAGCTGGGCCGAGCGGGCCACGTGCGTACCGCCACACAACTCCCGGGCGTAGTCACCCACCTCGACGACCCGCACCTCCTCGCCGTACTTCTCGCCGAAGAGCGCCATCGCGCCGATGCGCCGCGCCTCCTCCAACGACGTGATGAAGGCGTGCACCTCCAGGTCAGCCAGGAGCACCTCGTTGACCTGCTGCTCCACGTCCCGCAGGACGCTCGGCGACACCCCGGTCGGGGTGTTGAAGTCGAACCGGAGCCGACCGGGGGCATTCAGCGACCCCGCCTGCGTGGCCGACTCACCGAGGAAGTTGCGCATGGTCTGGTGCACCAGGTGCGTGGCGGTGTGCGACCGGGAGATCGCCCGACGCCGGGTCGTGTCGATCTCGGCGAAGCCGGCCTCGCCAGCGCGTACCTCGCCCCGGATCACCCGGGCGCGGTGCACGATCAGGCCGGGCACCGGCTGCTGCACGTCGAGCACCTCGACCTGCCCGCCACCAACCGTGATCATGCCCTGGTCGGGCTGCTGCCCACCGCCCTCGGCGTAGAACGGGGTGGTGTCCAGCACCAGCTCGATGGTGTCGCCCTCGGTCGCCGCCTGGCGCGGGCCGTCGGCGCCGAGCAGCGCCCGCACCGTCGACTCGCGGGACACCTCGCTGTACCCGGTGAACGTCACCGGACCACCCGCGTCGAGCACCGACCGGTACGCCGACAGGTCGACGTGCCCCGTCTTGCGGGCCTGCGCGTCCGCCTTCGCCCGGGTCCGCTGGTCGGCCATCAGCCGCCGGAACCCCTCGTCGTCGACAGTGAGGCCCTGCTCCGCGGCGATCTCCAGGGTCAGATCGATCGGGAAGCCGTAGGTGTCGTGCAGCTGGAACGCCTTCGCCCCGGACAGCGCGGAGCCGCCCGCCGTGCGGGTCTCCGCGATCGCGGTGTCCAGGATCGTGGTGCCCGCCCGCAGTGTGGACAGGAACGCCTCCTCCTCCGCGTACGCGTAATCCGCGATCCGGTCGAAGTCGGTCGCCAGCTCCGGGTACGACGGCGCCATGCAGTCCCGGGCCACCGGCAGCAGTTCGGGCAGCGCCCGGTCCTGCCAGCCCAGCAGCCGGATCGACCGGATCGCCCGGCGCATGATCCGGCGCAGCACGTACCCGCGACCCTCATTCGACGGGGTCACACCGTCACCGATCAGCATCAGCGCCGTGCGCACGTGATCCGCGATCACCCGCAGCCGCACGTCGTCCGGGTGCGACTCGCTGGCCACGTGCCCGGAGTGCGCGCCGTAGCGCTTACCGGTCAGCTCGGCCGCCCGGGCCAGGATCGGCCGGACCTCGTCGATCTCGTACAGGTTGTCCACACCCTGCAGGATCGAGGCCATCCGCTCCAGGCCCATGCCGGTGTCGATGTTCTTCGCCGGCAGGTCACCCAGGATCGGGTAGTCCTCCTTGGTCGTGCCCGGACCCCGCTCGAACTGCATGAAGACGAGGTTCCAATACTCCATGTACCGGTCCTCGTCGACCGCCGGGCCGCCCTCCCGGCCGTACTCCGGGCCCCGGTCGTAGAACAACTCCGACGACGGACCGCACGGCCCGGGAATGCCCATCGACCAGAAGTTGTCCGCCTTGCCCCGGCGCACGATCCGCTCGGCCGGCACCCCCACCGACCGCCAGATCTCGTACGCCTCGTCGTCGTCGAGGTAGATAGTCGGCCAGATCCGCTCCGGATCCAGCCCGTAACCACCCTCGGCGACCGGCTTCGTGGACAACTCCCAGGCCAGCGGGATCGCGCCGGCCTTGAAGTAGTCACCGAAGGAGAAGTTGCCGTTCATCTGGAAGAACGTGCCGTGCCGGCTGGTCTTACCGACCTCGTCGATGTCCGGGGTGCGCAGGCACTTCTGCACGCTGACCGCCCGCTGGTACGCGGGCGTCTGCTGACCCAGGAAGTACGGGACGAACTGCACCATGCCGGCGTTGACGAACAACAGGTTCGGATCACTGATGGCGGGCAGCGGAGCGGACGGCACCACGGTGTGGCCATTCGCCTCGAAGTGCGCGAGGTACCGCCGCTTGATCTCCGCCGTCTTCATCGCTGGTGTTCCTCCGGAAAGATTTGTCGATCGCCGATCCGCGGGTCTTCCCGCAGGTCGGCGAACTTGTCGTCGAACGCCTCGCCCTGGGCGAACGCGTGGTGGATCTCCTGCTCGCGTTCGGCCATCCCGACCCGGACGTCCTCCACGAAACTACGCAGCGACTCGACGAGCCCGCCAGCGGATTCGCTCAGCGAGCTGGCGATGCCCGCCGGCGTGTACGCCTGCGCGGTCCGGGTCGCCTTGCGGACCACGATCACACCGACGGCCACTCCGATGCCGAGCCAGAACAAGCGCCTCATGTCCCGCAACCTCCTGGTGCGCCGGGCGGTCAGCTGTTGCCGCGTCGCGCGGCCCGTCGCTGCTGCTTGATGGTGTCGCGTACCTCGCGCTCGGTCTCGGCGTGCCGACGACCGGCGGCGGCCTTACGCACGCCGTAGCCGAACGCGGCAACCTTGACCATAGGGTTGGCTGCTGCGGCGGAGACGACGGTGGCCAGGTTGGCGACGTTGGCGGTGACGTTCTGTGCGTGGCTGGTCATGGTGTCGACCTTCGCCAGCTGGAGGTTCACACCGTCGAGCGAGGTCTGCACCTGCTCCAGCGCGGTGTTGACGTTCCGCACAGTGGTGTTCACGTCACCGAGCAGCGGTCCGGTCCGATCGTTCAAATCGTTGATCATGCGGGTGGTGGCGTCAACCGTGTGCCGCAGCCGCAGGATGGGCAGCGTCAGGATGAGCACCAGCACCGCGAACGCGGATGCCGCGATCAGCGCCGCGATCGCTCCAATGTCGCCCACGCCTGTCCTCCTCAAGCAGAGTTCCGCAGGACCCGACGTCCCCGGAACGCACAACCATGCCACCCGTACCGGCCGCCGAGCCGTCGGCGGTCACCGGTAGCGGGCTGGCCCGCCAGCCCCAGACCCTACCGTCCGTGATGGAGACCGGCTCAGGACGGTGAGGGTGTCAGCTCACCCAACGGATCCGCGCTGACCGTCGGGAACGGATCCTCCCCGGTCAGTGACGGGTCGGTGGTCGGCTGCGGCCTGGTCCGCTCGTCGTCGATCGCGTTGCGCACCTTCACCGACACCAACGAGCCGGTGCACTCGGTCGCAGCGGCCGACGGGTCGGCGGACGGTACGACTGCGGGCTCGCCGTCCACCGGCGGCGGCACACAGGTCGGCTCGCGTACCCACAGGTCGAGGGTCAACTCGTCGCGACGCCAGCAGGTGTAGCTGCCCTTCGTCTGCTGCTCCGGGCAGCGGCTCACCTTCCACGGCTGCCACCCGTCGCGGCGCAGCGCGTCCTCGTAGGCCTGCGCCGTCTCCTTGGGCGCCTTCTCCGAGGTCACTGTGCGCTCACGCAGCCGACAGTCGAGCAGGCACCAGCGGCTGCCGCTGACGTCGTCGACCGTCTTCGCGGCCGCCCAGGCGGGCACACCGAGCTGGTCCAGGTTGTCGAAGACCGGGTCACGACTCAGCGTCCGGATCCCGAAGAAGAGCGGCACCGCGCCGAGCAGCACGACGCTGACCAGCACCAACACCGCCGCGCGCAGTCGGCGTCGTTCATGGGTCTGCCGGCGTTCCTCGGAACGGGCACCCGGTGCGGCGTCGTCGTCCGGCGCGTCCTGACCTGCCGAGCGCAGCGCCGGCCCGTCGGTGGGCTCCGGTTCCGGCCGGTCCAGCGGGCCGGACACGGAGGGCACCACGGCGGCGGCGCGGGCCACGCCGACGGGCTCGCCGGCGCGTCCGGGCGGCGGCACGGGCGCGACACCGCTCGGCTCGGCACGACCTGGCTCCCGATTCGGAGGCAGGGCACGTCCGGCGGCACGGTCGGCCGGCGCGGGTCGGCCGGACGGCGCAGCGCCACGGGCCGGGCCGGCCGGCCCCGGGTCAGCGGTCGTCCGGTCGTCGGTGGGCAGCGGCCCACCGGGTGGGCGGACGGCGGCACGAGCCGGACCATCCGGACGCGACCGTGGCGGACCATCCACACCCGGCGGCACCGCCGCACGAGCCGGACCGTCCGGACGGGTCGCGTCCCGGGGGGCGGCCTCGCCGCCCGGGCCGGGGCGCAGTGGCCCGTCGACTCCACGGCGCCCGGTGCCAGGTGTGGGCGCGTCGCCGGGGATGGGGCGGGCCCGGCCGGGTGGGGCGGAGCGGGCGGCACCCCGCGCCGCGGTACCGGCGCCGGGGCCCGCCACGGCACGGCCGCGCTGGCCGGTGGGGTCAGGTGTGGGTACCGCAGCAGCGCCCCGCCCTCGGGCGGGCCGGTCACCGGGCGGCGTCGGGTAGGTCAGCGCCTGCTCTCCGGTGGATCCCGACGCGTCGGGCCGGACGGCGCGACGACCGGTCGGCGCGTCCGCGCCCGGGTCGACCGGCGGACCGGCGGGCCGGCGGGCGGCGGTGCGCTCCGCGGCCGGGTCGGGCACGGCGAGCCGACCGGACGCCTGGTCGGTGAGGTCTCCCGGCCCGATGGGCGGCGCCGGACGGCGACCCCCGGCCTGCGGGCTGCCGTCGCGGCGGTTGACCACCGGCAGGCCAGGGTCGGTGTGTGGCAGGCGGCCGGCCTGGCGGAGCCAGTCCGCGGGTCGCTCCGGCCGGTCCAGGCGGGGTTCGCCGCCGGGTGGCGTTCGGCGTTCCGGCTCACCGGAGACGACCCGGCGGCGACCGGTGCCGTCGGCGGGGCCGGCAGTGGGCAGGGCGCCGCTGTGCGCGCCAGTTGCCTGGGGCACCGACGACGCGTTTCCCGAGCGGGGCACGGGTGGCGCGTTGCCGGAGCGGGGCACCACCGGCTCGTCGGGTTCCGCGGCGCGGCGACGCCCGCCCGCTGCCGGACGGGGAGCCTCGGCGGCGCGCCGCCCGGTGGGCTCGGGTGCGCCGGGGTCGGCCGGGCCGGGACGACGCCGGGCGGTACGCGGGTCACCGTCGATGGCGGGGTCGGGCCGCAGGCCATCAGTGGTCGGCGGCACGACGCCAGCCGGTGCGCCGTCGAAGCGGGCCGGCCCGGGGGCGGCGGCTGCTCCGGCGGCCCGCGCCGGGTCGGAGGTCGGGCCGACGGCGCGTCGACCGACGGGGGCGCCGTCGGCGGAGGGCCGGGCACGGCCGGGCTCGACCGGCTGCTCCAGGCCGGGTCGGCGGGTCGGCGGGCCAGCGTCCGGACGGCGCAGCGGCGGCATGGCGTCGGGATGACCGCCGGGCGCGGCGGGGTCCTGATGACGGCCCGGCGGAACAGCGGCGTCCGGACGACGGCCCGGCGCAGCGGCGGCGTCCGGACGACGACCTGCCGGGGGGCCTGAGGTCGGTGGGCCCACGGGTGGGCCGGGAGGGGCCGCCGCACCGCGAGCACGGGTCGGGCCGCCGGGCGGGCCGGGTGCCGGGCGAGGCCCCTGCGGGCCGGCCGGGTCATCCCCGCCCGGGCGAGCGGTGGGTGGCGACGGCGGCACGGCGGCGCGGGCGCCGGGCACCGGCTGCACGCCGCGGCGCGGCGGTTGCCCCGGCGCG